>JBAVXU010000294.1:0-7666 GCA_049698415.1 Mycobacteriales bacterium
GCTCCATGAGCTCCAGCGCGAGGTACGGCGCCGGCGCGGCACCGTGCAGCTTGGCGTCGGCGATGGCCCGGCCGCGGGCCAGTGCCGCGTCCCAGGCCTCGCCGCGGTCGATCTCGGGCCGCTCGACGCGCACCTCACCGCGTACGACCGAGGCGGACCACAGCAGCGACTGCGCGAGGAAGTCGGCCGGCTCGAACATCGCGTCGGCGATGCCGAGCTCGAAGGCCTGCTTGGCCTTGAGCATCCGGTTGGTGTTGAGCGGGTTCTCGATGATCACGGTGACCGCTTTGTCGGCGCCGATCAGGTTGGGCAGCAGTTGGGTGCCGCCCCATCCGGGCACCAGGCCGAGGAAGCACTCGGGCAGCGCGATCGCCGCCGCGCCGGAGGACAGCGTGCGGTAGTGGCAGTGCAGGGCGATCTCGACCCCGCCGCCCATCGCCGCACCGTTGACGAACGCGAAGGTCGGCACGGCCGAGTCGCGCAGCCGCCGGAAGACCCGGTGGCCCACCCGGCCGACCTCGAGGGCAGCCGAGCGGTCGGTGATCCGCCCGACCCCTGACAGGTCGGCGCCGACCGCGAAAATGAACGGCTTGCCTGTGACTGCGATCGCGGCGACCCGTGGCGTGCGAGCCTCGATCTCGTCGAGCGCGGTGTCGAGTGAGGCGAGTCCGGCCGCGCCGAATGTCGACGGCCGGGTGTGGTCGTGCCCGTTCTCCAAGGTGATCAGGGCGACCTCGGAGGGCAGCCCCGGCACCTCGACGTAGCGCACGAGAGCGCTGGTCACCACTTCGTCGGGAAACTCCGTCGTCGTCGTCACTTCGACTCCTGCCAGGCCGGGTTCTCCCAGATGACCGATCCGCCCATCCCGATGCCCACGCACATGGCGGTCAGCCCGTACCTCACCTCGGGGTGCTCGGCGAACTCTCGCGCCAGCTGCGTCATCAGGCGCACGCCCGACGATGCGAGCGGGTGACCGAACGCGATCGCCCCGCCGTAGGGATTAACCCGCGGATCGTCGTCGGCGATGCCGAAGTGCTCGAGGAAGGCGAGCACCTGCACGGCGAATGCCTCGTTGAGCTCGAACAACCCGATGTCGTCGATGGACAGGCCGGTCGTACGCAGCGCTCGCTCCGTCGAGGGGATCGGCCCCACTCCCATCACCTCCGGGTCGACACCGGCGAAGCCGTAGCCGACCAGTCGCATCCGGGCTGGCAGGCCGAGCTCGACGGCGACGTCCTCTGCAGCCACGATGCATCCGGTGGCCCCGTCGTTGAGGCCGGCGGAGTTGCCGGCGGTGACCCGGCCGTGTGGGCGGAACGGGGTCTTGAGCCCGGCCAGATCCTCGACCGTGGTCCCGGGACGCGGTGGTTCGTCGCGCGTGACGAGGTTCCAGCCCTGTGCTGCGCTGCGAGCGCCGACGGGAACCAGGTCCGGCTGGATCTTGCCGTCGGCGTAGGCCTTGGCGACCTTGGCCTGACTGGCTGCCGCAAAGGCGTCGCACCGGGCCTTGGTCAGCGCCGGGAAGCGGTCATGCACGTTCTCGGCGGTCGAGCCCATGACCAGCGCGGAGGGATCGACCAGCTTTTCGGCCAGGATTCGGGGGTTGGGATCGATCCCCTCGCCCATCGGGTGGTGGCCCATGTGCTCGACGCCGCCCGCGATGCCCACGTCGTACGCCCCGAAGGCGATGCCGCTGGCGACGGTCGTCACGGCGGTCATCGCCCCGGCACACATCCGGTCGATCGCGAAGCCGGGGACCGAACTCGGCAGGCCTGCCAGCAGCGCCGCGAGCCGGCCGATGGTCAGCCCTTGGTCACCCGTCTGCGTCGTTGCCGCGATCGCCACCTCGTCGACCCGCTCCGGTGGCAGTTCCGGGTGACGGCGCAGCAATTCGCGGATGACGTCGACAACCAGGTCGTCGGCGCGCGTCTCGGCGTACACCCCCTTGTCGCCGGCCTTGCCGAACGGTGTGCGGACACCGTCGACGAACACCACGTCACGAATCGCGCGACCAGCCACGGGCACTCCGTTCAAGCGGGGGACTGGTGCCGAGCGTAGCTCTTACTACCGACGAGTAACAAAGCGAGATGTACGTGTGCTTGGCCACATCCCGGCAATCCCGGCGAAGCCTGGCTGACGGGTCAGGGCGTCGCGTCGGCCCCATCCGACGCGCTCATCGCGGTGGTCAGCAGGGTGGCTGTGAGGCCGATCTGCCAGCTGCGCGCGCCGCCGGTCCTCAGCGTCTCGGCAACGGCGTCCGGGGTCAGCGGGTCGGGCGGCGCCCAGGCAAGCCGGCGAACGAGGTCGGGCGAGATCAGGTTCTCGGCCGGCAGGTTGTGCTCCTCGGCAACCGACGAGACAGCTTCCTTGGCGGCGACGAGCCGGAGCGACGCGGCAGGCTCGCGCTCGCGCCAACGGTGGGCCGGTGGCGGTCCGTCGCTCTCGGCGCGGGTCGCCGGCAGGTCGGCGTGCGGCAGGCCGCGGGCACTCTCGATCGCTTCGTACCACCTGCTGACCAGTCGACGGTTGGCCCGCCCGCCGAAGACCGGCACCTGCAGCAGTGCCTCCTCGCTGGCCGGATTGGCGAGGGCGGCGGCAACGATGGCGGAGTCCGGCAGGATTCGGCCGGGAGCGATGTTGTCGGACTGGGCGATGGCATCCCTGGTCTCCCAGAGTTCGCGGACGACCGCCAGTGCCCGCGGCGCCCGGACCCGATGGATGCCGGAGGTACGCCGCCACGGCTCGGGCCTGGTCACCGGGGGCGAAGCGTTGACCAGGGCGGCGAACTCCTCGCGCGCCCAGCCGAGCTTGCCCTGCCCGGCCAGCTCAACCTCGAGGGCGTCGCGCAGCTCGATCAGCAACTCGACGTCGAGGGCGGCGTAGGTCAGCCAGGCGCGGGGAAGCGGCCGGGTGCTCCAGTCGGAGGCCGAATGGCCCTTCTCGAGGCGATAGCCGAGCACCTGCTCCACCATGGTGCCGAGGCCGACCCGGTCGAAGCTGGCCAACCGGCCGGCCAACTCGGTGTCGAAGAGCCTGCGCGGGCGCATGCCGATCTCGGCCAGGCAGGGCAGGTCCTGCGATGCGGCGTGCAGAACCCACTCGGCATCGGCCAGCGCCTCGTCGACGATCGTGAGGTCGGGGCAGCAGGCCGGGTCGATGAGCGCGGTGCCGGCGCCGACCCGGCGCAGCTGCACGAGGTAGGCCCGCTGGCCGTAGCGGTAGCCCGATGCGCGCTCGGCGTCGACGGCCACCGGGCCGGTCCCCGCCGCGAACGCGGCTGCCGTCCGCTCCAGATCCTCAGTGGTCTCGACCGGGTCCGGCGTGCCGTCGCGTGGCTCGAGTAACGGGATCGAGGGTGGTTCTGACGCCTCTTCGTCGCGCGATGGCGCCTCAGTCACAGCCCGACCGTACGCCGAGGCAGCTGGATAAGCCCACCATCAAGGCTAACCACCGGCCCCGGACAGCAGCGTGACACCGGGCGGAGGCAGCCCGGCGGTCGAGCAGAGCAGTTCGCACCAGGCCAGCAGGTGGGCGGTCAGGTCGGTATCCAGCGGGGTCCACGACGCGCGCAGCTCGACATCGGCGGTGTCGGAAGGGCCGGCCATGTCCCCGAAGCGCACCGACCGGGTCTGGGTCACCGTGCCACCGGCCGCAGTGTGCACGGCGCCGTGCGCGCCGAGGGCGTCCATCAGCCAGCTCCAGCCGACCTCGGCGAGCAGCGGATCGCCGGCCATCTCGGCGTCGAGCTCCGCCGTGACGTAGGTGACGATGCGCAGCACGCCGTCCCACGCGTCCTGACCGGCCGGGTCATGCAGCAGGATCAGCCGCCCGCCGGCGATCTCCTCCCCGGCTCGCAGGATCTCGGCCGACATGGCGAAGGTGTAGGGCGCCAGGCGTTGTGGCGGCTTGATCTCGGTGAGGACGACTTCGGCCCTCGGCCGGGCTGCACGCAGGCTCCCCACCGCACGCGCGAAGACGGCGGGCAGCTTGTCCTGGTCGGCTCCGACCATGGTCACAGCCTATGAACGGCGGCCGGGATGCGCAGCCATCGCGAGGTTGCGGGCACCTGATCAGGCTGCGGCGGCGACTGGTGAACGGGTGACCTCGGCAGGGTCTCCGAACTCGAATACGCCGATGAGCACGGCCTCACCACAAACGGTGCAGGCGAGCTCGGGGCAGTCCGGCCCGTGGCCGTCACTGCACGCCAGCACCTCGAATGCGCGCTGCTCACCGCAGGTGCTGCAGTCGCGGAACACCACATCTGGGCTGGTGTGCGTCACGGTCGATCCCTCCCTCGATCTCCTCGTCCTCAGGACCCACGGTGGCACGGGGGTCCGACAGAAAGCCGGAGGCGCGGCGGCGTGTCGGCACCGGAGCCGCGTGGGAGGATGCCGTGACCATGCAGATACCCCACGCGCTGCCTCCGGGCGTCCGCCGATGCCCGAGCTAGCCCACTCGCCCTTTCTGCGAGCGTGCCGCCGCCTTCCCGTGGATCGCCCTCCGGTGTGGTTCATGCGGCAGGCCGGCCGGTCCCTGCCTGAGTACCGCGCGGCGCGGAAGGGCCTCGCCATGCTCACGGCGTGCGCGACCCCCGAGGTGGTCACCGAAGTCACGCTCCAGCCCGTACGCCGGCACGGAGTCGACGCCGCCATCCTCTTCTCCGACATCGTCGTGCCGCTGCGAGCCGTGGGCATCGATCTCGACATCGTGCCCAACGTCGGTCCGGTCATCGCCGAGCCGATCCGTAGCGCAGCCGACGTGGCCAGGATCCGCCGACTGGAGCCCGACGACGTCAGCTACATCACAGAGGCCGTCGGCAACCTCGTCGCAGCCCTCGGGCCGACGCCGCTGATCGGCTTCGCCGGCGCGCCGTTCACCCTGGCCAGCTACCTGATCGAAGGCGGCCCCTCGCGCAACCATGAGCACACCAAGGCACTGATGTACTCCGAGCCGGCCACCTGGCACGCACTCATGGCGGCACTGTCGGAGATCACGCAGGCCTTCCTCGAAGTCCAGGTCCGGGCCGGGGTGTCAGCCGTACAACTGTTCGACTCATGGGTCGGGGCGCTGTCGGCCGCCGACTACCGCGAGTACGTCATGCCGCACTCCGCAGCAGTCCTGGCCGGGTTGGCGGGCTACGCAGTGCCGCGGATCCACTTCGGGGTAGGCACCGGCGAGCTGCTCGCGCTGATGGGGGAGGCGGGCGCTGATGTGGTCGGCGTCGACTGGCGGGTGCCGCTGGATGTGGCCGCACGCCGGGTCGGACCAGGCCGGGCGCTGCAGGGCAATCTCGATCCGGCCGTTCTCCTGTCGTCGTGGCCGGTGATCGAGCGTGAGGTACGACGGATCATGCGCGAGGCCGCGGCCGCCGAAGGCCATGTGTTCAACCTCGGCCACGGCGTGCTGCCTGCCACCGACCCGGAGGTGCTGACCCGAGTGGTCGAGTTGGTTCACTCGCTGCCGGCCGGAGCAGCCGGCGCCACGGCGTGACGGCGTCGCGCGACCAACCAGAGGCCGTACGCGATCGCGACCAGCGCAGCGAAGGGCAGCGTCGCCCCCAGCACCGTGAGCAGCACGGTGACACTGGCGACGAAGATCTTCCAACCAGCGCTGAATCCGGCGAGGAACCCTCGGTCGGCAGGCTGCTTCGGCGCGGCGGTGGCCCCCGGTGCTTGTACGTGCAGAGTGATCGTGGCGTCGGCGGTCTGCCCATCGAGCGCCCGTTGCCGCGCTTGCAGTGACTCCAGGTCGGCCTGCCGCCGACCGAGTTCGGCCTCGATGGTCACGATGTCGCCGAGGCTGTTCGCCCGGGCGAACAGTTTGCGTACGCGATCGACGCTGGCCAGTTGCGAGCTGACGCGGGAGTTGACGTCGACGACCTCGTCGGTCACGTCCTGCGCCTGCGACGATCGGCGCAGCTCGGTGCCCAGCTTGGCCAGCTTGTTCAGGGTGTCGGCGTACTTCGACGGCGCGACCTTGAGGATCACGTCGGCGCGGGTGCGCGAGCCGGCCTGGTTACGGCTGTCACCTGCGACCTCGCCGCCGGAGCCTTGCACCAGGACGATCGCCCGGTCGGCGACGTCGCCGACGTCACCGGGGTTCTTGGCCCGCACTGTCAGCTCGGCAGTCAGGACCCGGGCGCGCTGGATCGTGACCCGCTTGCCGATCGCCGGAACGCCAACGGGTTGACCCGGGCCCTGGTCCACCTGGCCGCCCTCGCTGCCGGTGCTCTTGTCCGCCTGGCGCGAGCTTGGAGCGCCGCCGTTGACCGATGCGGAGCCACCGCTCTGGGCGCCTCCGCAGCCGCTCATCGCCAGCAGCGCCGCAATGGCTGCCAGGCTGGCGGCCGTGAGTCGTGATCGCATCGTCGTCCCCTTTTCGGTCGTGGTCCGGCGGTGGGACGCCGCGCGAGGCCGCACGGTTCCGGGTCCCGGTCATTTGCCGCCTCCGGGGGACGGGATGATGTGCGGGTGAGCGCCCATGTGGTCGTCGTCGGCGGCGGCATCGCCGGCCTGGCCGCCGCTCACGCGCTGCGGCGCGACGGCCCACCGGGCGTGCGGCTGACCATCCTCGAGGGCGCCGGCGCGCTCGGCGGCAAACTGCGCACCTCGTCGGTGGGCGGTGTCGCGGTCGACGAGGGTGCCGAGACGTTCCTCGCCAGGTTGCCGGAGGCCATTGACCTGGTGCGAGCGGTGGGCCTCGAGGCCGACCTGGTGCATCCCGTGACGACCAGCGCGTCGATCGCGGTCGACGGCCGGCTCCGCCCGCTGCCGACCGGCACCGTGATGGGGGTGCCGGCCGACCTCGATGCACTCGCCAGCTCCGGCGTGCTGTCAGCTGCCGGACTCGCCCGGGTCCTCGATGCCGCGGCGGGCGGTGGAGAGGCGGTGCACGCTGACGTGGCGGTTGGAGAGCTGGTGCGGAGCAGGCTCGGACCGGAGGTCGTCGAGCGTCTGGTGGACCCGCTGCTGGGCGGGGTCTACGCCGGCCGGGCTGACGTGCTGTCGCTGCAGGCCACGATGCCGGCGCTGGCAGCAGCCCTGAGTGCCCCACTGTCCCTGGTCGAGGCCGCCGGGCAGGCGAGGGGCGTCATGGAGCCGGGGGCGCCGGTCTTCGCGTCGTTGCGGCAGGGGATGGGCGCGCTGGTCGAGCGCCTCGCGGCGGTGATCGACGCCGACATCCGGCTGGGACTGCCGGTTCGGGAGGTACGCCGGATCGGAGCCGGTTTCGGGATCTCCGCGGGACCGGTGCCCGCTCCGACCCTGCTGACGGCCGACGCCGTGGTCATTGCCGCGCCGGCAGCGCCGGCAGCGCGGATGCTGCGCGAGCTGTGCCCCGCCGCCGCGTCGGAACTGGCGGCGATCGAGTACGCCAGCGTGGCGATCGTGACGCTCGTCTATCCCGCGGGACCGCTGCCGCCAGGCAGCGGCCTGCTGGTGGCCACTTCCGAGCACCGCGCCGTGAAGGCGGTCACGTTCTCCTCCCAGAAGTGGGCGCACCTGGGCGGCGAGCAGACGGTGATCCGTGCCTCCATCGGACGGCACGGTGAGGAGGCGACGTTGCAGCGTGACGACGAGGACCTGGTCGCGGTGGCCCGACGTGAGATCGCCGGGCTGACCGGCATCCAGGCACATCCCGTCGCGACCCGGGTCAGCAGGTGGGGCGG
>JBAVXU010000295.1:0-3132 GCA_049698415.1 Mycobacteriales bacterium
GGATCCAGCTGACGTCGAGGGTCAACATGGTGCTCGTCGCGATCAAGCTCTTCATCGTCCTGTTCATCGTCCTCGCGGGTCTGGCCTACATCAACGTCGACAACTACAGCCCGTTCCTGCCGCCCTCAGCCCCCTCGGCACCCGAGATCGGGCTCGGGGCTCCTCTGCTCCAGACGGTGATCGGGCAGCCGACCAGCTTCGGCATCCTCGGGGTCGTCGTCGGGGCGTCCATCGTCTTCTTCGACTACATCGGCTTCGACGTCGTCGCCACGACCGCCGAGGAGTCGCGAAACCCGCAGCGGGACCTGCCGATCGGCATCCTTGGCTCGCTCGCAGCCTGCACCGTGCTCTACGTCGCGATCACACTGGTGCTCACCGGCATGGTGAAGTACACCGACGTCAACGAGTACGCCGCGATCGCCACCGCGTTCGAACGAGTCGGCAACGGTGGCTTCGCCACGATCATCTCCATCGGTGCGGTCGCGGGCCTGACCAGCGTCGTCATGACTCTCGTCATCGGTGCGACACGCGTCGTCTTCGCGATGAGCCGCGACCGCCTGCTGCCGGCGCGACTGTCCAGGACCAGCCCGAGGACAGGGACCCCGGTGATGCTCACCCTCATCGTCGGCGCGATGACCGCATTCATCGCGGCCCTCTCACCGGTCGGCAACATGGACGAGCTGGTCAACATCGGTGCGCTCGCGGCATTCACCCTCGTCTCAGCCTGCGTGCCGCTGCTGCGCCGCCAGCGCCCTGACCTCCACCGGCCGTTCCGCGTGCCTGCTAGTCCCGTCCTGCCGCTCGTCTCTGCCGTCGTCTGCTTCACCCTGATGCTCAGCCTGAGCATCGAGACCTGGCTGCGGTTCGCGGCATGGACCGCCCTCGGCCTGGTGGTGTATGCCGGGTACGGGCGCCGCCGCAGCAGGGTCAGAGCTCGCGGATGATGTCCTCGACCTTGTCCTTCGCGTCGCCGAAGAGCATCCGACTGTTCTCCCTGAAGAACAACGGGTTCTGCACACCGGCGTAGCCGGCGGCCATCGATCGCTTGAAGACCACCACGTCCTTGGCGTGCCAGACCTCGATCACCGGCATGCCGGCGATAGGGCTGGTGGGGTCCTCCGACGCGGCAGGGTTCACCGTGTCGTTGGCCCCGATGACGAGCACGACGTCGGTCGAGGGAAGGTCGCCGTTGATCTCGTCCATCTCGAGGACGATGTCGTAGGGGACCTTGGCCTCGGCGAGCAGGACGTTCATGTGTCCCGGCAGACGCCCGGCGACGGGGTGGATAGCAAACCGGACATCGACGCCTCGCTCACGCAGCTTGCGGGTGAGGTCGGCGACGGGATACTGCGCCTGTGCCACGGCCATGCCGTAGCCCGGCGTGATGACCACCGAGCTCGCCTCGCGGAGGAGGTCGGCCACGTCAGCGGCGTTGGTCTCGACGACGTCACCCATCTCCTCGTCGTCGCTCTGCGCCGTGGCGCCGGAGCCGAAGCCGCCGGCGATCACCGAGACGAAGGAGCGGTTCATGGCTCGGCACATGATGTAGGAGAGGAACGCACCCGAGGAGCCAACCAGCGCCCCGACGACGATGAGCAGGTCGTTGCTGAGCATGAACCCGGCTGCCGCTGCTGCCCAGCCGGAGTACGAGTTCAGCATCGAGACGACGACGGGCATGTCGCCGCCGCCGATCGACGCGACGAGGTGCCAGCCGAGGAAGAGCGCGAGCACGGTCATGGCGAGCAGCGGCAGCGCGCTCCCGCTCGCGACGAACCAGACGAGGAGGCCCGCAGAGGCGACAAGGATGGCGAGGTTGAGGTAGTGCCTCCCGGGAAGCATCAGCGGCTTGGAGGAGATCCGGGCACTCAGCTTCAGGAAGGCCACGATGGACCCGGTGAGTGTGACGGCGCCGATGAAGATCCCGAGGAACACCTCGACGGCGTGGATGTTCTCCATCGCAGGGCTGAGGGCGCCCGGACGTAGGTAGGAGTTGAAGCCCACGAGGACCGCAGCGAGCCCGACGAAGCTGTGGAGCATCGCGATGAGCTGTGGCATGCCGGTCATCTCGACGCTCAGCGCGCGCTGCACCCCGATCGCCCCACCGACGGCCATCGCCGCGACGATGAGCGCGAAGCCGGTCCACGAGCTCGACTGCACGGCATAGGCGATCGTCGCGACGAGGGCGATCGCCATGCCGATGACGCCGAAGACGTTGCCGGCCTTGGCGGACTCGTGGCGGGCGAGGCCGGCGAGGCTGAAGACGAACAGCAGCGCCGCGACGAGATAGCAGGCCTGGACCAGGGTCGCCGACATCTCACGCCCTCCGGAACATCTTGAGCATCCGATGCGTGACGGTGAACCCGCCGAAGATGTTGATGCTCGCGACGAGCACGCCGCCGACCGCCAACACCGTCACGAGGGTGTTGCCCAGGCCGACCTGCAGCAGGGCGCCCACGAGGATGATCCCACTGATCGCGTTCGTGACCGACATCAGCGGGGTGTGCAGCGCGTGGTGGACGTTGGTGATGACGTAGAACCCGACGACCACGGCGAGAGCGAACACCGTGAAGTGCGAGAGGAACTCTGGCGGCGAGTATGCCGCGAGCACGGCAAAGAGGGCGGCCGCGACAGCCATCGCCGCGTAGCGACGTCGGGGGTCCCTCGGGGGCTCTTCGGCCTTCGGAGCCCGAACGGCGACCGGCCGGGCCGGCGCAGCGGAGACCGCGACGGGCGGCGGCGGCCAGGTCAGCTCGCCGTCCTTGACGACGGTCATCCCGCGGATCACCTGGTCCTCGAGGTCGACGTGCAGGACGCCGTCCTTGTCCGGGGTGAGCAGCTTGAGCAGGTTGACGAGGTTGGTCGAGAACAGCTGGGAGGACTGCGTCGGCAGCCGCCCCGGTAGGTCGGTGTATCCGATGATCTTCACGCCGTTGTCGCTGACGACGAGCTCGTCCGCGCGGGACAGCTCGCAGTTGCCCCCGTTGGCCGCCGCCATGTCGACGATCACGCTGCCGGGCTTCATCGTGGCCACCATCTCAGCGGTGATGAGCCGTGGCGCCGGGCGGCCGGGGATCAGGGCAGTGGTGACGATGATGTCGACGTCCCTGGCCTGCTCGGCGTAAAGCTCGGACG
>JBAVXU010000296.1:0-33882 GCA_049698415.1 Mycobacteriales bacterium
GGCTCGCGTCGATGTCGGGATCGTCGTATCCACGCCCCACCGCGGCGGCGGCGCCGATGCGCAGCGGCTCGACCAGCCGGGGCAGCATTCGCGTCGCCGGCCGGCCGTCGGACAGATCGCGTACCCCGGCCGGGATGTGCAGCGGACGGCGCTCGACGGGCGTGACCGCCGGCCGCGAACGGACCCGGGTCCCGCGCCGCCCCCCGGTCTCGACGACCCCGCGGTCGCGGAGCATCCGGTAGGCGGCCGCGACGGTGTTCGGATTGACCCCCAGCTCGCCGGCCAGCACCCGGATCGGGGTGACCTCGGCGCCCGGGGTCAGGCTGCCCTCGGCCACTGCCTGCTCCACGCCGGCCGCGATCTCCTTGGCGGTCGACCCGGCAGGCGAGTAACGTACTGACACGAAGCCAAGTATGCACTAGTACGTTAGAGGACGGCAATGGAAGTTTCTTCTTACCCTCCGACCGATCTGACGACGCCGGCCCGGCTGCCGGAGCGGGTGAGATACGACAAGGACACCGTGCACGCCGTCCTCGACGAGGCGCTGATCTGCCACTTGGGCTATGTCCGCGACGGCCGGCCGGTGGTCGTCCCGACGATCCATGCCCGGGTCGGCGAACGGCTCTATCTGCACGGCTCGACCGGATCGTCGGTGTCACGTGCCGCCGGCGCTGACGAGGTGGCCGTCTGTGTGTCTGTCACGCTGCTCGACGGGCTCGTCCTGGCCCGGTCGGCGTTTCATCACTCGATGAACTACCGCAGCGTCGTCGTGCATGGCATGGCGCGGACAGTGACCGACGAGGACGAGCGGACTCTCGCCCTCGACGCCGTGGTCGAGCATGTCTGGGCGGGGCGGGGCGCTGAGTGCCGGGCGCCCAACCGCAAGGAGTTGGCCGCGACCAGTCTGCTGGCACTGGATCTCACCGACGTGTCGGCGAAAGTCCGAAGCGGTGATCCGGTGGACGACGACGAGGACGTGGCCGGACCGTGGTGGTCGGGTGTCGTGCCGGTCCGGGTGGCGTTGGGCGAGCCGGTGGCGGCGGCCGACCTGCTGCCGGGGCGGACTGCACCCAGCCTCGTCTGACTCACCGGCTTGGTCGGAAAACTCGCCCTTTCGCTCATCGCGAACTTAGGTACGCTGCGCCCGTGATGTCCCAAGTTGTTATGATCCGTGCCGCGAATCCCAGCCTGGTCTCGTGCCGTCGCCGGGAGAGGTGGATCCCGCGCCGATGACGCCCGTAGCCGCCGCAGATCTGCTCAAGAGCGTCCTGGCGCTCGGCAGGCAGCTGCTCGGTGCGCCCAACGGCTTCATCATGCAGTCCATCGCGGACAACACCGGTGTCGCTCTGCCGGGAATCGGTGTGTTCGACACCGACAATCTGGCCGACCTGCCTGCTCCCATCCGGGCTGTGGTCGACCGCGTGCTCGACGGTGGGCAATCAGAGGTCCTGCCGGACGCCCCCGGGATGGGCGCGCTGGCGGTGGCCCCCCTGAGGTCGGACGCACAGATCGTGGGCGTGGTTGCGATGGCCTATGACCCGTGGATGCCTGACTCCGGACCGTCGCGCACCTTCGGCTCCACCGAGCTGGAGCAACTTGATGGTCTGTGCCGGCTCGCCTCCTTCGCCCTGGACAACGCCCGGCTCTACGGCGTCGAACGGCACTCCAGGCTGCTCGCCGACCGGCTCCAGGACAGCGCCCAGGCCATCAATGAGAGTCTCGACCTCGACGTCGTCCTCCCGCGCATCATGGAGCGGCTGCACGAGGTGATCGAGTACGACAGCGGCACGATCCAGATCCTGGAGCGCGACTCGATGCGGGTCATCGCCGTCCGCGGACTCCCGCCGGGCGAGTGCGGTCACGTCCGACTGCTCGCCGACTACCCGTACAACCGCCGGCTGGTCGAGACCCGCGAGCCGATCATCGAGGGCGACGTGCGGAGCGCCGCCTTCTGGCGGATGGACCCGTCGCTCGAGAGGGTCTGGAGCAACCTCGGAGTCCCGCTCGTCGTGCGGGACCGGGTGATCGGCGCCCTCACCATCGACAGTCACCACCCGCACCGATACACGGAGGACGACGCAGCGACCGCAATGGCGTTCGCCCGCCACGCCGCCATCGCCATCGAGCACGCCCGATTGTTCGCAGAGGCCCAGCGCGAGCTCGCCGAACGCAAGGACGCGCAGGAACGACTGCACTATCTCGCCAACTTCGACCCGGTGACCGGTCTGCCCAACCGCACCCTGCTGGCCGACCGGCTGCGCCAGGCGCAGGCCATCGCGAGGCGTGACCTTCGACTGGTCGGGGTGCTCAACCTCGATCTCGACCGGTTCAAGACGGTCAACGACACGCTGGGGCACGCGGCCGGCGACCAACTGCTCAAGGCTGTGGGCCAGCGACTGGTGGACGGTGTCTGCGACGGTGACAGCGTCGCCAGGCTGGCCGGTGACGAGTTCGTGTTGCTGCTGTCGATGCTGGACCGGGTGCAGGACGGCGCGGCGGCGGCGGAGCGGATCGGCGCGCTGTTCGCCGACCCGTTCCACGTCGACGGTCACGAGATCTTCGTCTCGGCCAGCATCGGGGTGGCGGTCACCCCTCCCGACGGTTCGGCCGACCTCGAGCAGATGCTGCAGCAGGCCGACGCCGCGATGTACCGCGCCAAGGAGGAGGGCGGCAACACCTACCGGATGTTCACCCCGGAGGCGGCGCGCTCGGCGGAGAGGCTGGACTTCGAAACCGAGATGCGGCACGCCATGGACCGGCAGGAGTTCTCGCTGCATTACCAGCCGCTGGTCGGCGCCGAGTCCCGCCGGGTTGTCGGCGTGGAGGCGCTGCTGCGCTGGTCGCATCCGACTCGTGGTTTCGTGGTTCCCTCCGACATCATCCGGCTGGCCGAGGAGACCGGCCTGATCGTGCCGTTGGGCACGTGGGTGCTCGGGGAAGCCTGCCGACAGGCGAAGCGGTGGCAGGACGCCGGTTACTCCGGGCTCCGGGTCACCGTCAACGTGTCGGCCCGGCAGTTGTCGAACAACCTCGTACACACCGTCAAGACGATCCTCGACGAGACCGGGCTGGAGCCCGAGGGGCTGTTGCTCGAAGTCACCGAGACCGTGGTGATCCAGAACCCCGAGATCGCGATCGCGACGGTGCGCGAACTCAACGCCGTCGGCATCGCCTTCGCGATCGACGACTTCGGCGTGGGTTACTCCAGCCTGAGCCAGTTACGCCGCTTTCCGATCGACATGCTCAAGATCGATCAGTCGTTCATCCGAGACATCCCGGCCGAAGAAGGCGATGCTGGCATCGTGACCGCGATCATCGCCATGGCCCACGCACTCGGCGTGAGCGTCCTTGCCGAGGGTGTCGAGACCCAGGGCCAGCGTGACTTCCTCACCCGGGCCGGCTGCGACGTCCTCCAGGGCTACCTCGTCGGCCGGCCTCTTGCCGCACCGGAGTTCGAGGCGATGTTCCTGGCATCCGGACGGGCTCCGGTGCCGGTGGGCAGCACCCCCGGGCCGGCTGATTAGCGCTTCCGGTCACGACCGCCAACTCGGGGTCGCTGTCATCGGGGCCGGCCCGGGCGGCCTCTCGGTTGGTGCCGAGCTCGCGCGTCGCGGTGTCCCGGCGGCGATCATCGACCGCGCACCGACGGTGGGGGCATCCTGGCGAGGCCACTACGACCGGCTGCACCTGCATACGGTTCGATGGCTCTCCGGCCTGCCCGGCCTGACCATCCCGCGCCGCTACGGCCCGTGGGTCGGCCGTGACCAGGTGATCGAGTATCTCGAGAGCTACGCCGCCCACCACGGTCTCGACGTGCGCTTCCAGGTGACGGTCGAGCGCATCGACCGCGACCCGGCCGGTTGGGTCCTGCGTACGACCGCGGGCGACTGGCCGGCCACCGCCGTCGTCGTCGCCACCGGCTACAACCACACCGCCCGGCTCCCCGACTGGCCCGGCTCCGACGGCTTCACGGCGAAGCTGGCGCATGCAGCGAGCTATCGCAACGGGCGGCCGTACGCCGGGCAGGACGTGCTCGTGGTGGGTGCCGGCAACACCGGCGCCGAGATTGCGGTCGACCTCGTCGAATGCGGTGCGTCACGAGTGCGTATCGCGGTGCGAACGCCGCCGCATGTCGTACGCCGGAGCATGCACGGCGTCCCGACCACGCTGACCTCGGTGGCGACGAGGCACCTGCCCGGCTCCGTGATGGACCCGGTTGCCGGCTGGCTCGGCAGGATGACGGTCGGCGACCTGTCTGCGTACGGCCTGCCGGAACCGCCGGTCGGTGTCTACACCCGGGTCCGGCGAGAAGGTCAGATACCGATTCTCGACGTGGGCTTCATCGACGCCGTGCGCGCCGGGTCGGTCACCGTCGTGGCCGCCGTCGAGGCATTCGACGGACCCGACGTCGTGCTTGCCGACGGCAGCAGGATTCGGCCGGACGCGGTGATCGCTGCGACCGGCTACGACCGCGGTCTGGCACCGCTGGTCGGACACCTGGGTGTTCTCGATCCGGCCGGTCGCCCGACCGTTCACGGAGGCCGCAGCCACCCGTCGGCACCGGGGCTGTACTTCACCGGCTACACCAACCCGATCAGCGGGATGTTCCGTGAGTTGCGCCTCGACGCCCGGCGGATCGCGCGGGAGGTTGCACGATCGGAGCGCCGGGGTCCGATCGCACCGCGCTGACGGGAGGCAATGGGACAGTGTTGAGGAGCCACGGGAGGTGGGACCAGTGACGTTGCGGTTCGGACTGTTCGGCACCGGCGATTGGGCTCGTGACCTCCACGCAACGGCGCTCGCCGCGGAGCCTGCGGCGGAGTTGGTCGGCGTGTGGGGTCGCAACCCGGCCAAGGCCGCGGCGCTGGCCGACCGGTTCGGGATCGCGGCCTACGACGACGTCGATGCGCTGCTCGGCGATGTCGACGCGATCTCCGTCGCGCTGCCGCCCGACGTTCAGGCCGGCATCGCGATCAGGGCTGCCGAGAGCGGACGTCACCTCCTGCTCGACAAGCCACTGGCGCTGGATCTGGCCACCGCCGACCGGGTGGTCGCGGCCACCGACGCGGCCGGGGTCAACTCCGTGGTGTTCTTCACGCTGCGTTTCGCGCAAGCCTCCGCCGAGTGGGTGCAGACCGTGACGGCCGAAGGTCCCTGGTCAGGGTTGCGCGCGACGTGGTTCGCCTCGCACTTCCATCCCGACGGCCACCTCCCGGACAGTCCGTGGCGACGCGAGCGGGGGGCGTTGTGGGATGTCGGGCCGCATGCCCTGTCCCTTGCCATGGCCCTGCTCGGCCCGGTGCAGGCCGTCGAGGCCGTTGCCGGTGCCGGCGACACAGTCCATCTGCTGCTCAGACATGCCGAGGCAGCGAGCACGGTCTCGCTGAGCCTGACGATGGCCCCGGCGGCAGCGATCGTGGAATGCGCGGTCTACGGCGACAACGGTTGGCGCGTCATGCCGCCGTCGCCCGAGGACAAGGTCGAGGCCATGCGGTCGGCGATCCGTCAACTCGTCGATGGTGTGGAGCACGACAGCCGGGACCATCCCTGCGACGTGCACTTCGCCCGTGACGTGGTGGCCGTGCTCGAGTCGGCCCAGACGGCGTTGGCAGCCGATCCCGGCCGGCGGGGATGACCCGGGCGAGTTCACGACAGCAGCCGCACTCGACCGCATGGTCGCGCCGTGCCGCAGTGGTCTTCGTGCTCCTCCTTGTGACCGGGTGTGTGGGCCACGCCGAGCGCCGCACCGACCCGCACGACCCGCGGAGCGCTGTCACCCTCCAACCGGACCTGACGCTGGTCGGCGCAGGCGACCCGCTTTTTCCCGAACTCGGCAACGGTGGGTACGACATCAGCCACTACGACCTCGACCTCAACTGGGCACCGGTCGGCCGCACGCTGTCGGGCACCGCCTCCGTCACCGCCACCGCGGTCCGGGACCTGACCAGTTTCGATCTGGACCTCTCGGGCCTGGTCGTCGACCGGGTGAGCGTGAACGGCAAGCCGGCGCGGTTCGCTCGGCAACGAGCCGAACTCGTGATCACCCCGGGTGCTGCCCTGCCCTCCGGATCGCGATTCGAAGCGGCGGTGACCTATCACGGCCGTCCCGCTGCGCTGCCCTACCGCGGCGGCCGCTCGACCAGCGCACTCGGCTGGCAGTCCAGCCCCCGCACGACCTACACCACGCAGGAGCCCTACGGCGCTCACGGCTGGTTCCCGTGCAGCGATCACCCGTCGGACAAGGCGAGTTACGCCATCCATGTCACGGCGCCCTCGGGTCTCACCGTCGTCTCCAACGGCACCCGCACCGAGCGGACGACGAGCGGCGGGGTGACCCGGTGGGGTTTCGACGAGCCGGCCCCGATGGCGACGTACCTCGTCACGTTGGCGATCGGGACCTACACCGTGACGACCGGCAGTGGGCCGCACGGCCTGCCGTTGACGTTCGCGTACTTTCCCGCCGACGCCGCGACGGTGGTGCCGCTGCTGGAGAAGTCGTCGACGATGCTGAGCTACTTCGAGTCACGCTTCGGCGGGTATCCGTTCGCGTCCTACGGCGTGCTGGTGACCGACGTCGCCGACGACGAGACGATGGAGACCCAGACGATGGTGACCATGGGCCGCGGGCTGGCCACCGACACCAGCACGACCTATCCGAAGGGTTTCGGCGAGTCCGTCCTCGCCCATGAGTTGGCGCACCAGTGGTTCGGTGACGCGGTGACGCCGGTCAGGTGGACCGACATGTGGCTCAACGAAGGGTGGGCGCAGTACGCCCAGGCGATGTACGAAGCAGACGTGCTGGGGCAACCGCTCGCGGTCAAGATGGAGCAGTACCGCCTCAACGATCAGCGGTCCCGGGTCCGGCTCGGCGCCCCCGGGCGACCAACGGCGCTGACAGTCACCGGCTCTCAGGTCTATTACGGCCCGGCGCTGATGCTCAACGGGTTGCGCGAGCAGATGGGCGACACGGCGTTCCTCGCCATGGCGCGCGCCTGGGTGCACGACAATCTCGGCACGTCACGGACGCGAGCTGACTTCACCGGCTATGTGCAGCGCTTCGCCGGGCGTGACATGTCGGCGTACATCTCCGACTGGCTGGACTCGACCCACCAGCCGGCCAAGTGAACGACAACACCAGTTCCGTCTGGGAGCAGACGAAGTGCCTGCTCGCAAAGCGCGGGCCACGCAAGTGGGACAGCTTTTCCTGGATCGCCTTCCGTCCTGTCATCTCCTCGGTCAACGACGGGGTCAACAGGTTCGCGCCGACGCTGGTGGGCGAACTTCGTCAGAGATGGGTGAGCGGCCAGAGAGCCGATCCGGATCTGATCGTCGAACGCAAGGAAGACACGGCTTTCATCGTGCTCGGCGACCCGGGCGAGCAGGACGCGTCGCAGTACGTCGTCGTCCCGGCATTGACCGAGCAGGCTGCCGACGTGGACTTCATGGTCATCTGCAGCGACGTGATCTATCCCTCCGGTGACGTCAACGACTACGTCGACGGGTTCTACGTGCCCTACGGTTCGCTGGTCTCGCTGCCGATCCTGGCGCTGCCCGGTAATCACGACTGGTACGACGGGTTGACCGGCTTCATGTGGAACTTCTGCGGTGCCGAGCCGCTGCCGGCGTCGGCGTTCCGCCCGACTGCCAGCACGCCGTTTCGCGAGTGGCCGTTCCGGCTGCTCTGGCGGTTGCCCTCCAAGCGTGACCCGCGGCTCGGCCTTGACGTCCTGCGTGACGAGCGCGCCGGTGGTCACTGGGTGCCGCAGCAACCCGGCCCGTACTACGCGATCCAGACGCGTCATGTGCTGCTCGTGTGCATCGACACCGGAATCGACCGGACCATCGACCTCGAGCAGGGCGAGTGGCTGCTCCGCGTCTCGGCTCGGCCGGGACCAAAGGTGCTGATCACCGGAGCCCCGCTTGTCGTCGACCGCGAGAGCCACCCGTGCTGTATCAGAGGCGGTCCCGTGGGTCCGGGTGACACCGGCCGGCTGTTCCACTCGGTGGCCGAGATCGTCGAGTACGACGACCACGGCTACGTCGCCAGCATCGGCGGCGACATCCACAACTTCCAGCACTATCGCGTCGACCGGTTGCACCACATCGTGTCCGGCGGCGGGGGTGCCTACATGTCGGCCACGCACCCCATCCCGGTGGCCGTGCACGACCCGTGCACGCCGCAACCCGAGGTGCCACCGGCGGAGAAGATGTTCCCGTCCGCCCAGGAGTCACTGCGGCACTTCTCGCGCCTGTTGCTGCC
The DNA here is from genome assembly GCA_049698415.1 of Mycobacteriales bacterium. Classification (GTDB taxonomy): domain Bacteria; phylum Actinomycetota; class Actinomycetes; order Mycobacteriales; family QHCA01; genus QHCA01. The sequence continues at coordinate 8,261 of JBAVXU010000296.1, forward strand.
CCGTGTCTGGCGGCTCGTACGCACCCTCATCGCTGTGCTGACCGGCGTGCTCGCGGGGGCGGCGGCGCTCGAGTTCGCCGACCCGGGCTCGCCGCCGCGTCGGGTGGCGGCCTGGGCATCCCTGGCACTGGGCGGGTTCGTGCTGCTTCGGATGTTCGCCATCCCGTCGGCATGGACACGCACCGCCGGCTATCGGTTCTGCGTGGTGGTCGCGGCGTTCCTCGGCGGTGCGGGCCTGGTGGAGCTGACGGCCGTGTTGTCGCCCGATCACGCACTGCGCTACCTCTCGGCATGGCTGGGCCTGACCGCCGCCGGTGGCGTGCTCGCCATGGTGCTCCGGTTGACCGCATGGTGGCGGCCGCCCTCGGCGGGTTTCCTGCTGCCCGGTCAACGCCGCAGTTCGCGCTGGCTGTGGTTGCTCGCCGCAGGATTCGTGCTCTTCCCGGTGATCGTCCTCGCCCCAGGTCACGACCCCTGGCTGACCGGGGCCGCCGCCTGTACCACCGTGGCGGCGATCGGTGGCTGGCAGCTTCGCTGGCAGGCGGGCGGATCTGCGCCTCGTTGTGGCTGGAAGCGCTGGGGTCCGCTGCTGGCCTATGTGGTGCAGGGCCTCGATGCCGTCGCTGTTCTGTGGCGCATCGTCACCAGAGACTCGCTCGAGATCCTGGCCGGAATCACGGCCGGCCTCGTCCTCACCGTCGCCGTCTTCGTTGTTTCCGTGCTCCTGCTCAGTGCGGTTCTGCGGCTCGGGCACGCCCAGGTCTGGCTGTTGACCCCCCTTGAGGCCGGCGGCCTGTGGGCAGCGTGGGAGGTCTGGGGCGGGACCACGGCCGGGTACCACGCCGCGTTAGTAACTGCCGTGTTCGTCAGTGCGGTGCCGATCATCGCGTTCGGCATGGACGCATTGCGGCGCCGGGTCGGGCAGTCGTACAAAACCGTCGCGGCGGTGATCGCGACCGTCGGCTACGTCGTGCTGCTCACCCTCGGCGCGTTCGACACCTGGCTGCCCAGGGCCGCTCTGTCGGGTGCCGTCATCTTCGTGATGGCAGCCATCACGGTCGTGACCCTGCACCTGGGATTCCTGGGCGCGATGTCGCTGATCTGGGACCGGGAGACCCATGGCGTGCGTGACCAGCTCAGCCATGCCGAGGCCGACCGGGTCATCCGCTGGCGGGCGGGCGGCACACGCCCGCCGCAGCGACACGTCCGGCGCCGAGCCAACATCGCGTTCCCGGGTACGGACCAGCCGCACGGGCCGATCCAGTCCGCAGTGTCGGAGATCTTCGATTCCGACGTGCCGCCGTTCATCAAGAACTTCCTCGTGGTCAAAGCCGACGAGCAGGAGCTCACGGTGACGGCGCATGTGGTGACCGGCACCGACAGCGTCCCGCCGCCGTACGACATCAAGATCCGTCTGCAGTCCTAGAGCAGCCGCACTGCCAGCAGTGCCACGTCGTCGGTGAGTTCCTTGCCGTCGATGGACGCCTCGACGGCCGAGCACAACGCCTCGGCGCCGGCGGCCGGTTCGTGCGCCTTGACCACGGCGAGCAGGTCCGCGATGCCGTCGTCGATGGAGCGGTGGCGCAACTCGATCAGCCCGTCGGTGTAGAGCAGCAGTGTCGATCCGACCGGCAGGTTCTCGACCGCCTCCGCGCGCGCGTGCTCGCTAGGCGCGCCGATGAGCACGGACTGCCCTTCCTCGAGCAGGCGTACGGTCCCGTCCGGATATTGCACCACCGGCGGCAGGTGGCCGGCGTTGGCGTAGCGCAATAGCCGCCCCGGCTCGTCGCCCGGCCTGGCCTCCAGTCGGGCGTACAACGCTGTCGCGAGCTGTGCCATCTCGAAGCTTTGTACGAGCAGGTCCATCCGGTCCAGGACGATTCCGGGCGCGACGCCCTCCCATGCGTAGGACCGCAGCACGCTGCGCAACTGTCCCATCGCCGCGGCGGCGCGCATGTCGTGTCCCATCACGTCGCCGATCGCGACGCCGATGGCGCCATCAGGCAACGCGAAGAGGTCGAACAGGTCACCGCCCACGCCGGCATGCGCCGCCGCGGGGAGATACCTCGCCGCCGCCTCGATTCCGGGCAGGGTCGGTAGCTCGGGAAGCAGGGACCGCTGAAGCGTCTCGGCCGCATCGTGCTCCCGGGTGAACAGACGTGCGTTGTCCAACTGGAGTCCGGCTCGGCGGCCCACCTCGGTGATCAGCTCGGCATCGGACTCGTCATAGACCCGGCCGGAGTCCTTGGTGGTGAACATGCTCAGAGCCCCGAGCACCTGTCCGCGGGCACGCAGCGGCACCACGCAACCGGAGATGATGCCCATCTCGAAGTACATCTGCGCCTGTTCCTCGGACGTCGAGATCCGGCGCAGGTGAACCTCGCTGACCACAGGGGCGAAGACCGGCAGCCCGGTCGCCAACATCTTGCCGATCATCGTGTGCGGATTCTCGCGCCGAGGCAGGATCGAGTCGGTGACGTGCAGCAATTCCTTGACCCGTGGATTCACTGCCTCCGCGGAGAGAAAGCTCGGCGGGTCCCCGGGGTCCGCGATCAGGTCGATGGTGCACAGGTCGGCCAGTCGTGGGACGACGATCTCCGCCAGTCGCTCCAGCACTCGGTCGACGTCGAGATTGGACGCGAGGGAGTGGGTGACTTCGGCGAGCAGGTCAGTGCGCCGTTGGCTGGCTTCAGCCACGGCCCGCGCCTCGTGTTCCCTGACGATCAGTGAGGCCCGCTCGAGCGACGCGGCCACCTGTTGGGCCACCGAGGCCAGGAGGCCGCGCTCGGCCGGCGCGAAGGTGCGCGGGGAGTTCCAATCGAAGCGCATGACAGCCGGTGTGCCGTTGTACCGGCGAAGGGGAAGAGCGGCATGAGCCTCGCCGGGCACGATCCCCACGGCATCCGGGAAAGCCTCCGCCAACTCGACGCTGTTTCCGACGAAAACCGGCTTGCCCGTCTCGACGGCGTAGCCGTCAGGAGTGAGCCCGCGCAACGTCAGGACTCGCCACGGCTGCATGCGCTGCTCGGGAAGACCGATCGAGGCCAGGGCGTCGACCCTGCTGTTCGCACAGGTGGCGATCACGGCACTGTCTGCGCTGATGGCCACGCGTACGCGGTCGATGACGGCGGCGGTGACGTCCTCGACTGTCGTGGCGTCGGCCAACACCGCGGTGATGCTTTGCAGATCGAGCATCAGCTGCCCGAGGCTGTCGACCTGTGCCCGCAGTTGCGCGTTCTCGACAGCCCCACCGGCGCGTTCGGCGATCAGGTCGATGAGCTCCCGCTCGTCGGCAGTCCATTCGTCCGTCCGGGTGCGGCTCAGCGCCAGCGACCCGAGCACGCGACCCTGGCTGAGCAGCGGCGCGGTGTAGCTGGCCTGCAGGTTCAGCGCCCGGAACCTGGCCGGCATGTCACCGTCTGCGAGGACGCTGTCAAGCAGAGCGTCATCGATGCGCGGGAGGGCCTGCGAGCGGCCGCTGGCCATGACCGCTCCCGGACCGAACGGCTGGTCGAGTGTCACCGGGGAGGCCTCCACCACTCGGCGGAACGCCTCCACACGATCTGGAGACACGTGCTGGGCCGCGACGAGGACGGGGTCAGTCGTGTCGCCCAACAGATGGATGGCGCAGCAGTCGCCCAAGTCGGGGATCACCGAGGTGGCGAGGGCGTTCAACATGTCCTCGACGTCCAGCGGTTCGGCCAGGATGCCCATCACCCGGGAGAGCAGGCGGTGTCCGTCGCGGATCCCCGACTCCGTCATGTGCGTGCTTCGGCGGCTCGGCCGGCGTATTCGGGCCACGGGGTCGGGTCGGCTCCGGACAGCTGCCCGGTGAACTCCGAGAAGAACCAGTCGCGGAACAGCTTGACGTCCGGTGGCGTGGCGAGAGTGAGCAGAGCGTCGCCCGCGCGACAGTAGTCGTCGGCCTCGTCGAGCATCCGACCCAGTTCCTTGACCGCTTCGGCGACGATCGGCGGAGCGTGATAGGCCAAGTCGATCGACTTCAGGCCGGCTTCGTACGCCTCGTCGCGCTCTCTTTCGACGTCCTGGCTCAGGGTGCCGTACTCAGCCGTGAGTCGCTCGATGAGCTCCACGAGTCGGCTCGGGACGGATGGCATCGATTGCATTTTTCCGCTGATGGCGATGAGGGAGAACTCCCGCATCAACTCGTTGTGATGCTCCTGGCCCTTGGCGTAGAGCGCCAGGGGGTACCCGATCAGCCGGACCTCGTGCAGTCGCTCGGTCATAGTGCGTCCACCGAGCCCGCATCGAATTCCCACGCGATGGCCTCACTGACGTCGTCGACCGCAAGGGTGAACCACACGCACTTGCCGCCGCCGGGGTTGTGCTGGACCCCCCACGAACTGGCCAGGGTGTTGAGCAGGCGCATGCCCCGTCCGGTGGCCGCTTCGGTGCTGAACCACCGCACCCGGGGAGGCACCGGGCTGTCGTCGCAGACGTCGACGCGCACTTCGTCGGAGCTGGCCTGGAGGCTGATCTCGACGGGGGAGTGCGCGTGCAGGATCGCGTTGGTGGTGAGCTCGGAGACCAGCAGGACCACGACCTCGTCGAGCGTGCCAAGGCCCCATCGATCCAGTGCTGTACGCGCGAGCCGCCGTGCATCACTCACGCAGCTCGGATCCGTGCCGAGCGTCGCATGAACTTCCACGGTCGAAACGGTAGACCTCCGAGGCAATCCCTGGGCGACAATGGCGGGGTGCCCGAGCTTCCGGAGGTCGAGGCGCTCGCCGCCTTCCTACGCGAGCGAGCCGTCGGTCGATTTGTCGCCCGACTCGACGTCGCCGCCATACATGTGCTCAAAACGTACGATCCCGCTCCCGCCAGCTTGGCCGGCCAGCAGGTCACCGCGGCGGCCCGGCACGGGAAGTTCCTCGATCTCGACTGTGATGGCCTGCATCTCGTGGTGCACCTGGCTCGCGCGGGCTGGCTGCATTGGCGGGAGCAGTTGCCGCCGGTGCCGCCCAAACCGGGCAAGGGGCCGATCGCGTTGCGCGTGCACCTCGACGACGAGTCCGGATTCGACCTGACCGAGGCAGGCACCAAGAAGGGCCTGTCGGTCTATGTCGTCACCGACCCGGCCGCAGTCCCAGGCGTGGCGAGGTTGGGGATCGATCCGCTCAGTGACGTTTTCAGCGTCGAGGCGCTGAGCGCGCTCACCGCGGATGCCCGTCAGCAACTCAAAGGCCTCTTGACCGACCAGGCGGTCATCGCCGGGATCGGCAACGCCTACTCCGACGAGATCCTGCACGTCGCTCGTCTGTCGCCGTTCAAGCTCGGGGCCAAGCTCACCGCCGGTGAGGTGGAGAGGCTGCACGGCGCGATAGTCAGCACGCTGAGCGATGCGGTGCAGCGATCGCTGGGGCAGGGTTCGGCGACGCTCAAGGGTGAGAAGCGAAGCGGGCTGCGGGTGCACGCACGCACCGGCCTGCCGTGCCCGGTCTGCGGCGACACGGTGCGCGAGGTGTCCTTCGCCGACTCCTCGCTGCAGTACTGCCCGACGTGTCAGACGGGCGGGCAACCGCTGGCCGACCGCCGGCTGTCTCGTCTGATCCGCTGACCTTTCGCTTGATCGCACACAGTGTGCTTGCCCTGCTACGATCCGTAGCTGTCTTGGTGGGCGATCAGCAGTCGGCGGGGTCCGCTGACGCCGGCCCGACTGGCGTGCGCGCCTCACGGGAACTACACAAGGTTTCGTTAGCCTGGGTCGGAGTCGGTAGCGGTTCAACTGGGGCAGGAGAGCACATAGTGACGTCGATGAGGGCACCCACGCGCGTGCCGCCGAGGCCAGTGGCACGGCGGGGCGGCCGTGGCAAGAAGGTCAGCCTCTGGATCCTGGCCCTTGTGGTGGCAGCGATCGTGGGCATCGTCGGGTCGTACCTGTTCAACGTGCAGCGGTTCAACGCCAACGTCGCGCGGATGGATGTCTTCGCCGGCCTGTCCGGACGGCCGGCCGCGGGTGTCTCGGGCGCGCAGAACTTCCTGCTCATCGGCTCCGACTCCCGCGACGGCACGCTGCCCGGCGACAACTCCAAGATCGCCACCCAGGGCGGCACCCGCTCCGACACGTTGATGCTGCTGCACATCAACAAGTCCCACGACCGGGCCTACCTGATCTCGATCCCGCGGGACTCCTATGTTTCTGTCCCACCGGCCGGGCCTTGGGGCGGCGGCCGTACGAAGATCAACGCCGCCTTCTCGTACGGCGGCGCGAGGCATGTCGTGAAGACCGTCGAGGGATTCTCCGACGTACGCATCGACCATGTCGTCCTCATCAACTTCGCCGGCTTCCGGCAGATGACCGATGCGGTCGGTGGCGTCAACGTGGTGGTCAACAAGACGACGTACGACCCCGAGACGCACGCGACCTTCCGGGCCGGGGTCAACCACCTCAACGGCGCCGAGGCGTTGTTGTACGTCCGCCAGCGGCACGGCCTGCCGGGCGGGGACTTCGACCGGGCCAAGCGTCAGCAACAGTTCATGCGCGCGTTGGTGGCACAGGCGACGGCGACCGGCACGCTGGCCAACCCGAAGAAGTTCGCAGACCTGCTCAGCGCCACCTCGAAGGCGATCGTCGTCGACAAGGAGCTGAACATGGCCAGCACGGCGGCGCAGTTCCGCGCGCTGCGCACGAACAACCTCAGCTTCATCACGTTGCCGAACCTCGGCTCGGCGTCTCGTGGCGGATCCAGCGTCGTTCTCGTCGACCGGACGAAGGCATTGGCGATGTTCGCCGCGATCAACAGCGACACGATGTCCGAGTGGCTCAAGACCAACCCGGCCAACAACGTCACCAGGGGCAACTGAGCAACTGTCCCAGCAGGGTCAGCCGGCTGGGCTCGGGGCGGCCTGCGCGGCTGCCGGCGACAACACGATGGTCTGCTTCGTCTCGGCGGCCAGCAGCAGTGCGGTGGTGACATCGAGGGTGGCCAGGCCGTCCTCGGCGGTGACGTAGCGGAAGCCCTCACCGTGGATCGCCGAGATGAACGCCTGGATCTCTGCCAGCAGCGGCTCGACCCGGTTGACGTGATAGCGCGTCATGTTGCCTTCGGCGACCCCGGTCAACTGCGACAGGGAATCCCAGCCACCACTGGTGTGTGCGTTCTCGTAGAACGTGAGTTCCTGCGTGAGGTAGTTGGCGACGAACGTGCCGCGCTCGCAGACGACCGACAGCTCACGGGTCTTGAACGGGGTCAGCCAGTTGATGTCGAGCTGGCCGATCTGCCCGTCCTCGAACCGCAGCGTGCCGCAGAAGAGGTCTTCGTGGGTGCGGTGGATGCGACGCGCGGTCTCGGCGTAGACCCGCTCCACCGACGACAACGTCAGCATCATCATGATGTCGACGTCATGGGTGGCCAGGTCGGTGATGACGCCGGTGTCCTTGATCCGCGGAGGGAACGGTCCGGTCCGGCGGGCCGTGAGCAGATGGACGTCGCCGCCCTCGCCCCGGGTGAGCCGGTCGCGCAATTGCAGGATCGCCGGGTTGTAGCGCTCGACGTGGCCGACGCCGAGGTGCACGCCGTTGCTGTCGGCCAGCTTGGCCATCTGCTCGGCCTCGTGGCGCGAGACGGCGATCGGCTTCTCGACGAGTACGTGGATGCCTCGGGCCAGAGCGAGCTCGGCCGTGCCCGCGTGATCCACGGTCGGAGTGGCGATGATGACGAAGTCCGGCCTGGCGGCCTCGAGCATCTCGGTGACGTCGGTGTAACCGCGCACGGTGCGACCGCGCAGGACGTGCTCGAGGTTCTCCGCCGACGTGTCGGCGACGCCGACCAGGTCGACGCCGTCGAGTTCGATCAGGACGCGGATGTGGTTGCGCCCCATCGCGCCGGCGCCGACAACGGCAGCGCGCAGGACAGCGCCGTCAGTGCGCACCGTGCACCTCTCTCGATCCGCAGTCCGCCACTGTGATTGGGACCCTGGCCGGACTGCGCGCCCAGGACCCGGTTACCGTACCTCGACGGCTTGCGGCGACCGGGCAGGGGCGAAACAGACACAGTGAGCACGATGACCGATGCCGGTGACCGCCTTGCGGGTTCACGACTGGCTGCCGCCTTCTTTGTGCTGCTGGCGTTGACGCCCAACGTGCCCTACATCCAGCTGCCGATCGGGCTGGCGCTCAACGACTTCCCGCCAATCCTGGCCGTCATCTGCGGAATGCTAGCCGTCGCGGCCAGGCACCGTCGCGGTGAACTTCTGCCGGTCACTCCGATCGCTTTGATGACGTCGCAGATCGCGCTGATCGCGTTGGCGTCGGCAGTGGCCAACGGCCTGGTGTTCAAGGACTTCCTCGGCGGCCCGATCAGGTGGTTCGAAACCACCCTAATCATCGCGTTCGCCTACATTCTGGGCAGTGACCGGCGCCTGCGCATGATGTTCCTTCGGGTCGCCCTGTTGGCTGCTGCCGCCGATGCGGTGTTCGGCATCGGGGCGTGGGTGACCGCTTGGGAGGGTCCGAACTACCTGGGCATCCAGAACTTCGAGAGCTATCAGGTGCTCTACGGCGTCTTCCCCGGCCGGATCACCGGCACCCTGGGGCTGCCGTCGAACGGATCCGGTGCGTTGTTCTCCCTGGCGCTGCCGATCGCTGTCGGCTACACCCTCGGCGCCAAGGACCGCGCCTCGCGGTGGCGTTGGCTGGCCGTGTCGGGCATCTTCGCCGTCGCATTGGTGCTGACCTTCTCGCGCGTGCCGCTCGTCCTGGGCGTCGTCGCCGTCGTCGTCCTACTGGCGGTGCGGCTCAAGCCCTCGGTGGCCATCTCGGCGGCGGTCGCATTCGTTCTGATCGTCGTCGCCTCCCCGCTGCGCGCGCGCTTCCAGGGCGACGACAACGACCGGCTCCGGCTGTGGGCGGCCGCCGTCAAGATGACCCGCGACAACCTCTTCCTCGGTGTCGGGCCGACGCAGTACTTCGTCGCCCTGCCGAAGTACGCGCTGAGCCACTGGGGCCTCGCCACCAACACCGCGCACAACTCAGTCCTCGAAGCCGCCGCGACGATGGGGATATTCGCCGGCCTGCTGCTGACCGCGGCGATAGTGGCCTCGCTGGCCTGGCTGCCGGTGGCCATGCGGCTCAAGCGCGCCCAGCCAGAGGTCTTGGCCGCCTGGCTGGGGCTCATCGGCTTCGTCATCGCGTCGTTCACCATCAACTACTTCTTCTGGCCACAACTCGGGATCCTCTACTGGACGATGGCCATCGCGCTGTCGCGGTGGCGGCACGAGCCGAGAACAGACGCCGAGTCGCCCGAGCAGGACCGAACGGTGCCGGTGCAGAAGCGTCGCGAACTGGTAGCCGGAGCGTCGAAGCCCTAGCCGGCAGCTGCTCGAGGCGCCGCTGCTGGATCGGGCTTGCGACCCACGATGATGTAGCCCTGGCTGAACCCCTTGTCAAACACCACGCGGTCGCCGAGCAGCGCCAGCCCCTGCAGGATGTGCGTCAGAGGGAGCGAGAGCGCCAGCGCGAGCGGATTGCGCCGGGCGATCCGGCGAACGGCGTAGGCCGCCTCCTGGAAGAGCAGGAACCATGCCCCGGTGACCGGCTGCACGGCGAGCACCTCGAAGCCGGCCTGCTCGACGAGATAGCGCAGGCCGTACGGGGAGTATCGGAAGAAGTCGCGCGGCTCCTCGTGGAGATGCCAGGCGAAGTCGGTGGAGAGCACGAGATGCCCGCCGGGGGTGAGGATCCGGTAGCTCTCGTCGAGTCCCTTGGCCGGCTCCTCGAGGTGCTCGAAGACCTGCGACAACAGCACCGTGTCGGCCTTGCCGTCGGGCTCGCCGGTCTCGTAGGCGCTGCCGATGCGATCGACGGCTGCCGTGCCGTGGGTGCCGTCTTCAAGATCGATACCGACGTGCTCGGAGACCCGGTTGGCGAGGAACTTCTGGTGTGGCTTGACCCCGCACCCCACGTCGATCAGCCGTCCTGACGCGTAGGTGTCGAGGGCAGCTTCGATCTTCTCCCGCGAGACCTTCTTGATCGCCCAGTTGTGCATGAGCAGGGCGGGCACGCGCTGCCCGGGCCGGCGGGACCACCGAAGTGACATGACGGGCAGATTCTCCTCGATGGGCTCGGCGTAGGGGCCGAGATTACCAGCGGCTTCAGCGGGCGACGCGGCGGCGCAGGGCGCCTACCAGGGCGGACAACTGCCGGGCGATGCGCCGGACCTCGGGCAGGCAGAACACCACGGTGCACGCCGCCACGGCGAGCGTGGCCCCGAACCGCAGCAGCAGGTCGTCGCCGGCCGCAGTAGCCGCGATCCGCAGGGCGACTGCCACCGCGATGACCAGGCCGGCCCGCAGGAACAGCATCGACCAGGGCAGGTGCCAGCGCCGCCAGCCCGCGATCAGGCTGATGCCGGCCGTGAGGATGACACCGGCGAGGTAGCCGACGCCGATCCCGGCGATGCCGTACCGCGGCCCGAGCAGGACCCAGCAGATGATGCCGAGGAGCAGGCCGAGAACGGAGCCGGTGGCCGGGATGCGCACCGCCTTGCGGTGGGTGGCACTGAACGCGTTGACCGCGGGAATCCCGACGACCATGACGTACGTCGCCGCCAGCAGCAGTTCGAGCACCAAGTGGGCGGCGGCGAACTCGGCGCCGAAGGTGAGCCGCAGGACGGGCTCGGCGAAGAAGACTCCGGCTGCGAAGAACGGCAGCCCACCGACCAGCAGGAACCTCGTGGCGCCATCGACCTGGCGGCGCACCTCCGCAGCGTCGCCGCGGCCGAACGCGCCGGCCATCGACGGGAACAGCGCCATCGACAACGCCCGCGGCACGAAGAACGCCGGCACCGTCAGGTTGAACGCGGAGGCGTACAGGCCGGCCTCGAAAGGTGTGTTGAAGTGGTAGGCGAAGACCATCGACAGCTGGAGAAACCCTGTGCTGGCAAGTACTCCGAGGCCACCCCAGCCGGTGTAGCCCAACATCTCGCGGCGCAGTTCCGTGCGCAGCGCCGGCGCCGCCACGTGGCTGCGGGCCGGTTTCGGCAGCCCGATCCAGCCGAAGACGGTGAACAGCGTGTAGCCGACCACGAATGGCAACAGCAGGATCAGGTCGAGACCGAAGAAGACGACCACGACCGCCGCCGCGATGGACACGGCGTCGCAGAGTGTTTCGAGGACGGCGTAGCGGCGTACGGTGCCGTAGCCGTACTGCGCGCCACGGACGAACAGATAGGCGGAGTACGCGACGAGCAGGATCAGGGTCGCCGCGACCTGGGCCACCGACAGCCTGGGGAAGGCGATCGGCAGGCCGACGGCCAGGACGGCGACCGCCGCCGCGGTGCCCAGCGCGCACCAGCGCAGCAGGGTCAGCAGAGCCTGGCGGGCACCCACCTCGTCCTTGCCGCCCAGGGCCGCCGAGATGAACTTCGAGGCCGACAGCGACGTGCTGGTGGCGAAGACCAGCGAGGCGAAGGTCGCGATGGACAGTTGGGTGTTGACCGTTCCGAGGGCGTCAGCACCGAGGCGTTGACCCACGAGCAACGCGAAGATCAGGCGGGTCAGGCCGAGCGCCGCCACGGCGATCATGGACAGCACGGTGTGGGCGGCGATCCTCGAGTTGGGGGCGCCGACTGGCGCGCTCACGCGGTGAGTGCCTCCCGATAGATCTCCACGGTCCGCTCAGCGATCCGGGACCACTGCAGGTGATCGACGTGGTCGCGGCCGTCGGAGCGCTGCCGGTCCTTGAGCACCTCGACGACCCGGTCGGCCAGTTCGGTGACCAGGGAGTCGGGGTGACCGTCGTCGCCGGTGTAGCCGGCCGGGAGATCCACGACGGCCCCCGGGCGCACGTCGCTGAGCAGGTCGCGCGCGTCGCCGACGTCGAGACTCACGATCGGCAGGCCGGCGGCCAGCGCCTCGCGGAAGACGGTCGGAGCGCCCTCGCGCCCGGGTTTGGAGGTGAACAGGAACGCGTCGGCGGCGAGCATCCGTTGGGCGACGGCGGTGCGCGGCTGCCCGTCGACGGCGAGGATCAGCTCGGTGGCATCGGGGACGTCTTCGGCGACCCGCTTGAGGACATCCTGGAACAGCGGATAGTTCTTGCGCGGGTTGTCGATCGCTCCGCCGAAAAGCACGTATGGCCGGTGCGGGTCAAGGCCCAGAGCGGCCCGGGCGGCCGCCTGGTCGCCGGGTGCGAACAGATCGAAGTCGACGCCACAGGACAGCACGCGGTTGCGTTTCGAAGGCCACTGGTCGGCCAGCGCATCGGCCACGAAGATCCGCCGCTTCGCTCGTTGACCCGCGATCCGGCTGACCAGTCGCGGGATCCGGTAATTGATGTCCTGGCCGTGATAGGTCACTACCAGCGGGGCGCCCGGCGGAAGGGTCATCGTGGCGGCGGCGGTCAACCCGTAGTGCGCATGGACGACGTCGTAGTTGCCCTCCCGCCACATCTTGCGGATCCGCCGGTTGGCCTTGAGGTAGTCACTGCGGCCGCGGCCCTCCCGGACAATGATCTCGACGTCGATGTGTACGTCCGAGCGCCGGCGCATGGCATCGGCCAGTTCGGCGACGAAGATGCCCTGCCAGGAGTGCTCGGTCGGCCACATGTTCGTGACCCACAGCACGCGCAACGGTTGGTCAGTCATGCCAGCAACCGTTCGTAGGCGCTCACGAGATTGGCCTCCGAGGTGTCCCAGGTGAGGTCGGCCGCGCGTTCGTAACCCTGCTCGGCCAGCTTGAGCCGGCGCTCGGGGTCGCGCGCGAGTGCCGCGATCTGGGCCCCGAAGGACTCGACGTCGCCGCACTCGGCGAACGCGACAGCGTCGCTGGCAGTGCGGCGGGTCTCCAGCAGCGGGAAGCAGACGACCGCGCGCCGGGCGGCCATGTACTCAGCGACCTTGACCATGGTCGAGTGGTCATTGAGCTCGGTGCACGGAGCCGGGTCGAGGCAGATGTCGGCCTCGCCGAGCAAGCCCGCCACCTCGCGGTGCGCGACGAACCCGGTGAAGTGGACCTGCCCGCTCAGCCCGGCGGCGGCGAACCGATCGGTGAGGGTGGCCCGGCGCGATCCTTCGCCGACCAGAGTCAGCTTCGCCTGCGGGAATCCGTGCCGGCGGACGAGCGCTTCGAAGATGCCGACGAGGTCGTCGACGCCGTCCTGGGACTCCATGCTGCCCAGGAAGATCAGGTGCGGATCGGTGAGCTCGCCCGCCCGCGGCTCGGTCGCCTCGCCCAGCGACGCGCGCGGCGGCCCGTTGCGGACCACCGTCACGCGCTCGGCCGCGACACCGCCGCGCCTGATGGCGATCTCCTTGTGCGACTCGTTGGGTGCGATGACCAGGGTGGAGATACGGAAGCTGCGGCGCTCGAACCAGCGGAACAACCGCAGGGCGGTGCGAGACGAGCCGAACTTCGCCTCGAACAGCTCCGGGGACAGGTCGTGCTGGTCGAAGACCACATCACGGCCGAGGGCACGGGCCATCATGCCGACCCCGAACAGCGTGTCCGGCGGGTTGTGCAGGTGGACGACCCGGGCGCCGCGGATGAGCTGCCACGCCCCGGCCAGATAGAGCCGGGCGTTGGCCATGGCGTACTCCGCGATGTAGCCCGCCGTCGTGGCCGGGGTCTTCGGCAGTCGGAACCGGCGTACGCGCACACCGCCGACCCGCTCACGCCGGGACTGCCCCTCGCCACGGGGCGCGAGCACCGTGACGTCGTGCCCTGCCTTGATCAGACTCTGGGCCTCGCTGCGTACCCTCACGTCCTGCGGGTAGACGTTGTTCTCCACCAGCATGACCACTCGCGCCATGCGCACACCATAGAGTCGCGATCCCGCAGGGCGGCCGGGTGGGGCGCCCGGCACGGCGTTCAGACGATCCGCTTGAGCAGCGGGATCCGCTGGACGACCAGGATGATCGCCCAGCTCGCGACCACCGTCCCGGCCAGGGCCAGGGCAAGGCCGCCGGGCGTCGCGGGTGTGATGTCGATGCCGGCCCGATCGGTGAACACGCTCAGCACGATCAGGTGGATGAGGTAGACGCCGAAGGCCGCACTGGACAGGCCAGCAGCCAGCCGCCCGGTGAACCCCCGCCGCTCAGCGACCCGGCCGACCTGCAGCAGCACGATGAACGCCATGATCGACATCGGGATCGTCAGCGCACTGAACTTGTTCAGCGGCGCGAGCGTGTCGAGGGCGTAGGCCGTCGCCGCCTCGCCGACGATCAGCAGGGCGATCCCGACGACCAGCAGCCAGGCCCGCAAGCCCCTGACGACGGCGTCGCGCAGGACGTAGCCGGCCAGGAAGTAACCGACGTAGGGGATGAAGAAGGTCACGGCGTTGTTGGCCGTCGGCACGTCGAGGGCCGGGCCGATGAACTCGTTGAACCATCCCAGGCTCAACCAGATGGCTGTGATCGCGACCAACTGTCCGCGGCTGATGTGCTCGATCAGGATCCGCAGGCCCGGTGCCACGGCGTAGAGCCCGAAGATCACGAACAGATAGAACAGGTGGACGTACGGATAGCCGGCCAGCGTCAGCTTCGCCGCCTGCCGGACGCCGAACTCCTGATGCAGATAGAGGCCGCGGAAGGCGATGTAGATCGCAATCCAGGCCACCGCGGGAATGCCGATCTTGACCAGCCGCCGGCGATAGAACGACGCGGCGCCGGACCAGCGGGGGGAGCCGAGCACGAGCGCCCCGCTCATCATGACGAAGACCGGCACGGCCCAGCTGGCGGCACTGTCGAGCAGGGTCGCCCCCCACCACATCCGGCTGCCGGGGGCGGTCCCGCCCACCGTGCCCGCCACCGAGTGGATCACGACGACCATGACTGCGGCGACGATGCGGGTGTAGTGCGGCCAGAGCAGGTCCTGCCGCTTGGCGGTGGCCTCCTTGGCGGCCGACTGCTCCTGGGTGGGTACGGGCACTACTGGCACTCCTGAAATCTGTGTGGGCGCTTGCCGGAGGGGACCCCAAGCTGTGCGTCCGGTCGCGCGGTAACGTACACGCCAGCCGACCCCGGCCTGTCTTCAGAATAAGAGTCCGATTCACGTGAACCTTAATCGCATCCTGAGCCACATTCGCAACTCATGGCGCACGCTGGCCATTTGCGCAGTCGTAGGGCTGTTGCTCGGCGGCCTGGCGACCGCGATCCAGAAGCCGACCTACGAAGCCAAGTCCACGGTGCTGGTGAGCCCCAACGGGCTCGGCAACGTCGGCCCGGCGCTCGGTGCCGACGCCTACTTCATCGCGCAGCGCGCCCAGTCTTATGTCGACCTGGTGACCTCCCGGGACGTGCTCATTCCGGCCGGCCAGAAGGCTGGGGTGGCCAACCTCCAGGACGCCGACGTCAACGTGACCTGGGTGTCGACCGCCCCGGCCAACCTCACGATCTCGGTCAAGCGCGGTACCGCCCACGATGCAGCCGCCAGCGCCAATGCCATCGCCGAGCAGCTGACGACCTTCATCGCCAACAAGGAGCGACCGTCCAACGGCGGCGTCCCTGTCGTCCGGCTCTCCGTCGCGCGCACCGCGACCGACCCGAAGAAGCCGATCAGCCCCAACTTGCCGGTCTATCTGCTGCTCGGGCTCGTGGCCGGGCTGGTGATCGGCTTCCCGCTGATCTTCGCGCCCGTCCTGGTCCGGCGCGGAATCACTGACGCCGATGCGCTCACCGAAGCGACCGGTGAGCCGCCGCTGGGCGTGATCGAGTCCGCTCCGGTCGGCGTGGGCCTCATCATGAGGGATGCCGCCGGGTCCAACTCGGCCGAGGCATTCCGCAAGCTGCGCACCGCCGTGCAGTTCGCCAAGCCCGACTCCGCCACCCGCTCGATCGTGGTGACCTCCGCACAGGTCGGTGCCGGCGCGTCCACGGTGGCTGCCAACCTCGCGTGCGCCGCGGCCGAGTCAGGCCGCCGGGTTGTCCTCGTCGACGCCAACCTTCGCGCGCCGTCCGTGGGCGAGGCGCTGCGGGTGAGCACCGCTCTTGGGCTGGCCAACGTGCTCGCAGGCGATGTCGATCTGGCCGCCGCGCTGCAGCCGACCAACATCCCCGGCCTCGCCGTGCTGGCCGCCGGACATGGTCCTGGCCAGTCGGGCAGCGTTCTCGCGACTGCGGCCATGGTCCGGCTGCTCGAGCAGCTCGAGGAACAGGCCGACCTGGTCATCATCGACGCACCCCCGGTGCTGCCCTATGCCGAGGCGGCCGAGCTCGCCGCCATCGCCGACGCCGCACTGCTCGTCGCCCGCCACGGCCGGACCAGCGTCACCGACGTACGGCAGGCCCGCGCCACGCTCACCCAGGTCGGCACCACGGTTCTCGGCGTCGTCATCAATGCGATCCCCAGCCGTACGAAGCCGACCCGGGCGACCACCCGGCCGCCGGCCGGTTTCGGGCCGAGGACCCAGCCACCCGCCCAACCGCAGTTGACCGACCACCCGACACAGCCGCTGTCCGGCAGCTAGAACTCCTGAGACGAGAGCGGCACATGCCAGTCAACGAGACCCTGCAGGACTTCCTCAGCGGCGCGCGGTTCAGCAACGGCCAGAACTTCCGCCTGCATCCGCCGAGGCAGGTCAAGTCGGCACGGGTGGACTATCTCGCCGACCTGTGTGCCGACAAGACCATCATCGACGTGGGCTGCACCGATCACGAGGAACTGATCGAGGGCAAGATCGGGACCGGCTCGTGGCTGCACGGCATCCTCGACTCCCGCGCCAAGCGCTGCTTCGGCGTCGACGTCAGCGAGAGCGGCGTCGCCGAGGCGCAGCGGCTGGGCTTCCCCAACATGATCGTCGGCGATGTCACCAAGCCGATCGAGCCGCTGATGAACGAGCACTGGGACCTCATGGTCATGGGCGAGTTGATCGAGCACATCGACGACCCGGTGTCGTGGTTGCGCTCGGTCCGTGAGTGCTACCGCGACAACGTCGACACGCTGGTGCTCACGACCCCCAACGCATTCCGGGTACGCAACTTCGTCAGCGCCCTGCGCACGAGCGAGTTCATCAACACCGACCACAGGTATTGGTTCACGCCGTACACCCTGATGAAGGTCTTGACCCTTGCCGGCTTCGTGCCCGAGGAGCCGGTGCTGCTGGAGTCCTACGGTCTCATTGGTGGCCGGCACCGGATTCTCGGCCGCGCCAAGAGGGTCGTCGTCGGCCGCTATCCGCTGCTGCGCGACAACATGGTGATCACCGCCCGCTTCTCGGCCTAGCGCAGCGCCAGCCCGCAGGTCGGGCAGTCCTCCGCGGCGGCCCAGCGCTCGTCGTCGAGCACGTGACCGCATCGTCCGGCCCAGGCCAGGTTGCGAGCGGGATTGCCCACCACCACCCGGTGCGCCTCGACGTCCTTGGCGACCACGGCGCCGGCTCCGACGATCGCCCAGGCCCCGACCTCGACGCCGGGCAGGACGACCGCATGCGCACCGATGCTCGCCCCGCGGCGAACGGTGATGCCCTCGACGGCCCAGTCGTCGTCGCTCTTGAGGCCGCCCTCAGGCGTGGCAGCGCGAGGGAACCTGTCGTTGGTGAGGACTGCCAGCGGCCCGATGAACACCTCGTCCTCGACGACACTGCCGTGGAAGACGTTGGCGTAGTTCTGCAACTTGCAGCGGTCGCCGATGCGGACGTCGATGTCGACGAACGAGCCCTTGCCGAGGATGCAATCGACGCCGACCCGGGCGCCGGCGCGTACCTGCGCCTGGTGCCACACCCTCGTGCCGTGACCCAGCGAAGCGCCGTCCTCGACGGTGGCCGTGGTGTGTACGTATGCGGGGTCGGGCACCCTCAGCCGGCTCCGCGCCGGGAGACGACCGCGCTCGGCGTCTTGAGCAGGATCCACAGATCGAGGGAGAGCGAGCGCTTCTCGATGTAGGTCAGGTCCATCCGGCACATGTCGTCGAAGGTGACCTGGCCGCGGCCGAGGACCTGCCAGTAGCCGGTCAGCCCGGGCTGCACCCGCAGTCGCTGCTTCTGCCAGGGCTTGTAGTGCTCGACTTCGTACGGGAGAGGCGGGCGCGGGCCGACCAGGCTCATGTCGCCGCGCAAGACGTTCCACAACTGCGGCAACTCGTCGAGGCTGCTCTTGCGCAGCCACCGGCCGACCCTGGTGATGCGCGGATCGTCGGTGATCCGGGCGGCGACGACACTCTCGGAATTGCTGATCAGGTAGCGCAGGTGGTCGCGATGGATGGTGTCATCCATGTCGGTGCGCATGGTGCGAAGCTTGTAGCAGGGGAAGTGCTTCTCACGCTGGCCGACGCGCTCCGCGGCATAGATGACGGGGCCACGGCTCTCCAGCTTGATCAACAGGGCCACGATGGCCAGCAGTGGCAACGACACCAGGAGGATCGCTCCGGCGAGCACTACGTCGAGTAGCCGCTTGGTCACCACGTAGCCCAGCGATCCGGCAATCCTCACCGGCTGCACCGGGATCGATGGCCTGTCGGCCTGCTGTGGCCCGGCCGGCCGGGCGCCGTTGGAAGCCCCTGACATCGCCTTGGGTGTCGACGTCTTCTGCCCTGACACGCCGTCCCCTTCTCTCGGTCGGAGCGGCAGCCTGCTCGGGCGCCTGGTCGGGACGGCAGCCAGATTACACGGATCATCGAAGTATGGTCCTCCGGCTGGGTGGGCATGGAATCCGACGCGCCAGTGGTCGCGAGAACACCGGTCTATTGTTCACGCAACCACCCAGCCCGGCCAGGAGTGCATCGGTGCTCGCCCACGTACTTCATCGTGTCACCCGGTCCCCGCGCACCTCCATGACCGGGGCGGGCTGAGGCCGGCACCATGCGGCATCGAACGCCGGCCCCCGGCGGGCCTTGGGTCAAGATCGCAGCCCTGCTGGTGGCGGTCGGCGTCGTCGCGGGCGCGGGGATCGCCGGGGGCGCCCTGGCCAGGGTGAGGCAACTCGACAACAACGTCACACGCATCGACGCGTTCAAGCCCGGCGCCCGGCACCCGGCCCGCCCCCGGCCCCGCGTCGACGGCCCGCTGACCTTCCTCGTCGTGGGGTCGGACAGCCGGGCCAAGAACTCCCACGATCCCCGGCAGGTGGCGGCGACCGGTGGCGAGCGGACCGACACGATCATGCTGGTCCACCTGCAGAGGGATCAGAAGCACGGCTATGTCGTGTCCATCCCGCGTGACACGTTCGTCGACATTCCCAAAGCACCTGGCTGGGACGGCGGCCGGGCCAAGATCAACGCGGCGTTCCAGTACGGCGGCGTGCCCTTGCTGGTGCAGACGGTCGAGGCCTTCACCCGGACCCGCATCGACCATGTCGTCGTGATCGACTTCGAGGGCCTGGTGCGGGTTGTCGATGCACTGGGTGGCATCGACGTCACGGTGTCCGAGGCCGTACGCGACCCTGAGACGAAGGCGCGGTTCAGCAAGGGCGTCAACCATCTCAACGGTCGGCGTGCCCTTGAGTACGTCCGCGAGCGCCACGGCCTCCCGCACGGTGACTTCGACCGGATCAAGCGCCAGCACCAGTTCCTCTTCGCGTTGCTGAGCAAGGCAGCCTCGACGGGCACGCTGACCAACCCGGCCAAGCTCAACGCCTTCCTGGACGCGGCGTCGAAGTCGATCACCGTCGACAGGGGCATGCAGTTGATCGACCTCGCCGTCCAACTGAGCTCGTTGCGGCCGGCCGACTTCACCTTTCTCACCACGCCGATCGCAGGTGACGCCACCGACCCCGTGTGGGGCGCGATCCTGCTGCCCGACCTGACCGGAGCGGCCGGCCTTTTCGGGGCCATGACCGACGACACCCTGGCCGCCTGGGTGGTTGCCCACCCGGCAACCGCGAGCGACCCGACGCGCGGTTTCTGATTCGCCGCAACTTCGACTCGCGGCATCAGCACTTCGGCACGATTTGATTCCGGCGTACGCGTAGCGTCGTTCCCGTGGTGGACGCGGGCCCGCTCGTTGTTGCCCACCGAGGCTCGTCGCACCGGGTGCCCGAGCACACGCTGGCCGCCTATCAGCACGCCATAGACGACGGCGCGGACGCTCTCGAATGCGACGTACGGCTGACCCGCGACGGGCACCTGGTCTGCGTGCACGACCGGCGCGTCGACCGGACCTCAACCGGCCGCGGCCTGGTGTCCACGCTGGAGTTGAAGGAACTCGCCGAGTTGGACTTCGTCTCATGGCACGGCGAGAACGGCGAGGCTCCTGACACCGACGAGCACGGCGTGCTCACCTTCGAGCGGCTGCTCGACCTCGTCCTGAGCGCCCCACGACGGGTGGAGCTGCATGTCGAGACCAAGCACCCGAACCGCTACGCGGGCCTGGTGGAGCAGACGTTGGTTCGCGTTCTCAGCGAGGCCGGAGTGGTGGAGGACCACGCCCCGGTGACGGTGATGAGCTTCGCGCCGCTGGGCCTGCGCCGGATCCGGCTGCTCGCCCCTCAGTTGCCCACCGTGCTGCTCATCCGGGTCTCGAACTACGGCCTCTGGCGCGAGGGGCTGCTGCCTTCGGGCGTGCATATCGCCGGGCCGAGCATCGACACGGTGCGCCGGCACCCGAAGTTCGTCCCACGGGCCAAGGCTCGCGGCCACCGCGTGCATGTGTGGACGGTCGACGAGCCGGACGACGTCGATCTGGTGCTCTCGCTCGGCGTCGACGCGATTATCACCAACCGCCCAGGAGATGTGCTTCACAAGCTCGGTCGGCTGTGACTGGTTTGTCCAGTCTTGCGCCCGGGCACACCGCAAAAGTGCAGCAAAGTGCCGCCGAGGGGGTGGATGACACGGGCACGGTCCGCTTGCCACATGACGTGCGCAGCGCCGGCGCGGTGCGACGGAGAGTCGGAGCCGACCTCGGTTCCCACGGATTCGCCCCCGTCCTGACCGCCGATGCCGTCCTCGTCCTCAGCGAGCTCGTCGGCAACTCGATCCGCCATGCCAATCCGCTGGCGGGCGGCGAGCTCGAGATCTCGTGGGACATGAGCGATCAGGGGGTCGAGCTGCGGGTCACCGACGGAGGCAGCCCACGGGGACCGCAGCTGCGAGATGCCGATGCAGACGACGTCGGTGGGCGAGGCCTCACCATCGTGACCAAGCTGGCCGCGTCCTGGGGGGTGGAGACGACGTCTTTGGGCACCACCGTGTGGGCCTTGGTCAATGGGAGTCGTGGAAACGGGCAGGCGCGGCTGGCCTAATCATGGCAAATCGCCGTTCCTGTCTCAGAGCGACGGTCACATCACGCCATGGTGAATGGTCACTCTGAGTCAGGCGCATGTCCTCCGTTTGACTTATTTTGTGTTGAGCCCGGACGCCGTTGCCTCCCCCGTCGGCGGCGTCCGGGCCCTCATGAGCGAAGCGCCCAGCAGCACGACGGCGCCTTCGGCGATGGCGCTGAGGCTCTTTTCCATGTACCACGGTTCGTGCGGCAGGGCGGCGATCGGCCCGATGGCCGGCACGGTCAGATAGACGCTGGCCAGTACGGCCCCCAAGGTGGCGACGGCCACCACAACCGCGGGTAACAACGCCCACCGGCGGGGGATCAGCAGCACCAGCGCCGCCACGATCGACACCGCGAACTGCAGCCGAAACTGGTTGCCGACCGACAATGCGCCACCACCGTCGTAGCGCGTCGCCAGATGCAGGTGGATCGCACCGGCATAGACGAGCGCGGCGGCGGTCAGGGCACGCAGGGCGATCTTCACCCTCGACGTTCGTACGCGGAGGGACCGCCGGTTCAGCCTGCGGCTAGTGCAGCGGGTCGCGCGAGATCGGGCAGGACATGCACCGAGGGCCGCCCCGGCCGGTGCCCAACTCGCTGCCGGCGATCCGGATCACCTGGATTCCGGCCTGTTCGAGTTGCTCGTTGGTCTCGATGTTGCGCTCGTACGCAACGGCCAGCCGGGGGGCGACGCACAGAGTGTTGTTGCCGTCGTCCCACTGCTCGCGCTCGGCGGTGACCGGATCGAGCCCGGTGTCGATCATCCGCAGCGTGTCGATGCCCATGGCCTTGGCCGCCGCCACCAGGAACGGCTCCGGACCGGTGACGACGGCCCGCTCCTCGCCGTTGGTCATGGTGTAGGCCATCAGCGAATCGGCGACTGCGGGATACATCAGCACGGCATCGGAATCGACCATCGTGCACACCGTGTCGAGGTGCATGGTGGCTCGCTCCTGCGAGATGGGGATGACCAGGACGGTGTGCGCTGCCTCTGCGGCGAAGATCCGGCGCCCCAGCGCCTCGGCGCCGGCCGCGGTCGTCCGCTGGCCCACCCCGATCGCGACCACGCCAGGCGCGAGCAGCAGGACGTCGCCGCCCTCGAGCCACTCCTGGCCGGAGGAGTACAACGTCGGCGTGCCGGCGAACCGGGGATGATGCCGATAGATCGCCTGAGTGAGTGTCGTCTCGCGTTGCCGGGCCGGCATCGACGGGCTGGTGACCGCGACCCGGTCGCGGATCCAGACGCTCGAATCCCGGGTGAACAGCAGGTTGGGCAGCGGGTCGATGACGAAGTCGAGCGTGTCCATCAGCCGGAAGGTCAGGCTGTGGTCGTCGTTGATCTCGGTGTGGGCCAGCCCGCTCATCAGGACCGCGGCCAGGTCGTCGGGGTGCAGCCCGCTCAGGTGTGCGGTCACGGTGCGGCGCAGGGCGGCACCCAGGCGCGGGTCGGTCGCGACGCCGGCGATGGTCTCGGTACGCGCCGCGGGGACGGCCATGGTCTCGGCCAGCAGGTGACCGAGATACAGCACCTCGACGTCGTGCTGGCGCAGCGCGTCGGCGAAGGCGTCGTGCTCCTCCTGCGCCCGGCCCACCCACGGGATCCCGTCGAAGAGCAGCTTGTCGTTGTTGCGCGGTGTCAGCCGCTTGAGCTCGTCACCCGGCCGGTGCAGCATCACCGTGCGCAGCCGCCCGACCTCGCTGTCGACGTAGTGCTGGCCGGAGTCGCTCACGCGGCGAGCGTATCGAGGAGACCGTCGGTTAGGGTTCCTCGCCATGGGATTGCTTGCTGGCAAGGTCGCGATCGTGACGGGCGCGGGCCGCGGGCTGGGCCGCGGCGAGGCGATCGAGCTGGCCGCACAGGGCGCGGCGGTCGTGGTCAACGAGCTCGACGCCGAAGTGGGCGAGGGCGTCGTCTCCGAGATCGAGGCGGCCGGTGGCAAGGCGGTGCTCGACACCGGCGACGTCAGCGACATCGACGCCGCCGCTCTGCTGATCGGCACCGCGGTCAAGGAGTTCGGGCAGCTCGACGCGCTGGTCAACAACGCCGGCATCCTGCGTGACCGCACGGTGGTCAACATGGCCCCGCACGAGTGGGACGACGTCATCCGGGTGCACCTGCGGGGCCATTTCGCCCCGACCCGGGCTGCGTGCGCTTACTGGAAGCAGTCCGGCGACACCGGTCACATCGTGTGCACGGCGTCCACCTCGGGGTTGCTGGGCAACTTCGGACAGGCCAACTACGGCGCGGCCAAAGCCGGCATCGCAGCCTTTTCCACGATCGTGGCCATGGAGATGGCCCGCTACGCCGTCACGTGCAACGCCATCGCTCCCGCGGCGCGCACCCGGATGACCGAGTCGGCCTACGGCGACATCCCTGGCGGCGACAGAGACCGCTCGGGAGCCGATGCCGCAGACTCGTTCGACTTCTGGCACCCAGACAACGTGGCGCCGATGGTGGCCTTCCTCTGCAGTGATGCCAGCTCGCACATCAGCGGCAAGGTCTTCGGGGTCCAGGGCGACGCGGTGGAGTTGTACCGTCCGTTCACCTCGGTCGCCGCGATCGAGAATTCCGACCAGAGATGGACCGCAGAGGGCCTGGCCGCCCGGGTCGGTGAGCTCTTTCGCGAGGGCGGCATCGTCCCCGAGGCCGAGAACATGATGGCCAAGCTCAGATACTCGATGACCAAGCGCGGCTGACTGCGCCGTCCGGTCAGACCCGCACGGCCTCGACGACCGCGAGGGCGCCCAGCAGCGTGAACACCACCGCGGCGACTCGCTCCACCCACACCAGGGGTACGACCCGCAGCACCACCCGGCCGATCACGACTGCGATCGCGCCGACCGCGACCAGGGCCGCGAACGCGCCGAGGAACACGCTGGCCGGCTCGCGGTAACGCGCCGTCAAGGCCACCGTCGCCAGTTGGGAGGCGTCCCCCCACTCCGCTGCGAACAGAACGCCGAACGCCGTAGCCGCAGTCCGCAGGAATCCGACCGAGTCCCGGGCTGCGACCTCCTCCGGGCCGCTCTCGGCGTGCCGGCGTGACTCGCGGTACAGGATCAATGCACCGGTCGCGAACAGCCCGGCGACCACGATCAGCACGACGCGCTTCGGCAACAGGGTCAGCAACTGGCCGGCCGCGACGGCGATGAGGCATTGCACGAAGAAGGCGGCGGACACGCCTGCGAGCACCGGCAGCGCGCGGAAGCGTGCGGCCAGCACGAGCGTGGCAACCACGGTCTTGTCCGGCAGCTCGACCGGAAAGATGATCAGGAAGGTGACGGCGAGGACGCCGAGAGACAGGGTCAAGCGTCGCTGTCCACGTCCTGCGCGGCCGCCGTCGCGCTGGCGAGGACCAGCTTGACCGGGCGGCCCAGGGCAGCGGCCGCTGCCACCACGTCGTCGTACTCCACGCTGACGTTCACGACGGCGCCGTCGACGCGGGCCAGCTTGACCCGGATCGAGTGGCCGTCGACGTCGACCGTGGCGGTCGTCCGGTCGAGGGCGTACTTGCCGACCGTCAGCTGGCGCAGCCCGATGGTCGAGGTCTCGGCGAAGACCACCGATTGCACCGCCGGCACGTCGGCGGTCGCGCACAGCACATGCAAGGTGTGCGCCGGGCGACCCTTCTTCATCAGGATCGGCGTCAACCAGGCGTCCGACGCGCCGGAGTCCAGCAGCCGGGCGAGAACCGCCGGCCAGAGTCTCGGGTCGAGGTCGTCGATGTTGGCCTCGAGCACGACGGCGCTGCCGGTGGTGTCATTGCCGACCGGCTCGCCGAGGACCAGTCGGACGGCGTTGGGAACTTCGTCGAGGTCACGGCGCCCTGCGCCGGTGCCGACCCGGCGTACGGTCATCGGCGGCATCGTCCCCCAGGCCGACACATGTGAGGCCAGCAACGCCGCCCCGGTCGGCGTGCACATCTCGTACGGCGCCGGCCCGGCCCAGACCGGCGCGTCCACTTCGGACAGCAGCTCGAGGACGGCCGGCGCGGGGATCGGGATCACACCGTGCTCGCCGCGGGCCACGCCGCTGCCCAGTGACACCTGGCTCGCCCGGAGCGAGGTGAGCCCCAGTGCGTGGATGCCGGCGCAGACACCAACCACGTCGGCAATGGCGTCCAGCGCACCGACCTCGTGGAAGTGCACCTGCTCGGCGGTGATGCGGTGTGCTCGTGCCTCGGCGGCAGCGAGCCGGCTGAACACGTCGATCGCGCGGTCGCGTACGACCTGGTCGAGCGGCGCCCGGGCCAGCATGTCGCGGATGTTGGGCCAGGTCCGGGTGACGGTCGTACGCGATGCCTCGACGTGGACGAGAAGCGCACCCAGGCCGTGCCGGGTGACCTCCTCCACCGACAGCGTGACCGGCTCGACCCCCACTGCGTCGACCGCCACCTGAAGCGTGGCGAGGGGTACGCCCGCGTCGACGACGGCGCCGAGCAGCATGTCACCGCTGGCACCGGCAAGGCAGTCG
>JBAVXU010000297.1:0-13317 GCA_049698415.1 Mycobacteriales bacterium
GAGGTAGGGAAGACTCATCGGGGGCCGGTCATCGCAACGTGAACCCGTCGCCCAGCGGATCGCGCGGGTCGAGGGAGAACCGGTGCTCGCCAGTACGGAACGCCTGGCCGGTCACCTCGGTGACCACCGTGGGCCGGCCGTCCTCGACCGTCTCGGACACGACCCGGCCCACGAAGGTCGTTCCCACGATGCCGTCGTGCCGCAGGCTCTCGCCGGCGGCTATCTGACCGCGGGCATGCAACACGGCCAGGCGAGCCGAGGTACCCGAGCCGCACGGCGAACGATCGACCTCGCCGTCGGCGAAGACGGTGACGTTGCGCTGGTGCCGCCCGGGACCCCCGATGGGTAGCGGGTCGAACCAGATGCAGCCGTACAGCCCGGACAGTCGCTCGTCGCGGTGGCGCACCGCCTCGTTGCCCGCCAGCCCGGCCTTGATCTCACGCGAGAGTTCGATGAGTTGCGGCAGCGCACGTGGATTGACCGAGAGGCCGACATCGGCCGCTGCGAGGCAGGCGTAGTAGGCACCACCCCAGGCCACGTCGACCGACAGCGGACCGCGAGCGGTCGCCACCTCGACCGCCAATCTCGACACCCATGACCCGACGTTGCGGAACGTCACGTCGGTGACGCGTCCGGAGTTGCACGTGACCCGGGCCAGCACCCGCCCGGACGGCACGTCGATGAGCACATCGGTGCTGCCATCGGGCTCGGCGGGCATCCGGCCCGATTCGACGGCCCACGTCGCGAGCGCGATGGTTCCGTGCCCGCAGGCCGTGGAGTAGCCGTCCTTGTGCCAGAACAGGACGCCGAGGTCGGCCTGCGCGTCGTCAGGGGGTACGGGAAAGCAGCCGTACATGTCTGCGTGACCGCGCGGCTCGTGACAGAGCAGCCGGCGTACCCGGTCGAACGGCTCGGCGCCGGCCGCCTCGCGGCGATCGAGGATCGTGCGGCCGGCAATCTCGGGCAGCCCGGCTGTGACGATGCGGAAGGGCTCCCCGGCCGTGTGATAGTCGACCGTCTCGATCGTCAGGGGCAGTTCGGCCGCAGCCATTCGGGCAGCCTAATGCGCGCCTCCAGAGCGCACCCCGGGAAGGTCAGGCAGGCTGACGCGGCGCGATCGGCAGCACACGTGACTCGTGCACCGGATCGCCCTGGCGACCGAGTTTGAGGTCGGGGCGATAGATCTGGAAGGTCGTTCCCTGCCGCTTCGCTGAGTACATTGCGACGTCGGACCAGTGGAGCAGCGTGTCGAAGTCCGTGCCGTCCTCGGGCGCGAGCGCCATCCCGATGGACCCGGTGATGCACAACTCGGCATCCTCGACGTCGAACGCCATCGCCATCGCGTCGATGATCCGGCCGGCGACCCCGGTCGCGGCCGCCTCGTCGGCGACGTCGGTCAGCAGCATGCCGAACTCGTCGCCCCCGAGCCGCGCGACGATGTCACCCGGGCGCACAGCGCTCGTCAGCCGCTCGGCCACCAACTGCAACAGCCGATCGCCGGCGCGGTGGCCGTAGGTGTCGTTGACACCCTTGAACTCGTTGAGGTCGAGGAGCAGCAGACAGATGCGCGCATCGGGCGACGGAGTGCCGAGAGCCTGTTGGGCCTGGTCGAACAGGTGCACGCGATTGGGCAGACCGGTGAGCGCGTCATGGCTCGCCTGGTGCTGCTGGATGATTGACAGCGCGCTGTTCTTGTAGACGGCATAGAGGGGCACGAGGAACAACGGCACCAGCCAGGCGCTGCGCTCGGCGACGAGGACGACCAGCGGGGCGAGGGCGACGGTCGCAGCGGTCGACAGGCCGAATGCCCCGACGTCGTCGAGAATCTCGTTGCGCCACCGGGTGTGCGACCGGAAGGCGAGCAGGGTGCTCACCAGCACCATGTTGACGACGAACCACGCTGCGCCAGAGGCAACGATCGCACCGAGCATCGACGGGCCGACGACCGCCGGTGTCCGTGCTGTCGAGGCGACGTCCAACAGCCGCAACACGAAGTGTGCGGCGGCAAGGCACAACGCGTACTGCGAGATGTTGAACAGCGCTCGCCACACCGCCTTGCGACCCGCGATGCTGTCGAGCAGCACCCCGACGGCTTGAGCGACAATCGCTACCGCGAGCCCGTAGTGCAGCAGGAGGGCGAAGACGAAGATCGCCGACGTGGCCACACCGTTGGCATCGCTCGAGCCGGCGGTGAACATCGGCCGGAGTTCGAGCAGGAGCAGCAGGCTGACGATGACGATGAAGGACGAGTCGTATCTAGCAACCCGCAGATCGGGAGCGAACGCGACGATGACGGCCGTGCCGCATATCGCGACCAGCGTGTAAAAGCCCCAAAAGCGCCACTCCCGCAGAGGAGGCGGCACATTTGCGTCGCTCTTCATCTCCGTGCGCCCCTGCCCCTGTGTAGTCGATCGACCCGGTTGTCGTGATTCCTCCCCGAAACCATCGGCGTTTGCGGCCACGACTTGAGGCTAACCCGCGGCAGTACACGGGCCGGGCGTCGCGCGAGTCCTGTGCATCCATGTGACGCTCAGCCAGACTCGGGCACTGCCATCTCACCCAGAGCCGACCAGTCGCCCTGCTCCAACTCGAAGTTGACCACTCGCGGAGTCTCGGCGAGGTGGGCCGGCAACGTGCGCTGCGCGTGCTTGAAGTGCTCCGACTGGACGTGCGCCGCGCCGGCTTCACCGTCGCGGAACGCCTCCACCAAGACGTACTCGTCGGGGTCATCCACGCTGCGGGACCAGTCGAACCACAGGCAACCCGGCTCGTCCCTGGTCGCCTTGGTGAAGTCGGCGGCGATCTCCGGCCAGCGGTCGGCATCTTCGGGGCGCAACCGGAACTTGGCAGTGATGAAGATCATCGGTCTCCCTGTCTCAAACTGGCACTCGGTCCGAGCGGTCAGGGACGAGCCTTCCCATGTCTGCGGTTTCGATGCGGCCCGGTCGTCGCAAACTCCGGCTTCACGACGCACAGGGCGGGCGAAGCTGTCACCGTCAGTCGTGGCTCGGCGGCGTGTCGGCCGGCGTGTCGATCATTGGGGGATGTCGGCACCGGTGGGGTCGCCGCCGGAGACGGCTGTGCCGTGGGGCGCGGCCGGGAAGTCCAGCAAAGGTGTGAGGAGTGCTGCCAGGGCGGCGCCGATGAGCGGCGCGACAATGAACAGCCACAGGTGCGAGAGGGCATGGGTTCCAGCAAAAAGCGCGGGCCCGAAGGAGCGGGCGGGGTTGACGGAGGTGCCATCCAGGGGGATGCCGAGCAGGTGGATGGCAGTGAGGACCAGCCCGATGGCGAGTCCGGCGAAGCCGGGGGCGGCGGCGCGCCCGGTCACCAGTAGGACGACAAGGACCAGCAGGGCGGTGCCGAAAACCTCGAACAGGAAGGCCCCACCCAGGCTCACGGTCTTGCCCCAATCGTTGGAGCCCAGAGCGCCGGTCTGGTCAGTGACCTTGCCGAAACCGGAGGTGAGCACCTTGAGCATTGCGGCCGCAAGGGTCGCGCCGGCGAGCTGCGCGACCCAGTAGGCCATTGCCTCGACGGGGGTGATGCCGCGGCGGAGCAGGACTCCGAGGGTCACGGCCGGATTGACGTGGCAGCCGGAGACGGGGCCGATGGCGTATGCCAGCGCCACCAGGGTCAACCCGAACGCGAATGCGACCCCCAGCGGCCCGAGCCGGTCCAACCCTGTCACGGCCGAGCCAACCGCAATGAACACCAGCGCGAACGTCCCGACGAACTCGGCCAGCGACTTGCGCATCACACCGGTCATGGCAGCTCCAGCCTCATCGCGGCTGTCAACCGGCCGGTCGACCGGCCTAGCTTCCCATGCCACCCGCCGCACAGGCGTGATGTCACTGGGCCAGTGAAAGGAGATGACTCCCAAGTTCAAGGGAGTTCAGCGTGGTAGCCCCGAGGGGATTCGAACCCCCGCTACCGCCTTGAGAGGGCGGCGTCCTAGGCCGCTAGACGACGGGGCCCTAGGTGTGACGCGTGCACAGCGCTGGGGTACCAGGACTCGAACCTAGACTAGCTGAACCAGAATCAGCCGGGCTGCCAATTACCCCATACCCCATGGGTAACGACTCGGCCGCTGGGGGCGTCCGCGCCGCTGTGTAGGTTACCCGACCGCACCTGGCGACCCCAAACGCTCACGCGCGGCACGCAGCCGTTCATGAGTGCGCTCGTGGCCGAGAAGTTCGAGGGATTCGTACAACGGCGGCGACACCGTACGTCCGGTCACGGCCACCCGGACCGGAGCGAACGCCAACCGCGGCTTGAGCCCGAGCCCGTCGACGAGGGCTGCCTTGAGCGCCGCTTCGATGGAACCGGCATCCCAGCCCGCGATCCGTTCCAGCGCCTCCTCGGCGGCCAACAGCACCGGGCCGGCCTCCGGCCCGAGCGCCTTGGCGGCGGCTTGCTCGTCGATGGTGAAGCCGTCCCCACTGAGCAGGAAGCGGATCATCTCGACCGCCTCGGTGAGCACGGTCACGCGCTCCTGGACCAGCGGGACGGCGGCTGCGACCAGCGCGAGTTGCTCGTCGGTCGGCGCGTCGGCCACGAGACCGGCCGTTTGCAGGTAGGGAACCAAGCGCCGGCTCAGATCCGCCGCATCGAGCCGCCGCACCCAGGTGGCGTTGATGGCTTCGGCCTTGCGCAGGTCGAAACGAGCAGGATTGGAGTTGACCGAGCCGATGTCGAATGCCGTCGCCATCTCCTCGAGGGAGAAGATGTCGCGATCCTCAGCGATGGACCAACCCAGCAGCGCGAGGTAGTTGAGCAGCCCCTCGGGGAGGAAGCCGCGGTCGCGGTAGAGATTGAAAGACGCCTCCGGCGCGCGCTTGGACAACTTGCTGTTGCCCTCCCCCACCACCAGCGGCAGATGCCCGAACGCCGGGACGGCACCATCGGTCACGCCGACCTCGCCCAGGGCTTCGTACAACGCGATCTGGCGCGGCGTCGACGACAACAGATCCTCACCGCGCAGCACGTGGGTGATCTTCATCAACGCGTCGTCCACCGGGTTGACCAGCGTGTAGAGCGGCTCGCCGTTGGACCGGACGATCACGAAGTCCGACACATGCTCCGGTGAGATCGACATGTCTCCGCGGACGAGATCAGTCCAGGTGATGGCGCGATCGGGCATCCGGAGCCGCAGCACGGACGGCTTGTTGGAACGGCCGAACCGGGTGATCTCGTCGACCGTCAGCGTGCGGCAGTAGTTGTCGTACCCCGCCGGCCGGCCGGCCGCCTTGTTGCGGGCGGCGATCTCGTCGGCCGTGCAGAAGCAGTCGTAGGC
Organism: Mycobacteriales bacterium; assembly: GCA_049698415.1. Lineage (GTDB taxonomy): Bacteria > Actinomycetota > Actinomycetes > Mycobacteriales > QHCA01 > QHCA01. The sequence goes on from JBAVXU010000297.1 coordinate 5,297, forward strand.
GTAGCCGCCGATGACCAGCCTGACGATGACGTCTTCGTAGATCGAACGACGCTCGGACTGGCGGTACGGGCCGTGCGGCCCGCCGACCTCCGGCCCCTCGTCCCAGTCCAGCCCGAGCCACCGCAGCACGTCGAGCAAGGCGGTGTAGGACTCCTCGCTGTCACGGCTCGCGTCGGTATCCTCGATACGGAAGACGAACGTGCCGTGGTTGTGACGGGCGAAGGCCCAGTTGAACAGCGCGGTACGGATCAGCCCGACGTGCGGATTTCCGGTCGGTGACGGGCAGAAACGTACGCGTACCTGATCGGTCATCGACTGGTCACCGGATTGGTCAACGTGCCGATCCCCTCCAGTGTCACCGAGATGGTCGAACCGTCGGTCATCGGCCCCACGCCCGCCGGGGTGCCGGTGAGGATCACGTCACCCGGCAACAGCGTCATGATGTGCGACACATAGGAGATGAGCGTGCTCACGTCGTGGATCAGCAGCGAGGTCCTGGAGTCCTGCTTCACCACACCGTCCAACTCGGCGCGCACACCGAGATCGCCGGGGTCGAGCTCGGTCTCGATCCACGGCCCCAGCGGGCAGAACGAGTCGTGGCCCTTGGCCCGCGTCCACTGTCCGTCGGCCTCCTGCTGGTCGCGCGCGGTGACGTCGTTGGCGCAGGTGTAGCCGAGGACGGTCGCCAGCGCACGGTCGCGGGGGATGTCACGGACCACACCGCCGATCACCACGGCCAACTCGGCCTCGTGATCGACCCGCTGGGAATCCGGCGGCAGCCGAATCGGATCGCCGGGGCCGATCACCGACGTCGAGGGCTTGAGGAACACGACCGGGGCCGTTGGCGCCGGCCCACCCATCTCGGCAGCATGGTCGGCGTAGTTCTTGCCGATCCCGATGACCTTGGTGGGCAGGATGGGCGCGAGCAGGCGTACGTCGGCCAGCGCCCACCGGCGCCCGGTCAGGGTGATCCGGCCGAACGGGTGCTCAGCGACCTCGGCGACGATCTGCCCGTCATGTCCGGCACCGGCCGCTCCTTCGATGACACCGAAGGCCATTCCCTCGGGATGGGCGAACCGGGCAATGCGCACCCGGCGAGGCTACCGCTGGCCTACCGCGCGCCGGTCAGGGCAGCCTCCCGGCCGGGCGGTCACGGTCCGGCCGCGGGTCGCAGCGCCGCGAGCTTGTCCGGGTTGGTCAACAGCCGGATGGCGCTCACCTGGCCATCGAGCACATCGAGGACCAGAGCGCCGGTCACCACCCCGTCGAGCACGACGATGAGTCCCGGCTGGCCGTTCAGGTTGACCTCTCGGAAGGCAGAACCGGGGGTCATCCTGGTCCCGATGCCGACGATCAAGCGCGCGGTCTTGTCGGCGCCGTACACCGGCCTGCGCGGGGCCTGCGCCTTTCCACCGCCGTCGCTCCAGACCACCACGTCCTGCGCGAGCATCGACAGCAGGCCGTCGAGGTCACCGGTCGCGCAGGCCGCCATGAACCTTCGGGTGAGCTCGCGGCTGCGGTCGCGATCGGCATCGAAGCGGCTCCGGCGCTCGGCAACATGCCGGCGGGCCCGGCTGACCAACTGCCGGCAGGCCGCCTCGGTCTTGTCCAGCATCGCGGCAACCTCCGGATAGGGATATCCGAAGACCTCCCGCAGCAGGAAGGCCGCCCTCTCGACCGGGGTGAGCTCTTCGAGCAGCACCAGGAACGCCAGTGAGACCGAGTCCGACAGCTCGGCGGCCGCCGAGGCGTCCGGCGCCGGATCCATCAGGAGCGGCTCGGGCAGCCAGGTGCCGACGTAGCTCTCCCGCCTCACCCGGGCGGAGCGCAACTGGTCGACGCAGAGACGTACGACCACGGTCGTGAGGTACGACCGCGGTGAGGAGACCTGCGCGTCGGGGATATCGGCCCAGCGCAGGAACGCCTCCTGCAACACGTCCTCCGCCTCGGTCGCACTGCCCAGCATCCGATAGGCGACCGAGAACAGCAGCGGCCGCAGGGAGACGAAGGTGTCCACCTCAGCCACGGCTCACCCTCCATCTCAGGATCGTCCATGCCCTTCAGGCACATGCCCTTGGAGACCTCTCCCCTGGAGACGAGACAGCACTCGCGGCTGTGACAGCCCGGCTAGGGCGCCGGATCCTCGCGCCGGAGCAACCCGTAGGTCACGGCGTCGACCAGGGCGTCCCAGGATGCCACCACGACGTTCTCGTGCACGCCGATCGTGTCCCACTCGCCTTCGCCGTCAGAGGTCTCGACCAGCACCCGGGTGACGGCGCCGGTGCCGTGGGCGCCCTCGATGATGCGCACCTTGTAGTCGACCAGTTCCAGCCGGGCCAGGTCGGGATAGGTGCGCTCCAGCGCCAGCCGCAGCGCGGTGTCCAGAGCGTTGACCGGCCCGTTGCCCTCGCCGGTGGCGACGATCCGCTCTCCCTTGGCGTGCAGCTTCACGGTCGCCTCGCTGACCACGAGGCCGTCCTCGCGAGTTTCCACGATCACCCGCCATGACTCGACGTCGAAGTAGGACGGCCGCGTTCCCGTCGTCTCCGTACGAAGCAACAATTCGAAGCTCGCCTCAGCGGCCTCGAAGGACCAGCCGCGGGATTCGAGGTCCTTGACCTGCTCAACCACTCGGGCGGCCGTCTCGCGGTCGGCGTCGAGGCCGAGCTCGCGGCTCTTGAGCTCGACCGTTGCGCGCCCGGCCAGCTCACTCACCAGCAGCCGCATGTCGTTGCCGACCTCGGCCGGGTCCATGTGTTGGTACAGCTCAGGTGCCACCTTGACAGCACTCACGTGCAGGCCGGCTTTGTGAGCGAACGCAGAGGAGCCGACGTAGGGCTGGTGCGCGTCCGGCGCGATGTTCGCCAGCTCGGCCACCGCGTGGCTGACCCGGCCCAGCTCCGCGATCCGGCCCGCGGGCAGCACCTGGCGGCCCTGCTTGAGCTGCAAGCCGGCGACGATGCTGAACAGATCGGCGTTGCCGCACCGCTCGCCGTAGCCGTTGGCCGTGCCTTGTACGTGCGAAGCCCCGGCCGCGACGGCCGCCAGCGAGTTGGCGACCGCGCAGGCGGCGTCGTCGTGCGCGTGGATGCCGACCCGAAGGCCGAGCGCGTCCACGGTGCCTACCACGTCGGTGAGCTGGTTGGGCAGGGTGCCGCCGTTGGTGTCACAGAGCACCACGACATCGGCACCGGCTTCGGCGGCGACGCGCAGCACTTCGAGGGAGTACGCCGGATCCAGCGCGTAGCCGTCGAAGAAGTGCTCAGCGTCGAGGAACACCCGGCGGCCCTCCGCCCGCAGGTGGGCGACCGTGTCTCGCACCATGGCGAGGTTCTCTTCGGGGGTGGTGCGAAGCGCCCGGGTGACGTGGCCGATGTGCGCCTTGGCCACCAGGGTGACGACTGGGGCGCCGGACTCCCGCAGCGCGGATACCTGCGGGTCGTCCGGCGCCTTCGCGCCCGCTCGGCGGGTCGCGCCGAACGCGGCGAGCTTGGCGTGCTTGAGGTGGAGCTCGGTCTGGGCGCGGGCGAAGAACTCCACGTCCTTGGGGTTGGAGCCAGGCCAGCCGCCCTCGATGAACCCGACTCCGAGGTCATCGAGGTGACCGGCCACGGCCAGCTTGTCGGCGACCGAGAAGGACAGTCCCTCGCGCTGGGCTCCGTCGCGCAGCGTCGTGTCGTAGACGTGGAAGCTGTCGTCGGTCATGAGGTGCCTTTCGAACATAAAAAAACCCCCCGCGGGTGCGGGAGGTCTGCGCGCGATGAAGTGCGTAGCTGCGCGCTAGGTCTCGATAATGAGTCGGCCGGTCACGTCAGCCAGTCTGACACGGGAGACCACGTCGTGGGCGGGTCTCCCGCATGCTGGGATCCGACCGCTGTCAGGCGGCGGCGAGCTGGCGGGTGAGCCGGTCGTACCACGCCTGCATGCCGGCGCCGGTGGTCGCCGAGAGTTGGAGCACCTCGACCTGCGGATTGATCGTGGCGACGTCGGACAGGAAGCGATCGACGTCGAAGTCGACGTAGGGCAGCAGGTCGATCTTGTTGAGCAGCACGACGTCGGCGGCGCGGAACATATGGGGGTACTTCAGCGGCTTGTCGGCTCCCTCGGTCACCGACATGATCACGACCTTGTTGTCCTCCCCCAGGTCGAACAGGGCCGGGCAGACCAGGTTGCCGACGTTCTCGATGAACACGACGGAGGCGTTGGGCGGGTCGAGTGTCCGCAGCGCACTGCCCACCATGTCGGCGTCGAGGTGGCAGCCCTGTCCGGTGTTGATCTGCACCACGCGGCTACCGGCCGCACGGATTCGGTCGGCGTCGAACAGGGTTTCCTGGTCGCCCTCGATCACCGAGACGGGTACCTGCTCTCCCAGTTCGCGAATCGTGCGCTCGAGCAGCGTGGTCTTGCCTGCTCCCGGCGAGCTCATCAGGTTGACCGCCACCAACTGACGCTGCTCCAGCCAGGCCCGGTTGTCGGTCGCCAGCCCGTCATTCTTGGCCAGCACCTGCTGCTCGAGCAGGACCGTGCGGGTCGACTTGCCCGCGGGCGCGTGCGAATGGCCGTCACCATGGTCGTGGTCGTGGTCGTGGTCATGGTCATGGTCGTGGTCATGACCGTTGACCTGGCCGTGCGCGCGCTGCTGCCCGGACACATCGGTGATCCTGGTGCCTGCCTCGTCACCGCATCCGCACGTGACGCACATGTTCAAGCCACCTCCACAGACCGGATCCGCAACTCCGCGCCGCCCAGCACCTCGACATCAGCACTGCCGCAGGTGCACAGCAGGATCCGGTCGTCGATTGTCAGCACCTCATGGCATGCCCGACATCGACCCTGGCCTGGCAGCTCGACGATCTCCAGCGACGCGTTTTCCAGGGTCGTACCGCTGGCGACGATCTCGAAGCAGAACTTCACCGAATCGGGCTCAATGCCCGACAGCTTGCCGATCTCGAGCAGGACCGAGGTCACCTCGGCCTCGCCCATCCGGTCGATGACGGCATCGACGACGCTCTGGGTCACCGAAAGCTCATGCACCGGCCGAGCCTATCCGGCAGCCGTCCCCGAGGCACCAGAGCGGCTGCGCCCAAGATCTTGACCCGGGCGCCAGGCGCCTGTTGGCTGTCCCCGACGGGGCCGAGGGCTGTCCTGGCCGAGGGAGAATCCATGAACGCCCGAGTCACTGAAGAACCACCCGCCGAGGCGCGCAAGTTGCGGCGCGAGCTCAACGTGTGGGAGGCCATCGGCATCTCGATAGCCCTGATGGCCCCGTCGATGGCAGCGAACATCAACCCCCAGGGCACGGCGGGGACCGTCGGCCGAGCCGTCCCGCTCGCATTCGCGCTCGCCACTGTCGGGGTCCTGCTCATCGCCTATACCTTCGTGCGCCTGTGCCAGCGGTTCAACCACGCCGGCTCGGTGTACGCGTTCGTCGGGGCCACCATGGGTCCGCGCTGGGGCGTGATCTCCGGGTGGGCGCTGCTGGGGACATACACGTTCTACGGGGTCGTGACCTCGGCAGCGGCCGGGATCTTCGGCACGGCGTTCCTCAAGGACATCGGCGTGTGGAACAGCCCGCCGTCGTGGGCGCCGTTCGTGGTGACCGCGATCGCGCTCGTCGGGGTCTACTCACTCGCCGTCATCAGGATCCAGGGCGGCACCCGCCTGCTGCTGGCGGTCGAGGGCGCGACGGTGGCGCTGATCCTGGTCGTGAGTGTCGTCGTCTTGGCGAAAGTCGCCGGCGGGTCCGCACCGGGCGGTCAGCAGTTCACCCTCGACGTCTTCACGGTCCCCTCGGGGACGCCGACATCAGCGCTCTTCCTGGGCGTGGTCTTCGGCTTCCTGTCCTTCGCGGGCTTCGAGGCAGCCGCAACGCTCGGCGAAGAGGCTCGCCGGCCGCGCAAGGACATCCCGCGGGCCATCCTCGGCACGGCGATCTTCGGCGGGATCTACTTCGTGTTCGTCACGGCGGTCGAGGTGATGGGCTTCGGATCCGACACCGCGGGGGTCAAGGCGTTCACCTCGTCGTCGTCGCTGCTCGGCGATCTCGGAACGACCTATATCGCCAGTTGGGTGGGCGAGATCATCACCCTCGGCACCGCCGTCAGTGCCTTCGGTTGTGCGCTCGCCTCGACCGTCGCCGCAGCCCGAATGTTGTTCGCGCTCAGCCGCGACGGGATCGCGCCGCGACCATTCGCTCGGGTCTCCGCCACCCACGGCACCCCGGTGGGGGCCACGATGGCCGTCGTCGCGGCCATGTTAGCGATCATCCTGGTCGAGTGGCTCGTCTTCGGCGCCAAGCCGTTCGACACCTTCGCCTGGTCCGGGGTCATCGGCACGCTCATCCTGCTGGTCGCCTACGCGCTGGCCACGATCGGCGTGATCCGGTTGCTGTTCTTCTCCGCGCGCCGGACCGTGCCGGCCTGGGAGATCGTCGTACCTGCGCTGGCGCTGCTCCTGATCGGTTACACCCTCTACCGCAACGTCATCCCCTATCCGCCTTCGGGTGCAGCGCGCTGGATCCCGATCGTGTGTCTGGTGTGGATCGCCGCAGCCGTGGTCCTCGTCGTCGTTCGCCCGGGCGCCGCCCGGCGGGCCGGCGCCCGGCTGACCCAGGAAGAAGGACTCGCACCGGCAGAACCGCCGCGGTGATGGCAGCGGAGCGCGCCGGCAGCGTCGCCCGGGCAAAGGAGACCGCGGCAAAGCTGCACCGACGGGGGGTCGAGGGTGTCGTGCTGTCCTACGTCGAGACGGCCGGCATCAACCGGATCAAGGCCATCCCGATCGGCCGGCTGCCCAGCGCGACCGAGAAGGGCGTCGGGATGTCACCGGTGTTCGACACCTTCGTCTCCGACGACTCCATCACGACGACCGACGTGCTGGGCAGCCCCGACGGCGACCTGCGGCTGTTCCCCGACCTCGACCAGATAGTCGTCCTGGCCGGGCAGCCGGGCTGGGCCTGGGCGCCGGTCGACCGGCTGACCCAGGACGGTGAGCCCTACGCCGCCTGCCAGCGCACCTTCGCCCGGCGGATGGTGGCCCAGGCCGCCGACGCGAAGCTCTCGTTCAAGATGGCGTTCGAGATCGAGTGGTGCGTGGGCGAGGGCGGGACCGACGAGTTCGTACCCGCCTGCAGCGGGTCGGCGTACGGCATGACCCGTCTGGTGGAGCTCAGTGACTACTCCCGCGACGTGCTGGTCGCGCTCGAGCAGGAGGGCGTCGAGGTCGACCAGTTCCACCCGGAGTACTCCCCCGGCCAGTTCGAGGTGTCGGTGGCCGCCACCGATCCGGTCACCGCTGCCGACCGGAGCGTTCTGGTCCGCCAGACGATCCGCGCGGTGACCGCCCGGCACGGGTTGCGACCGTCGTTCGCACCCTCGGTGGTGGCCGGCTCGGTCGGCAACGGCGGCCACGTCCACGTCTCCGCCTGGCGCGAGGGAGCCAACCTCTTCGCCGGCGGCACCGGCCGCTACGCGATGACCGGCGACGGCGAGGCGTTCGCGGCGGGCATCCTGTCGGCGCTGCCGGCACTGTGCGCGATCGGCTCACCGACGCCCGCGAGCTACCTGCGCCTGGTGCCGTCGCACTGGGCCGGGGCGTTCTCCTGCTGGGGGCGCGAGACGCGGGAGGCGGCGTTGCGCTTCGTGACCGGGCTCCGCGGCACCGAGGCCGCCGCGGCCAACTTCGAGGTGAAGTGCTTCGATCTGGCGGCCAATCCCTACCTGGTGGTCGGATCGTTGATCGCCTGCGGACTGCATGGGATGGACCAGCGGCTCACCCTGCCCGAGGAGATCACCGGCGACCCGGTGCGCTTCACCGACGACGAGTTGGCCGCGACCGGTGTGCGCCGGCTGCCGACCACCCTGAGCGAGGCGGTCGATGAGTTCACCGCCTGTCCCCCGCTGCGGGAGGCACTCGGCCCCACCCTGGCCGACGCGATCGTGGCCGTACGAAAGGCCGAGACCGAGCGCTTCGCCGACGCCTCGCCTGAAGACATCGTCGCCGCGCTGCGCTGGGTGTTCTAG
>JBAVXU010000298.1:0-1936 GCA_049698415.1 Mycobacteriales bacterium
GCAGTGGTTCGCGCCGGTGCGCGAGATCGCCAAGGCCATGGGCGATCCCCTCGCCCGGTCCGGTACCTACGCGGGCCTGCTCGCCTTCCTCGCCGCCCACCACGCCACCGCCACCCGGGTCGAGATCCCGTTCACCCGTTCGCACTGGGAGGCGGCCGTCGTGCCCTACCGCTTCCCGCTGGCCCGCGGCTGGGAGAAGCAGCTGGACACCGCCTACAACCGGCTCTTCTTCTCCCTTCCGCTCACGCCCGGGACCTACCGCGCCTGGCTCGACGAGTTCGGCGTCCGCTACGTCGCCGTCTCGACCGCGCCGCCGGACCCGTCGAGCATGGCCGAGGTCGCGCTCGTCCTCGGCGGCCGCCTCCACTACCTCCGGCCGACCTACCGCGACCCGCACTGGCGGGTCTTCGCCGTCGTCGGCCCCGCGCCGCTGGCCAGCCCGCCGGCGCGCCTGACCGCGCTCGGCCGCCAGTCCTTCACCCTGCGCTTCGCGCGCGCCGGCTCGAGCCTCGCGCGCGTCCACTTCAGCCCGTACTGGCAGCCGAGCTTCGGCTGCGTCAGCCGCGGCCCCGGCGACTTCACCGAGGTCAGCGCGTCCCGGCCGGGCGTCGTCCACGTGGAGATCGCCTTCGCGCTGACCCGCGCGCTCGCCTCCGGTCCGCGCTGCGCGGGCCGGCGCTAGAGCCGCCGGTCACCGCCCGACCCCGGCCGCCAGCCACCCCACCGGCCAGCGAAACGCGGTCAGGAGATGTCGACGTACCGGGGCAGCGTGAACGTCTCGAAGCGCTTGGGGTTGCGCAGGTTGTTGGTCACGTAGGACATCGCCCGGTAGACCCCGACCTGCCCGGTCGGAGGCGCGGCCAGCGTGGCCGAGAAGTGGCCGGACGAGTTGCCGCTGATCGTCATCACGTTGACCACCTTGGTGCACGAGATGCGCCGCTGGATGACGATCTTCGCGGGCGTCGGCCGGGTCAGCGGCTTGGCGATCGTGCCGCTGATCTGCACCTTGCCGCCGCTGCTGGTGAGCGAGGTCACATGCATGCGACGGAAGAACTTCAGCCGCAGCGACTTCTCACCCAACGCCTTGGCGTAGAAGCGCGCCTGGTCGGTGAAGCGGATCGCGATCGGTGGGAGCGGTGCCGTGGTCTGGAAGAGCCCGTTGGCGCCGACCTTGGCGTGGGCGACCACCTTGCCGCCGTTGCCGCTCGGGTCGAAGTAGATCGAGATCGTCTGGCCGATGAACTTCTTGTCGGCCGCGGCGCCCGCGAGGAACGTGTGGTTGCCCTGCTGGAAGGTGTCGAGCAGGACGAGCCTGCGCGTCGTGCAGGTGACGATGCTCGGCGCGCAGTTGACGCTCGTGTTGCTCACCCGCGCGCGGCCGACGACGAGGTCGAGCAGCGGGTTGTTGAGCAGGGTGACGTTGAGGTGCAGCGCCGTCTGCGTCAGCTGCCCGTTGGCGATCACCTGGGTGTTCGGCTCGACCGTGATCCGGATGACCGAGTTGATGAGCGGCTGCGCCGCCGCGAGCAGGCTGGTCAGCAGCGGCTGGACGGCGGTGTTGACCAGGCCGGTGAGCTGCGTCACGAGCTGGTTGACCAGGCCGATCACCGTCGGGTCGGTCGAGTTGGTCGGCACGCCGAGGGCCGTCTCGATGTTCGCGACGAGGGCGTTGACCGTATCTGCGAGGTTGAGGTTCTGGAGCTGGCCGGTATTGAGCAGGTTGAGCACCTGGTTGACCGTCGGGTCGAGCGGGATGTTCTGGCCGAGCACGTTGAGGCCGACGATCTGCGAGGCGCCCTTGAGCACGGGCCGGTTGTTGACACACGTCGTGCTGGCCGAGGCGCCGGCGGCGCCGATCCCGGCGATGCTGCCGTTGAGCACGTTGCTGAGCAGGCTGTTGAGGATCCGCTGGAGCGCGCCGGCGAGGTCCCCCTGG
>JBAVXU010000299.1:0-4776 GCA_049698415.1 Mycobacteriales bacterium
GTGAACAGCCTCGCCACGCGATCGAACGCGTCGATGCCGCCGGAGATGTCGCCATCGACGAACATCGTCATGGCCCTGGCGTCCAGGATGTCGGCCACGCCGCTGGCGTCCCCGACCGCGGTGAACAATTCAAGCGCTTCGTCGAAGGCCGCCTCGGCGAGGGCTCGTCGGTCGAAGTTCATGTCGACCATTGCCCTGACGTACACCACGCGAGCCCGGGCACCGAGATCGTCGCCGACTTCCGCGAGCGCCAGGTCGGCGAGCTCGGCCGCCCGCTAGATGTACTCGGCCATCAGGTTGGTGACAGTCGGCTGGCCGGTGGGAGGCCACTGAGCGCAGTGTGTCGGCGTCGAGTGTTGTAGAAGTTGAGCCAGGGGTCCAGGGCGGCGCTTCGTTCGTCATTGCTGGTGAAGATCTGCCGATAGGCCCACTCGACCTGCAGGGTGCGGTTAAACCGCTCCACTTTGCCGTTCTGCCAGGGGCAGTGGGCCTTGATGAACCGGTGTCGGGCCCCGATCGCGCTGATGGCTTCGGCGAAGTCGGTGGAGCGCTTATAGCTCCAGTGGTTGTCGGTGATCACCTCGGCGATGGCGGGGATCCCGGCGCCGGCGAAGTAGGCGGCGGCGCGGCTGAGGAAGCCGGCGCAGGTGGGGCCCTTCTCGTCGGGCAGGATCTCGGAGTAGGCCAGCCGGGAGTGATCATCGACGGCGGAGTGGACATAGTCGAACCCGATCCGGGCGCGCTTCTGCGCCCAGGTGCGGCTCGCTAAACGCCCGTGGGCTCGCCAGCCGCCTCCCTCAGGGATCTTGCCGATCTTCTTCACATCGACATGCACCAGCTCACCAGATCCGGCGCGCTCATACCGGCATGCGGTGCTACGTGAGGCCCGGATCACCTGCCCGGTGAGCGGGTCGCACTCGGCTAACCGTGGCACCGCATGTCGGGCCAGGATCCGGTTGACCGTGCGGGCCGGCACCCCGAGCTCGGCAGCGATCCAGTCCTGGCCGCGACGTGAAGCCGCCCGCTCAGCCAACACCGCCGCCTCGACAGACTCAGTCGTGCGCGACGGGCAACGCAGCGGACGCGAGGAACGATCAGCCAGCGCCTCCCAACCGCCGACGTCGAAGCGCTTCACCCACCGATGCGCGCACTGCCGCGACACCCCGAGCTCCTTGGCCACATGAGCGACAGGCCGGTGAGCGACACGGACCCGCCGCACCAACACCTCCCGGGCATACACAGTCAGCCGAGCATTAGCGTGAGACACGAGGACCTCCTGGACGTGAAGACAAGACATCTCCACTGCGCCAGGAGGTCCTCCCTCGATCAACTACCCGACCGGCGTGTCACCAACGTCCTGGCCGAGTACAGCTAGCGGGCCGGGACCCCCAGGCCGGGCATCCCGAGCAGCACGCCCGGGGTGCGCGGAACCCGGCCACTCTCCCAGGCGTCGCCGGCCCGGGTCCGGCGGTGCGAGGAGACGGCTCCGTCAGCGACCAGGTGGTGCGGTGCGGCGTAGCTCACGGTCACGTCGACGAGGTCACCCGGCCGTACGCCCGGCGCTGCCGCGAAATGCACGAGCCGGCCGTCACGCGCCCGCCCGGACAGCCGGTGCTTCGCACCGTCCTTGCGGCCCTCCCCCTCGGCGACGAGCACTTCCAGGGTGGTGCCGACCAGGATCTTGTTGCCCTCCCACGCGATCTGGTCCTGCAGCGCCACGAGGCGTTCGTACCTCTCCTGCACGACCGGCTTGGGCACCTGCACGTCCATCGAGGCCGCCGGGGTGCCTGCCCGGGTGGAGTACTGGAAGGTGAACGCCCGGGCGAACCTCGCCTGGCGCACGACGTCCAATGTGGACTCGAAGTCGGCCTCGGTCTCGCCGGGGAAGCCCACGATGATGTCCGTCGTGATCGCCGCATCGGGCATCGCCGTGCGGACCCGGTCGAGGATCCCGAGGTAGCGCTCCTGGCGGTAGGACCGCCGCATCGCCTTGAGGATCGTGTCGGATCCCGACTGCAGCGGCATGTGCAGCGAGTGGCAGACGTTGGCCGTCGAGGCCATCGCGGCGATGACGTCGTCGGTGAAGTCGCGCGGATGGGGGCTGGTGAAGCGGACCCGCTCCAGTCCGTCGACGTCCCCGCACGCCCGCAGCAACTTGCCGAACGCGGCCCGGTCGCCGAACGACCGGCCGTAGGAGTTCACGTTCTGGCCGAGGAGGGTGACCTCGAGCACTCCTTCGGCAGCGAGCGCCCGAACCTCGGCGAGGATGTCGGCGGGTGGCCGGTCCCGCTCCGCGCCGCGCAGCGTCGGCACGATGCAGAACGTGCATGTGTTGTCGCACCCGACGCTGATCGACACCCAGCCCGCGTAGGTCGACTCCCGTCGCGCGGGCAGCGTCGACGGAAAGATCTCGAGCGCTTCGAGGATCTCGACCTGTGCCTCGGCGTTGTGCCGGGCGCGCTCGAGCAGCACCGGCAGCGAGCCGATGTTGTGCGTGCCGAACACCACGTCGACCCAGGGCGCGCGCCGGACGATCTCACCGCGGTCCTTCTGAGCCAGGCAGCCACCGACCGCGATCTGCATCGCCGGGTTGTCCCTCTTGGCCGGCGCGAGCATCCCGAGGTTGCCGTACAGCCGGTTGTCGGCGTTCTCCCGGACGGCACAGGTGTTGAACACGACCAGGTCGGGCGCTTCCCCGGCGGCCACGCGGGTGTAGCCGGACTCCTCGAGCAGGCCGGAGAGCCGCTCGGAGTCGTGGACGTTCATCTGGCACCCATGGGTGCGGACCTCGTACGTACGCATCACCGGTCAGGGTACGGGGCCGGACCTGCGTCGAGGGAGCGACCGGTCACCCACCTGAGCTACGGTCGGGCCCATGCTGGCCGGGAAGCAGGTCGAACTTCGCGCCTATCGTGATGAGGACTTCGAGGTGATCTACGGCATATATGCCGACCTCGAATCCTGGCCAGGGCGCAGCAGGCAGCCACCTGCCCCCCTGACCGTCGCCGCGTTCCGCGAGTGGTACGTCCCTCTGACCGCCGGGGTCGGCGGCACGGAGTTCGTCATCGAGGCCGACGGAGCGCCCGTCGGCCGATGCGGCATGTTCGACGAGGACCCGCTGGCGCGGCATGCCGAGGTGGGTATCGCGCTGGCTCCGGCGGCCCGCGGGCGTGGCCTGGGCACCGATGCCATGCGACTGCTGGTGGAATTCCTCTTCAGTGCCCGAAACCTGCAGCGGCTGCACCTGGAGACGCTGGCGAGCAACGCTGCGGCGCTCGCGTCCTATCGCAAGGTCGGGTTCGTACCCGAAGGGGTGCTGCGCCGGCACGCCTTCGCCGGTGGGGAGTACGTCGACACCGTCGTGATGGGCCTGCTGTCGGCCGAGTGGAAAGGCTGACGGCAGGCTCAGCGCGCGACCTCGGTGGCCCGTGACTCCCGGACCACGGTGACGCGGATCTGACCCGGATAGGTCAGCTCCTCCTCGATCTGCTTGGCAACGTCACGGGCCAGGATCTGGGCTGCCAGGTCGTCGATCGCATCCGGCTGGACCATCACCCGGACCTCGCGCCCGGCCTGCATCGCGAACACCCGGTCGACGCCGGGTTTGCCGCTGCAGATCTCCTCGATCCGTTCGAGCCGCTTGACGTACGTCTCGAGGCTCTCCCGACGGGCACCCGGGCGGCCCCCGGAACACGAGTCGGATGCCTGGGTCAGCACCGCCTCGATCGTCGCGGGCGCGACCTCGTTGTGATGAGCCTCGATGGCGTGGATGACGTCTTCGGACTCTCCGCACTTGCGGGCGAGCTCAGCACCCACCAGGGCGTGGCTGCCCTCGCTCTCGTGCGTCAACGCCTTGCCGATGTCGTGCAGGAAGGCGGCCCGCTTCACCACCTGCGGGTTCATGTGCAGCTCGGCGGCCATCAAGCCGGCGATGTGCGCCGTCTCGATGAGGTGCTTGAGGACGTTCTGCCCGTACGACGTGCGATAGCGAAGGTGGCCGAGGTGCCGCATCAGGTCCGGGTGCAGGTCGGTGATGCCGACTTCGACAAGAGCGTCCTCGCCGGCGCGCAGGCACAGCGCCTCGACCTCGTCCTTGCTGCGCTCGTGGACCTCCTCGATCCGGTGCGGGTGGATACGCCCGTCGAGCACGAGTTTCTCCAGCGTGATGCGGCCGACCTCACGGCGGACCGGATCGAAGCAGGAGAGCAGTACCGCCTCGGGGGTGTCGTCGATGATGAGGTTGACGCCGGTCACCTGCTCGAAGGCGCGGATGTTGCGGCCCTCGCGGCCGATGATGCGGCCCTTCATGTCGTCGCTGGGCAGATGCAGGACGCTCACGACGCTTTCGGCTGTCTGCTCACTCGCCACCCGCTGGATCGCACCGACGACGATGTCGCGAGCCCGCTGCTCGCCGTTGTCGCGGGCCTCCGCCTCGATGTCGCGCACCAGCAAGGCAGCCTCGCGCTTGGCCGCGGTCTCGATCGCGCGGACCAACTCGGCCCGAGCCGCTTCAGCTGACAACCCGGCCAGCCGTTCCAACTCCAGCCGTCGCTCGTCCTCCAGGCCGTCGAGTTGCTCGCTGCGGCGGGCCAGCGCCTCCTCGAGGCGTACCAACTCCGTCTCGCGGGTGGCCAGCCGCTCCAGCTCGGCATCGAGACGCTCCTCGCGCTCGGCCAGGCGCTGCTCGCGCCGCTCGATGTCGGCGCGTACCTCTGTCGATTCGCGCTCGTGCTGGCGCCGGGCATCGGCCAGCGCCGCCGAGGCTGCCAGGTCGGC
>JBAVXU010000300.1:0-3235 GCA_049698415.1 Mycobacteriales bacterium
TCAACCGCATCGACGATGTGATCGTCTTCCACCAGCTCTCCGAGGAGGAGATCGTCTCCATCGTCGATCTCATGCTCAAGCGGGTCGACGAGCAGATGCGCAACAAGGACATGGGCCTCGAGCTGACTGAGTCGGCCAAGCGGCTACTCGCGCACAAGGGCTACGACCCGGTGCTCGGTGCTCGTCCGCTGCGTCGCACCATGCAGCGCGAGATCGAGGACGCGTTGTCGGAGAAGATCCTCTTCGGCGAGCTGACCCCTGGGCAGATCGTGCTGGTCGACACCGAGGGCGAGGGCGAAGGGCAGACCTTCACCTTCCGCGGCGAGGCCAAGCCGGTCGCGGTGCCCGATGTTCCCCCGGTCGAGACCGCCGGGTCGGCGGACGTCACCAAGAACGGCTAGCTTCGCGCCGCTCCGAACGACGAACGCTGAGCTTCGCGCCGCCCCGACCAGAGAGCCAGATCGGGCCGCGGCGGCCCGCTGTCGCTAGCCGGCAGCGAGTTCGAGCAGCTTGGTGACCGTGTTCCAGTTGCGCGCTGTCGCCGTGAGCCCGGTGAGCTTCTTGATCAGTGCCTTGTTGAGCTTGGAGTCCTGCACGCCGCCGGGCGCCCACAGATAGATCTCGCGTCGCGCGGCGCGGAACTGCTCGGGCGCGAAGTCCGCCGGGTCGATCTCGGCGAGCACGCGCCGGGCGGGTGTGGCCGATAAGAAGATCACCAGGAATTTCGAACCATCCTTGGCATGTTCCGGCAGTGGGTTGCTGTCGATGACCTTGGCCAGTTGGCTGCGGGTGCGTACCGCCACCTTGATGCCCGGGCACAGGTGCTTGTCGAGGCCGCGCTCTATCTCGGCTTCGACGACCTTGGCGGCCTTGGTCGTGGAGAAGATCGCGTTGCCACTCATCAGGTGTGTCCTGACGTCGTCGTATCCCAACGACTCGAGCAGTCCGCGCAGGTCGGCCATCGCGATCCGGTTGTTCTTGCCGACGTTGATGCCGCGCAACAGAGCCACCTGCCTGGTCACACCGGCCACCATCTCATTGTGTGGTGGCCGGTGCCCGGGTGGTCCCCTTGCTGGTCAGCCTCCGGATCGGTAGTCAGACCCGTATCCGGCCCGGATCGCGGGCGCGAGGTCGTGCACGGAGGCGGCTCGGTCGCTCAGCGCCGGCAGGCCGAACACGCGCTCGATCGAGGCGATGATCGAGGTGCTGTCGTAGCTGGTGTGGTCCACCGCCGAGTGCCGAAGCGCCCGGCCGATCACCAGCGCCGGGATCCGGGTGCCAGGCCCGAACAGATCGTGCGGTCCGGCGTTGTTGCCCTGCCCGGGTGGCGAGACGTGGTCCCACTGGCCGCCGAACTCGTCGTAGGTCACCACCACGAGCGTGTCCTCGGCATCCGGACCACTGTCGATCGCCTTGAGCAGGTCGACCAGGTGGTCGCTGCCATTGGGCTCGCTGGCGTAGCCGGGGTGCTCGTTCTCCGACCCGACCGGCTTGACGAAGCTGACGGCCGGCAGGCTGCCCGCCTGCGCGCTGGCGATGAAGTTCTTCTCATCCTTGAGGTGCGCAGCGCGGTCGGCTGTGCCCGGCGCGTAGCGGGTGTAGTAGTTGAACGGCTGGTGGTGCGGCTGGAAGGACTTGTCCGGGCAGTACGGGTAGTTGCCCTGCGCGGCGTTCGGATCGCCGCAGGTGCCCGGGGTCGTGCCATTGGTCCAGCCTGCGCCCCCGACGTTGCCGGCCGCGTTGTCCCAACCGCCGGCGAACCATCCCCACGAGACACCGGCGTCGCTGAGCTGGTCACCGATGTTCATCGGGGTGCTGGTGTCGTCGAAGGCAGGAACGTGCGGGGCGTAGGTCGCGGTCGGCTGCCACGGCGGCAGCACGGTGTTGACGGTGTAGTCACCGCAGAGACGGCCCGGGATCGTCGTCGACAGCCCGCACTTCTGGGTGACCGTGCCGTCGTGGGTCGTCGTCGGCTGCGGCGAGGTGTAGAGCGGGTAGGACGCCTTGGGGAAGGCGTTGCTGTCGAGCACGGCGTGCTCGCCGTCCGGCGCTGAAGCCCACGTGGGAGCTTGCCCAGCGATCAGCCACTGGTGGTTGAGGTAGGACCCGCCGAAAGCACCCTGGAAGAAGTGGTCGGCGAGCACGTAGTTGGGCGCACCCTGGCTGTGCAGATACTTGTAGATCGGCAACTGCTTGGTGTCGTAACCGCCCATCGTGAGGCCGACCGCGTCGCTGCCGGTGACGTAGCGGTTCTGCATGCCGCCGTTGAGTTGGTACTGCTCTTGGTAGAAGCGGTGCACCAGGTCGCGGGTGCAGCCACCGGGCAGGCCGGTGCCCTTGGGGATGCCGTTGGGGTGGCTGAAGTCACCGGGGGCGGGGCAGGTCGTGTCCGACGGGTGGATGTAGTCGTCGATGCTGAACGGCCGGTTGCGGAAGTGGCTGTCGATGGTGGTCGTGCCGACCTGCTCGGAGCAGGTGACGGGCAGCGGCCCGGGTGGGGTGTTCAGTGGCGTACTGAGGTTGACGTCGTTCTGCAGCAAGCATTTGTACGGCGCGCCGTCCTGGCGCACCTGCACCGTGTGCGCCCGGTTGGCAGCGGCCAAGCCGTCGACCCGCTGGCCACCGACCGAGCCCCATCGCCCGTACAGGTTGTCGAAGCTGTGGTTCTCCTCGTAGATGACGACGAGGTGCTTGATGTGACCCTTGGAGTGGGTCGGCTTGGTGGTCGCATCGGCCGACGGAGCGGCCAACGCCAGGCCGATCGCCGTGACGACGGCTGCCATGCCTGCCAGGATCCGGCGATCTACCACGATGTCCTCCTTCGGCCTCACAGATGAGGCGACTTGGGCAGGTTAGATCCCCGGACGAACCCGGACAAGCACGGGTCGGGGAAATGAGGGTGAACTGCGCGTGCCCAAGTGAGGTCCAGGTCCGATTCCCGCCAGTGCTCGCCGGCGAAGCCGATCCAGCCGTGGCATTCGTGCACAGCCGCAACGTGATTTACGGCTGCTTCATGTTCGAGGTCGTACGCCGGGGGTCCGGCCCGCCCAGCGCGTAGCTCCCGCCGGGCAGTGGGTGTGCGAGCCCGTCGGTCACCAACGTGTCGAGCGCGCGCGCCCGCTGGCCGGCCTCGGCCCAGACCACGTCGAGCTCACCAACGGGTACCGGCCCATCCGCGGCACGCAGCACCGCGAGGAGCAGCCCGCGTACTTGGCGGTCGGTGCCGTGCCAGGAC
>JBAVXU010000301.1:0-2159 GCA_049698415.1 Mycobacteriales bacterium
ACCAGGGGCAGCGCCGGGTCATAGCGCCGGACCGCTTCGGCCACTGCCTGCGCCTGCTGGGCCGACCCGGCGGCGGTGTTGTAGAGCGCCCCATGCGGCTTGACGTACCTCACCCGGTCCCCGGCGACCCGCGCAAAAGCGTCGAGGGCACCGATCTGATAGATGAGGTCGTTGACGAGTTCGGCCGGATCGACGTCGATCGCGCGCCGGCCGAAGCCGGCCAGGTCGCGGTAGCCGACCTGCGCACCGATCACGACACCGCGCTGCACTGCCTGCTCGCAGACACGCCGCATGATCGTCGGGTCGCCGGCGTGAAATCCGCAGGCGACATTGGCGCTGGTGATCACGTCGAGCAGTGCTTCGTCGTCGCCAAGGGTCCAGACGCCGAAGCCCTCACCGAGGTCGGCGTTGAGATCCATCTCCGGCGGCATGAATCCACTATGCCCGAGCGGACATTCCCTCGCGTTCCGCGATGACCGGGTCGTCGTGCAGGTCGATCCGGGACGTCTCCGGCGCGGCGAGCACGCACACCACCGTCACCACCAGCATCGCGACGACATACAGCGAGACCGGAATGGAGTTGTCGTACTTGTCGAGCAGTTTGACCGCGATCAACGGGGCGACGGCTCCGCCGATGATCCCGGCCAACTGGTAGCCCATCGATGCACCGCTGTATCTCACCCTCGTCGGGAACATCTCCGCGATGAACGACGCCTGCGGACCGTACATCGCCGCGTGGAGGATGAGTGCCCCCACGACCGCAAGCACGATCAGGGCGAAGTTGCGGGTGTCGAGCATCGCGAAGAACAAGAAAACCCATATGCCAGCGCCGATTGCACCGGCGAGATAGACCGGCCGGCGGCCGAGCCGGTCCGACAGCCGCCCGAAGAACGGGATGAACACCAACTGGCACGCGGCTGCGATCAGGACGGCGTTGAGCGCGTAACTCTTGGGCAGCTTGAGGTAGGTCACGACGTAGGTCGTCACGAAGAGAATGAAGGTGTAGAAGGCGACGTCGACTCCGACCCGGGCACCGACCGCCAGTGCGACCTTCTTCGGATAGCGCCGGAAGACGTCGACGATCGGCGCGCGCGCCTTGGCCTGCTTGGTCTCCACCTCGACGAACAGCGGGCTCTCGGTGATCGTCAGCCGAATCCACAGCCCGACAAGTACGAGCACGCCGCTGAGCAGGAACGGAACCCGCCATCCCCAGGCCAGGAAAGCTGCATCGGAGGTCGTCGAGGTCGTCAACGACAGGACGCCGTTGGCGAGCAGCAGCCCGGCCGGGACGCCGACCTGTGGCCAGCTCGCATTGAACCCCCGGCGCTTGTTGTCGCCGTGCTCGAGTGACATCAGCACCGCGCCGCCCCACTCGCCACCCAGGCCGAGGCCCTGCACGAAGCGCAACGTCACCAGCAGGATCGGAGCCCAGATGCCGAGCACGGCGTAGCTGGGCAGCAACCCCACCGCGAACGTCGCGAAGCCCATCATCAGCAGCGTGACGACCAGCACGTTCTTGCGACCGATCTTGTCGCCGAAATGGCCGAACACCGCGCCGCCGAGCGGCCTGGCGACGAAGCCCACCGCGAACGTCGCAAAGGCCAGCAGCGTCCCGGTCAGCGGCTCGAAGTTGGGAAAGAACAGCTTGTTGAAGACGAGCGCGGCCGCGGTGCCGTAGATGAAGAAGTCGTACCACTCCAGCGAGGTGCCGATCAGGCTGGCGACAATGACCTTGCGGGGCGTGGAGGGGGCTCCGGAGCGGGCCTGGGGGGTTGACATAGCGGGATGGTTCCCGATTCTGCTGCGTACCTAACCCCCAGCGGCGGCCGGCGCCCAGTCCGGTGACCGGCCGAAGGCCACCAGCAGCCGGTCCTGGGCCGTGTCGGTCCGCGCTCCACTCGGTCGCTCACCGACCGCGCCGGCAGCGCGGTAGTCGGCTTCGAAAGCGGACCACCACTGCGCCACGAATTCGGTCAGCTCGGGATCGAGCGGGTCGTCGACCCCGATGGCCTTGGCGAGGTCCCAGCCGTGGATGTGGTGATCGGCGATGAGTTGCTGGGTGTAGTCCCGCCCCGGGAAGTCGCCGAAGGACAGGTGTGCGACGGCGTCCATGGCTCCCGGCGTCTGCACCGCCGACGAGGCCTCTGCCGCCGCCGCGT
>JBAVXU010000302.1:0-4743 GCA_049698415.1 Mycobacteriales bacterium
CTGCAGCCTTCGGCCGACCGGGTCGAGCCGCCGTGCCCGCACGCGGGTCCGGGCCGCTGCGGCGGGTGCGACTGGCAGCATGCGGCGCCGGCGGCCCAGCGCGTCCTCAAGGCTGCCGTGATCGCCGAGCAACTGGCCCGCCTCGGCGGTCGCGACGACATCGACGTCACCGTCGAAGAGGTGCCGGGCGGGTCGCTGGGCTGGCGCACCCGGGTTCGCTTCGCCGTCGCAGCCGACGGGACGGTCGGCCTGCACCGGCACCGCTCCCACGAGGTCGAACCCGTCGCGCGCTGCCCGCTGGTCACCGATGCCGTCGACGAGATCGGCGTGTCCCGGCGCCGCTGGCCCGAGGCGAGCACCGTCGACGTCGTCGTGTCCTCCGGCGGCGACCGTGCACTCGTGGTGACCCCGCAGCGTGACGCCGACGTCTCGGTGCCTCCGCTGGACGTCGACGATGTCGCCGTGCTGCAGGGCCGGCCCCGCGGTGGCGCGGCACAGCGCGTCCGCGGCCACCGGGCCGTCCGCGAGACCGCAGTCGGCCGTACCTTCCGGGCCGGCGCCGGTGGGTTCTGGCAGGTGCATCCGGCCGGCGCCGACCTCCTGGCCGCGGCCGTGCTGGAGGCGCTCTCGCCGAAGCCGGGGGAGTCGGCCCTCGACCTGTACGCAGGCGTCGGTTTGTTCGCCGGAGCGCTGGCGAGCGCGCTCGGTCCGGGCGGCCGGCTCACGCTGGTCGAGTCCGACGGCGAGGCGGCGCGCGACGCGACCTACAACCTGCGCGAAGAGGCACCTCAGGTGATCGTCGAGGCCGGGCGGGTCGAGCGGGTGCTGGCCAGGTTGGCGCCGATGCGAGCGGATCTCGTGGTGCTCGACCCGCCCCGCAGCGGCGCCGGCGCCACTGTCGTCGGTCAGGTGGCGGGCTGTTCCCCACGGGCAGTGGCCTACGTCGCCTGTGACCCGGCCGCGCTGGGCCGCGATGTGGCGACCTTCGCCCAGCACGGATACCGGCTGACCGGGCTGCGCGCCTTCGACCTCTTCCCGATGACCCACCACGTCGAGTGCGTCGCGCTGTTCGTCCCGGCGCCATCCTCGAGTCCGCCGGCACCGTGACAGCCTGCCGGTGACCGCCGAACTCCCGCCGAACTGGCCCGCCCGGGTGGCGCCACCGGGCTCGCCCGACTGGGAGACCAGCGCGGTGTCCTGGTTGTACGACTATGTTCCGGCCGAGTACCGCGCCTACGAGGTGCTCCGGCGCTATCCGGTGCTCCTGGCCAGGCTGGCCTCCGAGCAGGTCGAGGCGTCGATCCAGGCCGCTCGCGCCGGGTGGCGTACCGCCCGGTCCGACCTGCGCGACGACCTTCCTCCCGAGGCGATCGAAGCAGCCATGCTGGCCTACGAGCGTGAGGGGCGGCGGCTGACCACCCTCGGGCTGGAGGTTGCCGTGGTGAGCGCTGCCCTGCGCGGGCATCGCTGGGTTCCGCGGCTGTAGCTGCACACTCCCTGCACCCCGCCGACACAGGTGACAGCCGGGTCCGCGGTTACCATCGAACGTCGGTGGGGAGACGAAAGGACGCTCATGACGGTGCTGGCCTCGATCACGGGCCCAGACGACCTGCGTCGGCTGCCGGCCGGGGAACTCCCGGCTCTGGCGACCGAGATCCGCGATTTCCTGGTCCAGAGCGTCTCGCGGACCGGCGGGCACCTCGGCCCCAATCTCGGCGCCGTCGAGTTGACGATCGCCCTCCACCGGGTGTTCGACTCACCTCGCGATCCGATCCTGTTCGACACCGGCCACCAGGCCTACGTCCACAAGATGTTGACCGGTCGGCAGGCCGGGTTCGAACGGTTGAAGCAGCGCGGCGGGCTGTCGGGCTATCCCAGCCGGGCCGAGTCCGAGCACGACTGGATCGAGAACTCCCACGCATCCACCGCGCTGTCCTATGCCGACGGGATGGCCAAGGGCTTCTCGCTGCGCGGTGAGAAGCGTGCGGTGGTCGCGGTCGTCGGCGACGGCGCGCTGACCGGGGGGATGTGCTGGGAGGCGCTCAACAACATCGCTGCGGCGCCCGATCGCCAGGTCGTCGTCGTGGTCAACGACAACGGCCGGTCGTACTCCCCGACGATCGGCGGGCTGGCCGACCGGCTGGCTTCGCTTCGGCTCTCGCCCGGCTACGAACGGGTGCTCGACCTCGTACGCGACACACTCTCACGCACTCCGCTGGTCGGGCCGCCGCTGTTCGACGCGCTGCACGGCATCAAGAAGGGTCTCAAGGACGCGATCGCGCCGCAGGGACTGTTCGAGGACCTCGGCCTGAAGTACGTCGGTCCGGTCGACGGGCACGACACGGTCGCCCTGGAGAGCGCACTGCGCCGCGCTCGCGATTTCGGTGGCCCGGTGATCGTGCACTGCGTCACCCGTAAGGGCTTCGGCTACGGCCCGGCCGAGAACGACGAGGCCGACTGCCTGCACGGCCCGGGCGCGTTCGACCCCGTGACCGGCAAGCTGCTCTCCGCCGGTGGTCGCAAGTGGACGAAGGTGTTCGCCGACGAGATGGTGGAGATCGGCGCCGAACGCGCCGACATCGTGGCGATCACCGCCGCGATGCTGCACCCCACCGGACTCGCTGCGTTCGCCGACGCCTATCCCGAGCGCACCTATGACGTCGGGATCGCCGAGCAGCACGCGGTCACGTCGGCTGCCGGTCTGGCGCTCGCGGGCATGCATCCGGTCATCGCGCTCTACGCGACCTTCCTCAACCGGGCCTTCGACCAGGTGCTGCTCGACGTCGCGCTGCACCGGTTGCCGGTGACCCTCGTGCTGGACCGCGCCGGCATCACCGGTGACGATGGCCCCTCGCACAACGGCATGTGGGACCTGTCGATCATGAACATCGTCCCCGGCATCCGGATCGCCGCACCGCGTGACGAGCCCACCCTTCGCGAGGAGCTCAGGGAGGCTGTCGCGGTCTCCGACGGTCCGACCGTCGTCCGCTTCCCCAAGACGGCGCTGGCCGACGACCTGCCGGCGCTGCGGCGCACCGGCGGGGTCGACGTCCTGCGCGAGCCCGCCGATGCCGACGTACTGATCGTCTCCGTCGGCGCGATGGCCCAGATGGCCCTCGAGGTCGCCGACCGGGTGCAGGCGCAGGGGATCAACGCCACCGTCGTCGATCCCCGCTGGGTCACCCCGATCCCGCCCGCACTGTTGCCGATGGCCGCCGACCACGGTCTGGTGGTCACGGTCGAGGACGGTGGCCGCTCGGGTGGCGTCGGCGCCCACCTGTCGCAGGCGTTGCGCGACGCGGACATCGACGTACCCACCCGCGATGTCGGAATTCCGCAGCAGTTCCTCGACCACGGCAACCCGGTGCAGGTACGCGCAGACATCGGCCTGACCGCCCAGGACATCGCGCGGCGGGTGGTGGGCTGGGTCTCCAGCCTCGACCCGGGCGAGAAGATCGGTGCCGGCGAGGAGCGTTCGCGCACTCAGCGGTAGGTCGGCACCGGCAGCCTGGCCACGAGCGTGACCTCGTCGCCGGTCACCAGAAGGGGGCCCTCGAAGCCGCGTTCGTCCGGTTCGGTCGCCGACGCGGCCGCCACTGCGAACGCCGGGTCGATGGCCCGCAGGCCGATCCACCCGCGACTGCGCATCGGGACGGCGACGGCCATCATGCCGCCCTCCCGGCCGGCCAGCGAGCGGCGGTAGTCGCGCGCTCCCAGCAGGGTCACCACGTCACAGTCGCCCATCGGCCGAAGTACGTCCGGCCGGCCGCGCCCCACTCGCATCGCAGCCAGCCGGCCCATCGAGGTGAGGTAGGCGCGAGCCTGCGGCCAGAGCGAGGCAGCGTCGATGCCGGCGACCGTCCAGGCGCCCGGCGCGACGATCATGACGTCGGCGCCCGGTCCGCGGTCGGGTCCGGCCAAGCCGAGGCCAAGGTCCAGCGCCTGTCCGAGCACCGCTTCGCGTACCCAGTCGCTTCCTGGGTGCAGGCTGTGGTGCCTCGGCAGACCGACCGGCCGGATCCGCTCACCGAGTTCGACCGGGCTGAGCATGGCGATCCGGCGCCTGGCGAACAACCAGCCGGCAAGGCGGCTACGGCCGGCCGCCGAGTCCGGATCCACGCCGCCGAGCGCCTCCAGGCACTCGGCCCAGGGGACCGCGACCGGCGCGTCGCCGGTGAGCACGACTCCGTGGTCGCCCGGGGTGATGTCGACGTCGTACAGGATCGACACGGCGAGGGCACAGAGACGCAGATCTCTGGGCTCGGCGTTCGACATGGCCGCAGGTTACAGTGTGTAACCGGATTCGGCCTCTTGATCTTCCCGATCCGGCCTCGCGGGGAACCTCACGCCCGCTTCAACCCCGTCCTGGCAGGCTGA
The DNA here is from genome assembly GCA_049698415.1 of Mycobacteriales bacterium. GTDB lineage: Bacteria > Actinomycetota > Actinomycetes > Mycobacteriales > QHCA01 > QHCA01. The sequence continues at coordinate 4,378 of JBAVXU010000302.1, forward strand.
TGACGTGCGAATACTGGTTGTCGAGGATGAGCGCGCCCTGGCCGACGCGATCGCCCGTGGCCTGCGCCAGGAGGGCATGGCCGTCGACATTGCCTACGACGGGCTCGACGGCCACGAGAAGGCGACCGTCACGAGGTACGACGTCCTGGTCCTGGACCGGGACCTTCCTGGCATGTCGGGCGACCGGATCCTTGCCGATGTCGCGGCTTCAGACTCGCTCACCCGGGTGCTGATGCTCACGGCGAGCGGCACGGTTGCCGACCGGGTGCAGGGCCTCGGGATGGGCGCCGACGACTACCTCGGCAAGCCCTTCGCCTTCGACGAACTGGTCGCGCGGGTGCGCGCGCTGGGCCGCCGGGCCACTCC
>JBAVXU010000303.1:0-3966 GCA_049698415.1 Mycobacteriales bacterium
GCGCGACCTGCCGACGCCACCGATGGAGTCTTTCCGCAACTGGTGGCGCCGCACTGACGGTGGCCGCCGTGACGGCCCCAGCGGGAGGCGGCTGTGACAACCCGCGACGACATCCTCGGGCGGGTACGCACGGCGCTGGGCGCCGCTGACGCGGCGGCGGGCGCCGACGACGTGCCGCGCGACTACCGGCGCGGCCCGGACCTGCCAGACCTGCTGTCGACCCTGGTCGAGCGGATCGAGGACTACCAAGCCACGGCGATCCGCTGCGCGCAGACGGCGGCGGCTGACGCGATCCGGGCCGCCCTGGGACCCGCCAAGCGGATCCTCGTGCCGGTGGGATTTCCGGAGGCGCTGGCGTCGGGCGTGATCCCGCCCGACGGTGAGCGCTCGGACGGCGTCGGCCTGAGCGCGACCGATCTCGACGGCTGGGATGCCGCGTTGACGACCTGCTCGGCGGCGATCGCGCTGACCGGGACGATCGTGCTCGACCATGGCCCCGGCCAGGGGCGCCGGGCGCTGACGCTGGTGCCGGACCGTCACGTCTGCGTGGTCCGCGCCGATCAGGTGGTCGGCGGGGTGCCCGAGGCGATCGGGCGGCTCGACCCGCAGCGGCCGCAGACCTGGATCAGCGGTCCCAGCGCCACCAGCGACATCGAACTCTCGCGGGTCGAGGGTGTGCACGGTCCTCGGCAGCTACACGTCATCGTGATCGAGGACTGACTCAGAGCACCCGCCAGGCACCGCGCGCAGGCGTGACCTCGAAGGTCAGCGGCTCGGTGAAGCCCTTGCCGGCGAACGCATGTCGCACCTCCTCGTCGACGGCGGCTACGGCGTCAAGGGGAACCATGGCGATCGCCGACCCACCGAACCCGCCGCCGGTCATCCGCGCGCCCCACGCGCCGCCGGCCCGGGCGGCTTCGACAGCGGTGTCCAGCTCGGGGGTGGAGATCTCGAAGTCGTCCCGCATCGACGCGTGCGACTCGTCGAGCAGGGTTCCGACGCCGGCCAGATCGCCCGCGTGGAGCAGGTCGACCGTACGAAGGACGCGTGCGTTCTCGGTGATCACGTGCGTTGCCCGGCGCCTGGCCTCGTCGGAGAGTCGAGGGCCCGCATCCTCGAGCGCTGACAGGTCGGCATCACGCAGTGCGGCGACGCCCAATGCCGTGGCGGCCTGCTCGCAGGACCGGCGCCGGTCGGCGTAGCCACCGGCCCTGTGCGCATGCGTCGTCCGGGTGTCGATGACCAGGACGGTCAGCCCGGCGCCGACCAGGTCCAACGGCACCTGCTCCACCTGCAGGCTGCGGCAGTCGAGGAACAGCGCGTGGCCCTCCTGCGCGCACATCGCGGCCATCTGGTCCATGACCCCGGTCGGCGCACCGACGATCTCGTTCTCGGCCCGGCGGCCGGCCAGCGCCAGGCTGGTCGGTGACATCTCGGCGTGGGCCAGGTCGGCCAGCGCCAGGACGGTCGCGCACTCCAGCGCGGCGCTCGACGAGACACCTGCACCCGGCGGGACGTCGGAGTCGACCAGCAGGTCGAAGCCGGACACCGCCACCCCGGCCTCGCGCAACGCCCACGAGATCCCGACCGGATAAGCCGCCCAGCCGTCCGGCCGGGACTCCGGTGACACCGACGACAGCGCGACCTCGACGGCTTCCCCGTTCTGCCGCGACCAGCAGCGGGCCACCCCATCGGAGTTCAAGGACACCGCTGCGAGGGTCTGCCGGCCGATCGCGAACGGCAGCACGAACCCGTCGTTGTAGTCGGTGTGCTCGCCGATCAGGTTGACCCGGCCGGGCGCCGCCCAGACGCCGTCGGGTTCGCGCCCGGACCGGCCGGCCAGGTCAGTACGAAGTTCCTCCGCGCGCTCCCGAACCGTCGGCACCGTCAGTTGCTGGGCATCCAGGACATCAGGCCGCGCAGCTTGCCACCCACGTCCTCGCTCTGATGCTCGGTCGCGTCCTTGCGCAGCCGGTCGAACTCGGGCCGGCCCGCGTCGTCCTCGGCGACCCATTCGCGGGCGAAGGTGCCGTCCTGGATCTCGGTGAGGATGCGCTTCATCTCCTTGCGAGCCTCATCGCCCACCACCCGCGTGCCGCGGGTCAGCCCGCCGTACTCCGCCGTGTCGCTGACGACCTGCCACATCCGGCTCAGGCCGCCGTCGTACATCAGGTCGACGATCAGCTTCATCTCGTGCAGGCACTCGAAGTACGCCGCCTCGGGCTGGTATCCCGCCTCGACCAGCGTGTCGAAGCCCGCCCGCACCAACGCGCTGAGGCCACCGCAGAGCACGGCCTGCTCGCCGAAGAGGTCTGTCTCGGTCTCCTCGGTGAACGTCGTCCGGATCACCCCTGCCCGGGTGCCACCGATCCCCTTCGCATAGGACAGCGCGAGGTTCTCGGCATTGCCCGACGCGTCCTGATGGACGGCCACCAGGCACGGCACGCCCTTGCCGTCGACGAACTGTGTGCGCACCAGGTCACCGGGTCCCTTCGGCGCCACCATCGCCACGTCGACCCCGGCGGGCGGTTTGATCAGGTCGTAGCGGATGTTGAAGCCGTGGGCGAAGAGCAGCGCGTCGCCGTCGACGAGGTTGGGCTCGATCGCCTCGGCATAGAGCCGGCGCTGGGCGGTGTCGGGAACGAGCACCATGACCAGGTCGGCGTCGGAACAGGCGTCGTAGGGCTCGAGCACCGTCAGCCCCTCGGCCTCTGCCTTCGCCCGGCTGCGGGAGGTTTCGGGAAGTCCGACGCGGACGTCGACGCCGGAGTCGCGCAGAGAGAGCGCATGCGCGTGCCCCTGGCTTCCGTAGCCCAGGACAGCCACCCGGCGTCGCTGAACCAGGGACAGGTCGGCGTCGTCGTCGTGGAAGATCTGTGCGGCCATTACGGTCCTTTCCTGCGGGGCGGGGATCAGCTGACGGTACGAAGAGCAGCGGCGGGTGCGGTGATGGCCCGAGGACCACGGCCTACGGCCACCATCCCCGACTGGACCAACTCGGTGATACCGAACGGCTCGAGCACCCGGATCAGTGCCGCGAGCTTGTCGACCGTGCCGGTGGCCTCGATGGTGACGGCGTCAGGAGCCACGTCGACGACCTTGGCCCGGAACAACTGCACCGTTTCGAGTACGTGCGAGCGGGTGCCGAGGTCGGCCCTGACCTTGACGAGCATCAGCTCGCGCTGGACGGAGGCGGCGGCCTCGAGTTCGACGATCTTGAGCACGTTGACCAACTTGTTGAGCTGCTTGGTCACCTGTTCGAGCGGGAGCGCCTCGGCATTGACGACGATCGTCATCCGCGACACCGCGTCGTTCTCGGTGGGACCCACGGCGAGCGAGTCGATGTTGAACCCACGGCGCGAGAACAGCCCGGCCACCCGGGCCAGCACACCCGGCTTGTTCTCGACCAGGACCGACAACGTGTGCCTGCTCATCAGAGATCATCCTCGTCCCAGACCGGCCGCTGGTCGCGCGCGGCAAGAATCTCGTCGTTGCTGGTGCCGGCCGGCACCATCGGCCAGACCATCGAATCCTGGCCGACCACGAAGTCCACGACGACCGGGCGGTCATTGATGGCCATCGCCTTCTCGATCGTCATGTCCACGTCGGTCTCACTCTCGCAACGCAACCCCGCGCAGCCGAACGCCTCGGCCAACTTGACGAAGTCAGGGATCCGCCGGGCGTGGGTGTTAAGGCCGGTGTGGGAGTAACGCTCCTTGTAGAACAGCGCTTGCCACTGGCGCACCATGCCCAGGTTGCCGTTGTTGATCACGGCGACCTTGATCGGGATCCCCTCCAGCGCACAGGTCGCGAGCTCCTGGTTGGTCATCTGGAAACAACCGTCGCCGTCGATGGCCCAGACGGTGGCCTCCGGCCGGCCGACCTGGGCGCCCATCGCGGCGGGCACGGCGTAGCCCATCGTGCCCAGCCCGCCGGAGTTGAGCCAGGTGTAGGGGTTTTCGTACT
>JBAVXU010000304.1:0-6449 GCA_049698415.1 Mycobacteriales bacterium
GCGGGCGCCGGCACTCCGACAGCGGCAAGCGCCGGGGACGCAGGGTCAACGTCGGCAGCGTCGGGGAACGCGTCGAGGGCAGGATCCGGCACCGGAAGAGTCGGCTGTCGACCGAGCCGGGCGAGCCGCAGGCGTGCGGCGGCGGTGTCGGCCGGATCCGGCCGCCGATAGAAAACGGGCACGCACCGACGTTGGCATCGGGGAGTCGGCCCGAACGCCACTCACCGAGCAGCTGTGGACGGCGATCATGCTCGTTGGTCCCTGTGGACCGGGCGCCGGGAATGACGCGGCTATTCCCTGCGTACGACGACCGCTCCCACGACGCCGGGGCCGACGTGGGCGCCGACGGCTGCGCCGAGTTCGGACACGAGCATGCGCTGCAGGTGCGGCAGGCGCGCCTTGAGCCGGTCACTCAACTCGGCGGCCCGGTCGTCGCGGCCGAGGAAGTGCACCGCGACGTCGACCGGCCCGTCGCCGGCGGCCTGCACCGCAAGATCGGCGAGGCGGGTCATCCCGCGCGCGCCGGTGCGTACCTTTTCGAGCAGCACGATGCTCCCGTCGGCGACGTGCAGGATCGGCTTGACCGACAGCGCCGTCCCGAGCAACGCAGTGGTCGCGCCGATCCGGCCACCTCGTCGGAGGTACTCCAGAGTGTCGACGAAGAACAGCATCGTGGTGCGCTCGCAGCACTCCTGCGCCGCGGTGTAGACGTCGTCAACGCTGCGACCGGCCGCAGCGGCGTCCGCGGCCGCCATGACCGCGAAACCCAGGCCCATCGCTGTGCTCCGCGAGTCGAGCACGCGCACCGGCGCCGGACAGTCCTCCGCCGCGAGCGAAGCCGACTGGAACGTGCCGGACAACTCCGCCGACATGTGGATCGAGACGATGGCTGTCGCGCCGGCGGCCAGTGCCTCGTCGTAGGCCGCCGTGAAGTCGGCGGGTGTCGGCCGGGAGGTCGTCACCTTGGTATGCCGGTCCAGCAGAGCGTTCGCGACGTCCTGCGGCGTCACGTCTGCGCCCTCGGCACCGCTGCGGCCACCGATGAGAACGTGCAGGGGCACCACCCGGATGCCGCCGGACTCGGCCACCCCCGCAGGGAGATAGCTGGTGGAGTCGGTGACGACCGCGACCGACTGCGAGTCCGCCCCCGACATCAGGCGGGTACGACGTTGACCAGCCGCGGCGGCCGGACGATGACGGTACGGATCTCGCGCTCCCCCAGCGAGCGGAGTACGCCTTCGTCGGCCAGCGCCAGGGTGCGCAGCGTCTCCTCGTCGATGCCCGGTGGCACCTGCAACCGGGCGCGCACCTTGCCGGCGACCTGCACGACACAGACCACGGTCTCCTCGACCAACAGTTTCTCATCGACCGACGGCCAGCTCGATCGCGCGACCAGGTCACCGTTGGCGGGATCGTGGCCCAGCAGGGCCCAGGCGTCCTCGGCGGTGTACGGGGCGAACAGGCTCAGCAACACCACGAGCGACTCGGCCCCGTGCCGCACTGCGGGGTCCGAGGCGCCGGGGCCGGAATCGATGGCCCGGCGTAACAGCGAGGTGAGCTCCATCAGCCGGGCGATGGTGACGTTGAAGCGCCTGGTCTCGACGTGTCCGGTGGCCTCGTGCACCAGGCGTGCCACCCCCCGTCGTACCTCCAGGTCCCCGTCACCGGATGCACTCGGCGCGGCGCCGACGTCCTGCGCGACCCGCCAGACGCGGGCCAGGAACTTGCCGGAACCGGTTGGCGACACGTCGGCCCAGTCGATGTCGTCCTCGGGGGGCCCGGCGAACAGCACCGTCAGCCGGACCGCGTCGACGCCGTAGGAGTCCAGCTCGTCACCGAGGTCGACACCGTTGCCCAGCGACTTCGACATCGCCTTGCCGCGGTTGATGACCTGGCCTTGGTTCAGCTGGGCGGTGAACGGCTCGGTGAAGTCGACCATCCCCATGTCGAACAGCACCTTGGTGAAGAACCTGCTGTAGAGCAGGTGCAGGATCGCGTGCTCGACACCGCCGACGTACTGATCGACCGGCATCCACTCCCGGACCGCGTCAGGATCGAACGGGCCGTCTTCGTACGACGGTGAGCAGTAGCGCAGGTAGTACCACGACGAGTCGACGAAGGTGTCCATCGTGTCGGTGTCGCGCCTCGCCTCGGCACCGCAGCGCGGGCAGCTCACCTGCACCCATTCGGTGGCCGCGGCCAGCGGTGAGACGCCGCGCGGCGCCAGGTCCTGTCCGCGCAGATCCGGCAAGGTCACCGGCAGTTGGTCGTCGGGTACGGGCACCTCACCACACGTCTCACAGTGGATGATGGGGATGGGCGCACCCCAGAAGCGCTGCCGTGACAGCAGCCAGTCGCGCAACCGGTAGTTGACCGCCGCGGCGCCGCCGCCCCGCGACTGCAGCTCGGCGGTGATGTCGCCGATCGTCTCGTCGGCCCGTCGCCCGTCGTAGACGCCGCTGTTGACCATCACCCCGTCGTGCGCGGTGGCCACCCCGGTCACCACCGGGTCGTCCGCGCCGGTGTCGACCACCACGCGTACGGGCAGGCCGAACTTCAGCGCGAAGTCCAGGTCGCGCTGGTCGTGCGCGGGCACCGCCACGATCGCCCCGGTGCCGTAGTCGGCCAGCACGTAGTCGGCCGCCCACACCGGGATCCGCTCGTTGTTGACCGGGTTGACCGCGTAGCGACCCAGGAAGACGCCGGTCTTCTCGCGGTCGGTCGCCTGACGCTCGATGTCGCTGAGCCGGCGTACCTGCTCGAGGTAGGACTCGAACTCCTGGCGCGCCTCCGGCGTGACCAACTCCTGCGCCAGCGGCGAGTCAGCGGCGACGACGAAGAAGGTCGCGCCGAACAACGTGTCCGGACGGGTGGTGAAGACAGTGACCGGCTCGGCACGGCCCTCGATGGCGAACTGCACCTCGGCACCGGTGGATCTGCCGATCCAGTTGCGCTGCATCAACAGGATGCGCTGGGGCCACGAGCCCTCCAACTGCTCCATGTCGGCCAGCAGTCGTTCGGCGTACTCGGTGATCCGGAAGTACCACTGGGTCAGGTTGCGTTTGGTGACCTCGAAGCCGCAGCGCTCACACTTGCCGGCGACGACCTGCTCATTGGCCAGCACCGTCTGGTCGTTGGGACACCAGTTGACCGGAGACTGCTTGCGGTAAGCCAGGTCGCGCTCGAAGAAGCGCAGGAACAGCCACTGCGTCCAGCGGTAGTACTCAGGGTCACTGGTGTGCAGCCGGCGCGACCAGTCGAAGGACACGGCGAAGCGCTTGAACGCCTGCACCTGCGTGTCGATGTTGGCGTAGGTGAAGTCAGCCGGATGCGCGTCGCGCTTGATCGCGGCATTCTCGGCCGGCAGGCCGAACGAGTCCCAGCCGATCGGATGGAGCACGTCGTAGCCGCGCAACATCCATGACCTGGCGATCACGTCACCGATCGCAAACGCTTCGGCATGTCCCATGTGCAGGTCGCCGGAGGGGTACGGGAACATGTCCAGCATGTACTTCTTGGGCTTGCCCTCGCCGAACCCGCCGGCGCGGAACGGCTCGAGCTTCTCCCAGATCGGCAACCAGCGTTCCTGGATCGCCCGCCAGTCGTAGTCCGGAACCTCGCCGTCGCTCGCCGAGCCGCCGGTGGCGGGTCCGGTGGTTTCGCTCATCTCCTTGTGCTCCCTAGAACGGTGCGGGGCAACAAAAAAACCCTCGCAATCTGCAAGGGCTGCCGCGCTGGCGAGTGGCTGTGGCCAGGAAGGTCAGCGCGGCCCGGTGAGGAGCAGGCGTCCGGCGGTGGGCATGTGCGCAATGTTACCCCGATGGCCACATCCGGGCCTGAGATCCACCTATGCCTTGTCCGAACCGCGCTTCAGCGGGGGCTCGGTGTCGCGGGTCGTCACCAAGCTGTCGTCAGGGACCAGATCAGGACCGGTGTTGTGCCAGACGAGCTGCCAGGCGCCGTCGCGGCGGGTCACCTCGGACCACCGGCAGTTGCCCATCGGGCCGAGCATCGTGCGCCACCGCTCACGCGGCACATCGAGCAGCGCGTTGAGTGCTGCCCTGATCGTGCCGCCGTGGCTCACAGCGAGCAGAGTGTCCACCTGGGGGGCAAGCAGCGCGGCGAGCGCGCGCTCCATCAATGTCTCGTGGCTCTCGCGCCCGCCCGCCTCGGGATCGCCCCGCTCGAAGGCCGCGACGACTTCGGGGAACTTCGCCAAGGTCTCCTCGCGGGTGTGGCCCTGCATGACGCCGAGATGCATCTCTCGCAGTCGGGGATCGGTGTGAACGGGCAACCCGGTCAGCTCGGCGACAGCGGCGGCGGTCTCACTCGCCCGGCTCGAGTCGCTGGAAACGATCATGTCGACCCCCAGGGCCGCAAGGTACGGCGCGGCAAGGAGTGCCTGCTTGCGCCCGGTGTCGTCCATGGGCACGTCAAGTTGTCCCTGACCCCGTCCGGCGACGTTCCATTCGGTACGGCCGTGGCGCCACAGGATGATCCGCTGTGCGCTCACGCCCGAGGAGCGCCGGCGGTCGCGTCGACGAAACGGATGACGGGACAGTCCTTCCACAGCCGGTCGAGCCCGTAGAACACTCGCTCCTCCACATGCTGGACGTGCACCACGACGTCGATGTAGTCCAGGAGGACCCAGCGGCCGCCACGCTCGCCCTCGCGGCGCACGGGCTTGCTCCCCATCGCCCGCAACCGCTCCTCGACCGCGTCCACGACCGCCTGCACCTGTCGCTCGTTGGGCGCCGAGACGATGATGAACGCATCGGTGATCACGAGTTGCTCGCTGACGTCAAGGATGACGATGTCGGTGGCGAGCTTGTCGGCTGCCGCCTGCGCGGCGGCCTGTGCGAGGTCGGTGGCAAGGTCGGATGCGGTCACTAACGTCCCTTCGTACGACGATCTGGTCGGTTCCAGCCTCTCATGGCTTGAAGTCGCTCCCCACCGCCACGATGAGGTCGGCGATGTTCTGCATACGCTCGGCGACCCGCACCGGCGCCTGAGGCAGCCCCAGGGCGCTCGCCAACTGGCTGGCCCGGACCGTCGACTGCGACGTGGTGTCGAAGATGATGATCACCGTCTGTGTTCGCTTGGTCGCTTCTTTGCGGGCATCGATCAGCGTGAAGCCGGCCCGCGTGATGCGGTCCCGGACGCTCGAGCCGAAACCGGGGATGCCGGCGCCGTTGATGGCGAGCACCCGGTTGCCCAACTCCGGCCGGCCGATCCGCGCCGACCCCGCCAGCACCTGTCCCACCAGGTGGGTCGTGGCGACCGGCTCCAGACGGTAGGTCAGCCCGGCGCCCGTTCCGATGGCGAGGACGGGCAAGGTGGAGAAGGTGGCCCGGCCGGCCGCCTGCTCGAAGCGCAGGCCGTCGACGATGCGCGGCACCGTCAACACGTCGGTGACATCGGATCCCGAACCGAGAGCGCCGGCCAGGTCTGCGACCTTCGCACCGCCGGCCGGCAGTTGTGCGACAACCGCCCTGAGCACGGCTTGGACCCGGGCCATCGACGAGAGCTCGTCCTTGCCCGCCGGGCGGTAGCTGAGGGCGGCTGCAGCGCCGGCCCCGTCGAGCTTGCGGTGCGGACCCTTGGGTACGACGACCGCGCTCTTGCCACCGCGCTGAGCAACGATGTCGACATCGATGTCCGTCGTGATGCCGCCGATGCGATCGACCAGCCGGCTGAATGCAGTCTGGTCCAGCATCCACGAGTCATCGATACGTACTCCGAGCAGATCGGACAGTGCACGCCGGGAGTCGACGGGTCCGCCGCTGCCCTGCAGAGCCTGGCCGAACATCGTCTGCCGCCCCGGCTCCGTCCCGGTCATCACGCGGTTGGGGATCATGATCATCGCCGCGGTGTGGTGGACCGGATCGTCGGCCAGCAGCGCGCTCGCGACGGAGTCGCCGGCGCTGCCGCGTACTTGCAGCATCGCGGTGCCTTGCGTCGCGAAGTGGAAACTCGGGCTGAGGTTGGTGGTCCCCCTCGCCTGGGTCGCGCCGTCGCGGCCCGGCAGGTGGAAGTAGCCCGCGGTCCCTCCGACGAGCAGCAACGTCAGCAGCGCAAGCAGTTGCAGCCGACGCTTGCGCCGCCTCCGCCCGGCGGCCCGGCGGATGTCGCGCAGCACCAACCTGCTCGGCCGGTCAGCCCCGAGGGCGAACTCCGACCAGTGGGACGGGGCGGCGGGGAATGCCGCCTTGGCGTCCGGGTCCTCCATGGGAGGCGGGGGTGGCGCGGCGAGCAGCGACGGCGGGGCCGACCGCTGCTGCACCGGTGGCTGGTTGACCGGCGGACGACGGAAGGGTGGCCGGCCGGCAGGAGGTGGCCCGATGCGCACCCGCGACGGTGGCGGCGGCGACTGCTTGTCCAGGAGCCTGCGGGCCGACGGCGGCGGCGGAGCCGGTAGTGATGGCGGCGGCGGGCCCGCCGAGCCCGGT
>JBAVXU010000305.1:0-5356 GCA_049698415.1 Mycobacteriales bacterium
CGCGCTCAGCTCGGCAGCCAACGAGGCTCCGACGCGGGCATGCAGCCGGGTGCCGTCGCCGGTATGACTCTCGGCGATCACCTCGCCGTCGTCGTGCACCCGGGACACCAGATCGCCGCGGTCGTACGGCAGGAGCACGTCGACCTCGATGTCCGGCCGGGGCAGCCGGGCCTCGATCGCCGTGCGCAAGGCCCCGACGCCCTCACCGGTCCGGACCGAGACGAAGCAGGCGCCCGGCAGCGCCGTGCGCAGCCGGTCGAGCACCTCGGCCGAGGCGATGTCGATCTTGTTCACGACGATCAACTCGGGCACGTGGGACGCGTCGATGTCCTCGAGCACCTCGTGCACGGCATTGACCTGCGACACCGGGTCCGGGTGCGAGCCGTCGACGACGTGCACGATCAGGTCGGACTGGGCGACCTCCTCGAGCGTCGAACGGAACGCCTCGACCAATTCGTGCGGCAGGTGGCGGACGAACCCGACGGTGTCGGTGAGTGTGTAGGTCCGGCCGTCGGCAGTCTCGGCCCGGCGTACGGTCGGGTCGAGGGTCGCGAACAACGCGTCCTCGACCAGCACCCCGGCGTCGGTGATGCGGTTGAGCAACGACGACTTGCCCGCGTTGGTGTAGCCGGCGATGGCCAGTCCCGGCACCTGGTTGCGGTCGCGCTCCTGGCGCTTCACCTCACGGGCGGTGCCCATCTCGCGGATGTCGCGACGCAGCTTGGACATCTTCGTACGGATCCGCCGCCGGTCGGTCTCGATCTTGGTCTCACCCGGTCCGCGGGTGCCGATCCCGCCGCCGCCGGCCACCCGGCCGCCGGCCTGCCGGGACATCGACTCACCCCAGCCGCGCAACCGCGGCAGCATGTACTGCAGTTGCGCCAACTCGACCTGCGCCTTGCCCTCACGGCTGCGGGCGTGCTGGGCGAAGATGTCGAGGATCAGCGCGGTCCGGTCGATCACCTTGACCTTGACGACGTTCTCGAGCTGCCGCAGTTGGCCGGGAGAGAGCTCGCCGTCGCAGACGACGGTGTCCGCGCCCTCGGCAAGCACGATCCCGCGCAGTTCGTTGGCCTTGCCCGACCCGATGTAGGTCGCCGGGTCGGGACGGTCACGGCGCTGGATGATTCCGTCGAGCACTTCCGAGCCGGCCGTCTCGGCGAGCGCCTTGAGCTCGATCAGGGAGTTCTCGGCATCGGTGAGAGTGCCGGTGGTCCAGACCCCGACGAGGACGACCCGCTCCAGTCGGAGCTGGCGGTATTCGACCTCGGTGACGTCGGCGAGCTCCGTCGACAGCCCGGGTACGCGGCGCAGCGCCTGCCGGTCGGCGAGGTCGAGCTGATCGCCGTCGTCGGAGGACCCGGTCAGCAGATCGCCGGCCAGGAGACCGTTCGGCAACAGCTCGGGCTCAGGGTCCACCCGGGTCGGCTCGACCGGGTGGCTTGGGCCTGCTGGGAGACTCGTCATTACTGCCGATGGTGTCACGCCGCGTAACGTGAAGCACCCCGATTTCGGGGTAGGCACGACCGTTGACAGATGCTGCGCGTCCAATCCCGCTGGAGGAGACTTATGACGCTCGAGGTGACCGGACCGAAGGTTCCTGGCTACGACGAGGTGCTCACCGCCGAGGCACTGAGCTTCCTGGAATCCCTGCAGCGCACGCATGGTGCGCGCCGGACGGAACTGCTCGAGGCACGTGCCGCCCGGCAGCAGGAGATCACCGCCGGCGGGTCACTCGACTTCCTGGCCGAGACCAAGGATGTCCGCGAGGGTGACTGGAAAGTGGCCGAACCGGCGCCCGGGCTGGTCGACCGGCGGGTCGAGATCACCGGCCCCACCGACGCGAAGATGACGATCAATGCGCTGAACTCCGGTGCCAAGGTGTGGCTCGCGGACTTCGAGGACGCCAACTCCCCGCTGTGGGAGAACATGGTCGGCGGCCAGCTCAACCTGCGCAACGCTCTCGACCGCAAGATCGACTTCTCCAGCCCCGAGGGCAAGTCCTACGCACTGAAGGACGCGGCCGATCTGGCCACCATCGTGGTCCGCCCACGCGGCTGGCACCTGCCCGAGAAGCACGTCGTGGTCGACGGCGAGCCGATGTCGGGCAGCCTGTTCGACTTCGGCCTGTACTTCTTCCACTGCGCGCAGCGGCAACTCGACGCCGGTCAAGGCCCGTACTTCTACCTGCCCAAGATGGAGAGCCACCTCGAGGCCCGGCTGTGGAACGACGTGTTCGTCGAGGCCCAGGACCTGCTCGGCATCCCCCAGGGCACCATCCGCGCGACCGTGCTGATCGAGACCATCCCGGCGGCCTTCGAGATGGAGGAGATCCTCTACGAACTGCGCGATCACTCGGCCGGACTCAACGCCGGCCGGTGGGACTACCTGTTCAGCATCATCAAGGTGTTCCGGACCCGCGGGGCGGAGTTCCTCGTACCCGACCGCAACTCGGTGACGATGACGGCACCGATGATGCGCGCCTACACCGATCTGTTGGTGCGCACCTGCCACAAGCGGGGAGCGCACGCGATCGGCGGGATGGCGGCGTTCATCCCGAGCCGGCGCGACCCCGAGGTCAACGCCAAGGCCATGGCCAAGGTGCGCGCCGACAAGGAGCGCGAGGCGGGCGACGGGTTCGACGGATCCTGGGTGGCGCACCCGGACCTGGTGCCGCTGTGCCGCGAAGTGTTCGACTCGGTCCTCGGCGAGGCGCCCAACCAACTCGAGCGCACCCGCGACGAGGTGCAGGTCACGGCCGGGGAGATCCTCGACGTACGCGCCACACCGGGTGAGATCACCGAGGAAGGGCTGCGCAACGACATCAGCGTCGGCCTGCAGTACCTCGCCTCCTGGGTCAAGGGTTCCGGTGCCGTGGCGATCTTCAACCTGATGGAGGATGCGGCCACCGCGGAGATCTCCCGGTCGCAGGTCTGGCAGTGGCTGCACAACGACGTCACGCTGACCAACGGCGAGAAGGTGACCCGCGAGCTGGTGGAGCGCATCGTCGACGAGGAGATCGCGAAGCTGGCCGACGCCGAGGACTACGCGCAGGCCCGTGCGCTGTTCGTCGAGGTGGCGCTGGCCGACGAGTTCTTGGACTTCCTGACCCTGCCGGCCTACGAGCGGATGCCGTAATGCCGTTGGGTTCGGCGACCGCCCTGGCCGAGCGGCTGCGCCCGCTGCTCGACCCGGGAGCGGTGCTCACCGACCGCCAGCAGTTGCGGACGTACGAATGCGACGGCCTCGCACACTTCCGGGTCACCCCGGCGCTAGTCGTCTTCCCGCGTACGGCCGCGCAGTGCCAGGCGGTCGTACGGGCCTGCGTCGACGAGGGGGTGCCCTATGTCGCCCGTGGTTCGGGGACCGGCCTGTCCGGCGGCGCGCTGCCACACGCCGACGGCGTTCTCATCGTGACCGCGCAGATGCGTGGCATCCGCGAGATCGACGTGGCCAACCAGCGAGCCGTCGTGGAGCCCGGCGTGATCAACCTTCAGGTCACCCGGGACGCCACCCCGCACGGCTACTACTACGCCCCCGACCCCTCCAGCCAGCAGGTCTGCTCGATCGGCGGCAACGTGGCGGAGAACTCCGGCGGTGCGCACTGCCTGAAGTACGGCTTCACCGTCAACCACGTGACCGGCTGTGAGGTGGTCACCCCCGACGGCGAACTCATCACTCTCGGCGGCAAGGCGCTCGACTCGCCGGGCTACGACCTGCTCGGAGCATTCATCGGGGCCGAGGGCACTCTCGGCATCACCACGGAGGTCACCCTCCGCCTGCTGCGCGCGCCCGAGGCGGTGCAGACGCTGCTGGCCGCGTTCGACAGCACCGACAGTGCGGGCGCGGCGGTCTCCGCGATCATCTCGGCCGGCGTCGTTCCGGCGGCGGTCGAGATGATGGACGCGCTGGCCATCGAGGCCGCCGAGGCAGCGGTGCAGTGCGGTTATCCCGACGGCGCCGGTGCGGTGCTGATCGTGGAGTTGGACGGGCCGGCGGCCGAGGTCGAGCACACCTTCGCGGCGGTTCAGCGGCACTGCCGGGACAACGGGGCGTTCGAGATCCGGGTCGCGGTCGACGCGGCGGAACGCGCGCTGTTCTGGAAGGGCCGCAAGTCCGCGTTCGCCGCGGTCGGCCGGATCAGCCCGGACTACATCGTCCAGGACGGCGTGATCCCGCGTACGGCGCTGTCGGAGGTGCTGCGGCGCATTGCCGACCTGTCGTCGGACAGCGGCGTACGGGTCGCGAACGTCTTCCATGCCGGCGACGGCAACCTGCACCCGCTCGTGCTCTTCGACGAGGCGATCGAGGGCCAGAGCGAGCGGGCCGAGGAGATCTCCGGGGCGATCCTGGACCTGTGCATCGAGCACGGCGGATCGATCACCGGCGAGCACGGCGTCGGCGCGGACAAGATGAAGTACATGCCGCGAATGTTCACCGCGGACGACCTGGACACCATGCAGATGCTGCGCTGCGCTTTCGATCCGGCCGGCTTGTGCAATCCGGGCAAGATCTTTCCGACCCCGCGGTTGTGCGGCGAGGTGCCCGGCCGGCACAAGGGCGCGCACCCATTGGCAGAGGCCGGAGTGGCCGATGTCTTCTGACGTTCTCGCACCGGCCGAACCCGACCAGGTCAGCCAGATGCTGCGCGATGCCGCCCGCGAGGGTGCGACGGTGCTGCCCCGGGGAGCCGGGACCAAGATCGATTGGGGCGGGCCGGTGCCGACGGGCGTCACCGTCGACCTGTCCGGTTTGGACACCGTGCTCGAGCACGCGGCCGGCGACCTGGTGGTGCGGGTGCAGAGCGGCGTACGCCTGAGCGACCTCGCCGAGGCGCTGGCGCCGGCCGGCCAGCGGCTGGCCATCGACGAGGTCGTCCCGGGCTCGACCGTGGGCGGGGTGATCTCCACCGCCCTGTCGGGTCCCAGCCGCATGCTCTACGGCGGCGTTCGCGACCTGCTGATCGGCATCACGGTCATCCGCCCGGACGGCGCGGTCACGCATAGCGGCGGCAAGGTCGTCAAGAACGTTGCCGGCTACGACCTGGGCAAGCTCTACACCGGGGCGTTCGGCACGCTCGGCATCGTCACCGAGGCGATCTTCCGGTTGCACCCACTGCCCGAACACGCCGCCTGGGTGGGCGTCGAGTTGGCCGACGAGACGGCAGTCGGGCACGCCGTGGCGGCCGTGCTCGACTCGCAGGTCACCCCCTCGGCGGTCGAGGTGGCGCGCGCGGACCAGACCGGTCCGCTCACCGTCTCGGTGCTGCTCGAGGGAGTGCGGCCGGGCGTCGAGGCGCGTACGTCGACAGTGGCCGGTCTGCTTGGACCCGGCGCCGAGGTCGCCACCGACGCAC
>JBAVXU010000306.1:0-3513 GCA_049698415.1 Mycobacteriales bacterium
GTGTCGCCGTTCGGGTCGATGAACTGCGATGGTTCAGCCCCAGCGCGGCGAGGTGTCGGGCTACAGTCCGGCGGCTGCTCCCCGTTCCCGGTGCTTCCAGTTCGAAGGCGATGCGGGAGGCTGGCCACTTGGGCTGGCGCCTCATGCGTTCGATCTGGTTGATCACCTCGACAGGCGTTGCCATGGGTTGGTGATGCGGGCTCGAAGCTCGATCGAGTAGCCCAAAGTCCCCGTGCTTGCGGTGCCGGTTCACCCACATTGATGCGGTTGCCCTTGAGATGACCATCTCTGCGGCAACGTGGGCGATCGGTCGGGTTCTGCAGCGCTCGACAAGCCGTCGGCGGCCCTCGGGAGACAGAGGGGAGTTGCGGTGTGTCATGTCGTTCTCGTGAATCTCTTTCGCGCCTACGGGACGATGTGTCGACTGCGGAGGGAAGACAGGTGCTCGACCAGGTTCGACTGCGAGTCCCGGCATCCGGTGAACCCGGCCTGGCGGATCTTGATGGTGCTCTGCACGAGATCGAAGCCCATGTTCCAGACCGCATCAGCGAAGGTCCAGGAAGCGAGTTCGTTGAGGCTGCTCTCCACGAGCTGATAGTCGAGTACGGCCTGCTCCCATACGGCAGTCTTTCCGGCCATCTGAACCGGGAGTGACATGGGCTGCGGCGCAGCCGTGGGAAGGTCGAAGACCTCCGCGATCGCCGGCCACATCTGGTCCCAGCGGAACAGGTCGCCGTTGGTGACATTGAAGACCTCGCCAATTGCTTCCGGTGAACTCAGTGCCCACTCTGTGGCTTCGGCGAGCAGGTCAGCGTCGGTGAGTTGGTGTAGTGCAGTCCAAGCGGCGTGCGAGCCGGGGAACCGCAGCGGCGTCCCTTCGATTCTGCACAGCGCGGCGTATGCGGCGATGGTGGTCAGCAGATTCATGGACGAACCCGTACTGGGACCGATGACGATGTCCGGGCGCAGCACCGTCCAGTTGTAGCCGCGTCGGGCTGCGTCCTCGCGGAGCAGGTCTTCCTGGTCGTTATAGAAGATCGGCCCGAGATGGCGCGGGTCGCTCTCCTTCGCGGGGGTCTTGTAGGGACCGAGGTGTTCACCGTAGGACTTGCCGCCGCCGATGAGGACGACGCGTTCCAGCGGCGCGCCCGCACACTCGAGGCCGGCCAGGGTGTGAGTGAGCATCGCGACGTTCGGACCAACCGCTTCCGCCATCGAGGGCCGATCGACGTATCCGGCGTAGACGACGTGCGTGACGTCCCGCAACGCGGAGAACGCGGCGGTGGAAACGTCGCGGTCAAGGAGGTCCACAGAGATGTGCGCGGCGGCGTCCAGGCTGGGGTCGCGCCGCGATGCGACGGTGACTTTCCATCCGGACTCACCGGCAAGGTGACGGGCAGCGGCACCGCCGACCACCCCGGTCGCGCCAACGAGGAGCACGTGGCGGTTCATGCGGTCGCCGCCGCACGACGCCCGGGCAGCGCGAACATGACCAGCGCAGCCCCAAGGAGGCAGATCGCGGCGTTGACCGCAAGCGCGGTCGTCACCCCATCGAGGACATGGCCAACAGCCGCCGACGCTCCTGCCGCAGTCGCAACGGCCGACATAACCGGCGTTCCCAGGGTGATGCCGACCTGCTGGCCCATCGTGGCCAGGCCGGTGGCCAGTCCCTGCTCGGCGTCGGAAAGACCCGATGTGGCAGTCACCATAAAGCCGACGATCGCAACCAGGTTGGCCACACCTCCCACAAACGTCGCCACGAGAAGCACGATCAGCGAGCTCGACGAGTCGCCGAGGAAGGCCAGCGGAAGGGTGGCAGCTGCCTGCACGACCAAGCTGTAGACGATAGCTCGCTTCCCACCGATGCGTCCGATGATCCTCGGCGCCAGCATGCCGCCGAGGACGGTGCCGGCACCGAGGACTGCGAATGTAAGGCCGGTCTGGAGTGGTGTATATCCACGCACGTTCTGCAGATAGATGGTGAGCAAGAAGACGACGGATGTCTCGGTAGCGAAGGCGATGACACCTGCGAAGTTGCCCCAACCGACCGTACGGCGACCGAGCACCGCCAGCGGGACGAGTGGTTCCTGCACCGTGCGCTCGATGGCCACGAAGACGAACGTCATCACAAGGGCAAACAGCAGGGCACCCCAGGTGCGCGCGTCTCCCCAAGAGTGTTCTGCTGCCTGCGTCAGGCCGAACACCCCAGCCACGAGTGCGAGCGTCACCGTCACGGCGCCGGGAGCATCGAGTCGCGGCCGGCGCTCCGCCTTCGTCTCACTTAACACGACGGGACCGACGGCGAGCACGACGACGGCAACAATGACGTTGACGAAGAAGGCCCAGCGCCAGCTGATCAGATCGGTCAAGAGGCCACCGAGGATCGCGCCGGTGGTAAAGCCAGCAGCCATGAGCGCGCCGTTGAGCCCGAGCGCCCTGTCACGCCGCGGCCCCTCGGGGAAGGAAGTGGTCAGGAGAGAAAGGGCCGCCGGGGTCACCGCCGCGGTGGCGATTCCCTGAGCGACGCGGGCAAGCAGGAGCAGCCACTGCTGCCCGGCCACGCCGCCGACCAGCGAGGCAACTCCCAGCAGGGCGATACCCACGAGGAACTGTCGTCGGCGACCGAAGAGATCCGCGAAGCGCCCGAAGAGCAGCGTGAAGCCAGCAGCGCATACCGCAAATGCGGTCGAGATCCACTGGAGGTTCGACAGACTGAATCCGACATCGTGGCCGATGCGCGGCAGGGCAACGTTGAGGATCGAGAAGTCCACGGCGAGGGTGAAGCTCGCCGTCAAGAGGACAATCAGTGCAACGCGCTCACGCGCACCGAAGGCATCGTTGGGTGTGGCTCGGTCGGCAACCGAGACTGAACGTTCAGTGGTCATGCCGACAATGCTCAGGCGCCACAACCGGCCGAGCCAGAGCCTCCTCGTTGGTACCACCGACAGGGGCACCCAGGGTGGCGGCCAGTCCGTCACACTGGAAATATGCAAGCTCACCGCCAGCGTGCCCGACCAGCGAACGACCTCGGCGACTTCCTCCGCAGCCGCCGAGACGCGGTCACACCTGAAGACGCCGGCATTCCATATTGGGGACAACGCCGCGTGCCAGGGTTGCGCCGCGAAGAGCTGGCACAGATCGCCGGAATCTCCGTCAACTACTACACGCGGCTGGAGCAGGGACAGTCCACCAACGCGAGCGACGCAATCATCAACGCTCTCGCACGCGCCCTCAATCTCGACGAAGCCGAGCGGGCGCACCTCGACGAACTGGCGCGACCCGGGCCAGCCAAGCGGCGTCGGGCCACCCGATCCGAAGCCCCGAACCCGGGCGCGGTCACGCTTCTCAAGTCCATGCCGACCGTTCCCGCACTGCTCCTAGGCCGCCGCAACGACATCTTGGCCTGGAACCCTCTCGGCCACGCACTGTTGGCAGGTCACCTGGAGTTCACCGCACCGGAGGGACCGAGCACACGCCCGAACCAGCTGCGACTGCTCTTCCTCGACCCCCACA
>JBAVXU010000307.1:0-5601 GCA_049698415.1 Mycobacteriales bacterium
CGCCAGCCCCGCGCCCGTGGGGCGGCGGTGACTCCCCGCGAGCCACGCCGGCACACGCCGGCCAAGAAGCAGTCCCGGCGGCAAGCGCCGGCCACGCCGCAGAGCCGGCGGCAAGCGCCGGTCAAGCCGCAACCCCGGCGACAGTACGAGTCGGCCAAGCCACCCCGGCCGCGCGCTGGCACGGCAAAGAAGCGCGTGACAACGGCTCGATCCCACTCGGCCCGTACCGGCACCGGACGTGCGCGGGTCGGCCGGAATCGCACTCGACCGGCGACGCGGACGCCTCGGACCAGGCGGGTGAGGCTGGGCAACCCCACGAAGCGACTGAGGTTCGCGCTGGTGCTGCTCGTCGCGATGCTGTCGGTGATCGGCGGGCGGCTCGTGCAGATCCAGGGTCTCGACGGCACGGCGTACGCCACCGAGGCCAAGCACCTGCGGATGCGTAACGTGGTCGTGCCTGCCGAGCGTGGGCAGATCCTCGACCGCAATGGTGCCGTGCTCGCCCGCAGCATCGATGCCCGCGCCATCTACGCAGACCCGTCGCTGGTGGTGGATCCCGTTGGTACGGCGGAGAAACTCGGCAAGCGGCTGGGTGTGAGGGCCTCGGTCATCGCGCAGCAGCTGGTCAAGCCGGGCCGGTTCGTCTACGTCAAGCGTGGCCTGACGCCGGTTGAAGCCCAGCGGGTCACCGATCTCGGGCTGCCCGGCATCGGCTCGTTGCGGGAGTCCCAGCGCGATGTGCCCGGCCACGACCTCGCCGCCAATGTGATCGGCTTCGTCGGACGGGACGGGAACGGCTTGGCCGGCATCGAGAGCAGGTACGACTCGCTGCTCAGCGGCAAGGACGGGATGCACCGCTTCCAGGTCACCCCGGCCGGTCAGCCGATGCCCAGCCAACTCGACCCGCAGGTTCCTGCCGTGCCCGGCACCACCGTGCAACTGACCATCGACCGCGATCTGCAGTACGTCGCGCAGCAGTCGCTCTCGCAGCGCATGCGGCAGACCAAGGCCTACAGCGGCTCGGCGATCGTCCTCGACGCGCGTACGTTCGAGGTGCTGGCGATGGCCAGCTATCCCAGCTACGACGCCTCGAATCCCGGCTCGGCATCCCCGGCAGCCCTGGGCAACACTGCGGTGAACAGCGTCGTTGAGCCCGGTTCGGTACACAAGGCGATCACGATCGCCAGCGCACTGCAGGCAGGCGTGATCTCCGACAACACCGTGATGATGGTCCCACCGACGATCACCAAGGGTGGCAAGACGTTCCGCGACACCCACCCGCACGGCACCGTGGGAATCACGCTGATGGGCATCCTGGCCCAGTCGAGCAACGTCGGCACGATCATGATCGCGGACAAGCTCGGTGCCCAAGGGCTCTACGACGGGCAACTGCGGTTCGGCCTCGGCGCCAGGACGGGCGTGGACTTCCCCGGTGAGAGCCCCGGAATCGTCGCGCCTCCCTCGGCCTGGTCCGGCCCGTCCTACGGTGGCATCCCGATCGGGCTCGGGGTCGCCGTGACGCCGCTGCAGATGGCCACGGTGTACGCCACGATCGCCAACGACGGCATGCGCCTCGCGCCGTCGCTGGTCAAGGGCACCCGGGACGCCAACGGCAAGTTCACCCCGGCCAAGCCCGCGAAGGCCACGCGGGTGCTCTCGCCGCACGTCGCCGAGGTGATGCGTACGGACCTGTCCGCGATCACCAGCGCGCACGCGACCGGAAAGCGGGCCGCGATCCCCGGGTACGTGATCGCGGGCAAGACGGGCACCGGCCAGCGGGTCGAGAACGGCAGGTACGTCTCCGGCAACGTCGCGTCTTTCATCGGCATGGCCCCGGCCAGCAACCCGAAGTACGTGATCGCGGTGTTCGTCCACGCCCCGGGCGGGATGGGCGGCGCGGTGGCCGGACCGGTCTTCCACGAGGTGATGGCATACACCCTGCGGCACTACCGAGTGCCGCCCGAGGGGCGTGCCCCGCCGCTGACTTTCCTGGCCGACTAACTAGGTTGTTGCTGTGGCCGCCACCTTTTCTTCGCGGCCCCAACGGCCGCTGCGTCAGCCGCTCTCGGCGCTGTGCGGGTTGCTGGGCCTGCCTGACCCGACTCCGGATCCGGAGGTCTCCGGTGTCACGCACGACAGCCGGTCGGTGCGGCCGGGCGATCTGTACGCCGCGCTTCCCGGGCTCCGCACGCACGGGGCACGCTTCACCGCGGAGGCGATCCAGCGCGGTGCCGTGGCGGTCCTGACGGACCCCACCGGGTGGGCGGAGTTCGTCGCGCAGGGTGGGCTGCCCGAGAGTTGCCCGGTGCTGAACGTCGACCACCCGCGTGAGGTGCTGGGCGAGGTTGCCGCCTGGGCCTACGGCGACCCGTCGGCGGACCTGGAGATCGTCGCGGTGACGGGCACCGACGGGAAGACCACCACCGCACACCTGATCGAGTCCGGCCTGCGGGTGGCCGGTCACCTCACCGGCCTGGTCGGCACCATCGACACCCGGGTGGCGGGGGAGAGCCTGCCCAGCGTCCGTACGACGCCCGAGGCGACCGACCTTCAGGCGCTCTTCGCGGTCATGCGCGAGCGCGGGGTTCGCTTCGTCGTGATGGAGGTCTCCAGCCATGCGCTGGCCCTCGGCCGCGTCAACGGCACCCGGTTCGCCGCCGGGCTGTTCACGAACCTCTCCCAGGATCACCTGGACTTCCATCACGACATGGAGAGCTACTTCGCCGCCAAGGCGCAACTCTTCGACGGCCGCTGCCGCCACGAGATCGTCAACGTCGACGATCCCTACGGTCGGCGCCTTGTCAAGGACTCGACCGTGACCGTGTCTGCGGCGGGGGATCCGGCGGCTGCCTGGCGGGCGAGCGAGGCAGTGGTCGACCGCACCGGCACGCATTACCTCGTCGACGGGCCGGATGGGCTGCGGCTACGGACGGTGTCCACGAGTCCCGGTGAGTTCAACGTGGCCAACCAGTTGCTCGCGGTCGCGGCCCTTGTGACGCTCGGTGTGCCCGCGGCGGACGCTGTGTCGGGCACCGCGCTCATCGACGTGCCCGGACGGATGCAAGCCGTGCTCGGCGGGCAGCAGTTCCTCGCCGTGATCGATTACGCGCACACCCCCGACGCAGTGGCGAAGGCACTCGCCGCCCTGCGAGAGCGCACCGAAGGCCGGGTCATCGTCGTGCTCGGCGCCGGCGGCGACCGCGACCGCGACAAGCGCCCGCTGATGGGCGAGGCTGCCGCTCGCGGTGCCGATCTGGTGATCGTCACCGATGACAACCCACGGTCGGAGGACCCGGCGCAGATCCGTGCCGCCGTCGCAGCGGGCGCCCGCCGGGCAGGTGGCGGTGACGTCGTCGAGATCGGTGACCGCCGCGAAGCCATCGCCGAGGCGGTCCGCCGCGCCGGTCCTGAAGATGCGCTGCTGGTCGCGGGCAAGGGGCACGAGCGAGGTCAGGAGATCGACGGGGTGGTACACCCGTTCGATGACCGCGAGGTGCTCGAGAGCGTGCTCGAGCGGGCCGACTGGGGCTTCAGATGATCCCGATGACGCTCGAGGAGGTGGCGCGGGCCACCGGCGGTCACGTGGCGGACGTCACCGATCCGACCACGCTGATCACCGGTGCGGTGACGTTCGACTCACGCCAGGCCGGTCCGGGTGATCTGTTCCTTGCCCTGCCCGGTGAGCACGTCGACGGTCATGAGTACGCCGCCGCCGCGCTGTCCGCCGGCGCCGTGGCCGTCCTGGCCGACCGGCCGGTCGGTGCTCCGGCCATCGTCGTCGACGATGTCCTGGCCGCGCTGTCACTGCTGGCCCGGGAGGTGCTCGGCCGACTGCCACAGGTGACCGTGGTGGGGATCACCGGGTCCAGTGGAAAGACCTCGACCAAGGACCTCGTCGCTCAGTTGCTGGGCCGGCTCGGGACGACGGTGGCGCCGCCCGGCTCCTACAACAACGAACTCGGCCACCCGTACACCGTGCTGCTGGCCGGCACGGATACCCGCTACCTTGTCCTGGAGTACAGCGCCCGCGGCATCGGGCACATCGCAGCGCTGTGCCGGGTGGCGCGGCCGGACATCGCCGTGGTCCTCAACGTCGGAACCGCGCACATCGGCGAGTTCGGTTCGGCCGAGGTGATCGCGCGGGCCAAGGCCGAACTCGTGCAACCACTGGACGCTGATTCGGTGGCGGTGCTCAACATCGACGATCCCCGGGTCGCTGCCATGGCTGCCTCAACACAGGCGCGGGTGGTGTTCACCGGCTCGTCGGATTCGGCCGACGTACGCGCCGAGGACGTCCGGCTCGACGCGCACGGCCGGCCGTCGTACACCCTCGTGACAGCCGGCGGCCGGGCTAAGGTGCAATTGCCGTTGTACGGCAGGCATCACGTCGCGAACAGCCTCTCCGCCGCCGCCGTCGCGATCGAGCTGGGCATGCCGGTCGCCGATGTCGCGGGTGCACTGGCTACGGTCGGGACCCCGAGTCGGTGGCGGATGGAGGTCTCCGAACGGCCCGACGGCGTGACGGTGATCAACGATGCCTACAACGCCAACCCCGACTCGATGCGGGCCGCGCTGGAGGCCCTGCTCGCGATCGGCCGCGGGAGGCGTACCTGGGCCGTATTGGGGCAGATGGCCGAACTGGGCGACCGGGCGAGAGCCGAACACGAGGCGTTGGGCCGGCTCGTCAACGACTTGGGTATCGACCGGCTCGTCGCCGTAGGTGACGAGGCGTCACACGTGCATGCTGGTGCCGAACTGGAGGGATCCCGCAGGATGGAGTCGGTGAACGTGCCTGACATCGAAGGCGCGCTGCAGGTCTTGCGCGAGGAGGTCGGGCCGGGCGATGTCGTCCTGGTCAAGGCGTCCCGAGCCGTCGGGCTCGAACGCGTCGCCCTCGCACTGCTGGCCGATGAGCCGGTGGAGGGCCACGCGTGAGGTCGATTCTCGTCGCCGGTTTCATCAGCTTCCTCGTGTCGATCTTCGGAACGCCCTGGGTTATCCGTTTCCTGACGAGGTACGGAATCGGCCAGGAGATCCGGACCGACGGCCCGACCACCCATCAGTCGAAACGCGGCACTCCGACGATGGGCGGCGTGCTCATCATCGCGGCGACGATCGCGGGTTTCGCCGCCGCGCTGTTAGCCGACTTCGGTGCCAAGAGGCTCGGCCTGGTGAGCGAGAGCCGCGGTCCGTCCAAGGGTGCGCTGTTGCTGCTGGGACTGTTCGTGGCCCTGGGCGCGCTGGGCTTCGTCGACGACTTCATCTCCGTGCGCAGGCAGCGCAGCCTCGGACTGGACACCAAGGCGAAGCTAGTCGCGCAGTTCGTCATCGCGGTGACGTTCGCCCTGCTGGCACTGCGGCTGAAGAACGCAAGGAACCAGACGCCCGACACCATCCTGTCCTTCCCCCGTGGATCCTGGGCGCTCCCCATCGGCGTCGTCGGTTTCGTCGTGCTGGTCTATCTGATCGTGACAGCGACATCGAACGCGGTGAACCTCACCGACGGCTTGGACGGCCTCGCGACCGGAACCTCGGTGATGGTGCTGATCTCGTACACCCTGATCGGGTTCTGGGAGTTCCGTCATGCCTGCATCGGTGCCG
>JBAVXU010000308.1:0-3078 GCA_049698415.1 Mycobacteriales bacterium
GACGAGCGCCGATGCACCGATCCTGGACACCTCGCGCGCGCAGGCCTACCGCCTGCGATACCCCGGTGGTGCCCGTGACGCGGAAGCGCTCGCCGTCGATGCGATCCATCATCACGTCTACCTGACGAGCAAGTCACTCAGCGGAGCGAGCACCGTGTACCGGCTGCCGGCCGCACCCGATCCGGCTGCGGTACAGCAGCTGACCGCCATCGGGTGGGAACAGCTCTCGTTCACCGGCACACCCGGTGGGCCCTACGCGCCCATCGGTCAGCTCACCGTGACCGGGGCAGCGATGTCCGACGACGGATCATTGTTCGTGCTGCGCACCTACACCGACGCGTTCGTCTGGCGGGTGGCCGGCGGTGATCTGCGCGCTGCGCTGCGCACCGACCCGGTCCGGCTCGCGCTTCCGCCAGAGCCTCAGGGCGAGGGAATCACGATCCAGGGCGGGAGCTTCCTGCTCGACAGCGAAGGCGTGCACTGCGTCGTGCTGGAGGTAGCCATGCCCCGCTCGGTGCTGGCGCCGGAGCGCTCCGCGCCGTCCACCGGCCCCAGCAGCCCGAGTAGCCGGCCGAGCTCACCGGCGCCGTCGCAGCAGGGTTCCTCCGGCGCCGGGTTCGGTGTCGTGGTGTTGATCCTGGCTGCGGCCCTGGCGATATTTCTCGGCAGCCGGCTGCGCCGCAAGCAGCAGCGCCGGCCGGAGGACACCAGCTGGACCGGGTGAGCTCTAGGCGGGCCCACCGCCGCCGCCACCGGACGGGGCGATGTGCAGCACGCGCTCGTCGGCAGCGGCCGGTTTACCTTGGCCGTCGCGGTTACTGGTGGTCAGCCACAGCGACTTGTCCGGCGCGGCGACGACGGTGCGGATCCGGCCGTACTTGCCGTTCAGCATCGGGGTGAAGGCACCCACCTTGCCCTGCGCGTCGATCTGGGCTTGCAGCAAATCCTTGCCGCCGAGTGAGGCGACGAATACCGCGGCGTCGATCAGCGCGCAGCCGCCGACTCCCGGGCCGTCCGGGATCGGCGCGATCGGATCCTGTCCCGCGCGGTTCGGCCAGCCGTAGTCGTCGCCGGCCGCGAGCTGGTTGAGCTCACCGCTCGACCCGTCTTCGGTCTCGAGCACGCGTTGATGCAGTCCGTCGAAGCACAATCCCTCAACAGTGCGATGACCCGACGTGTACACCGGCGACTTCGGGTTCGGGTTGCCGGGCGCCGGATGGCCGATCTCGTCGATGTGCAGAACCTTGCCCGCCTTGCTGGCGGCGTTGCCGGCCAGCGACGGCTTCCCCGCGTCGCTGGTTCCGACCAGGATGCTGCCGTCGCCCAGGACCAGCAGCCTGCCGCCGTTGTCCGACGTGCCGCGCGGGATTCCTACCAGGACGGGCGTGACCGGCCCCGTCATGGTGAAGTGCACGACCCGGGTATCCGCCTTCGTGGTGATCAGCGCGATGATCAGCCCGTCTTCGGTGAACGAGCCGGATAGCGCGATGTCCAACAGGCCACCGCCGCCAGCGGTGTTCAGACCAGTGATGGTGCGGACCACCCGCACCGGCTTGCCCGGCTCGGGCTGCACCTGCACGATCCGGCCGGTGGTGCGCTCACCCACCAGCGCGGATCCGTCCGGAAGAACGGCGAGGCCGGTGGGTGCCTTCAGGTTGGTGGCCACCACGGCCGAGTCCTGGGACGGCCCGCCAGACGTCGAACCGCCGGTCGAGCCCGACGACGGAGGCTGGCTGCTGCCGCCGCCGTCATCGGGAACCGGCGTCGGTAGGGGGACCGGCGGCACCTGTTGCTGCGGGACCCAGGTAGGCGCGGCGCGCGGTGTGGACTTGGCGCAGCCGACGAGCATCGAGACGCTCAGCAGCACTGTCATCAGCAGTGCGCCACTGCGACCCGAGGAAGACCTCACCGGCCCAGTGTGCCAAGCCCGCCCCGATCGTGCAGTCGACGGCTGCGTCGCGGTCCCAAGGCGCGCCGTCGGCGCGGATCAGCCGTGCCGGTGTCGAAGCCGCCGGAGAAGTTGCCGGAAACATCGTTGGACTTGTCGAACACCGAGGTCCGCGTGTTGGCCGGATCGTTCTTCGTGGCGTTGACGTAGTCCTGCAAGGCAGTGACCTTCCCCGGGTCGCCGAGAACCTGGTTCATGGGCAGCATCAGGTGGGTGGTCGGATCCAGCAGTGACGCCGGGACCTTGTCGGTACCCGGATACCCGGCCTCCTGCAGGATGCTCAGCGTTTCGTACGGCTGGACCAGGGCGATTTCGTGCGACTTCTCGCCCAAGGCCTCGAACCGCGGATCGTCCGTGTCGCCGAACCCTCTTTTCCAGCCCGAAGTTTCCGAGGTGCTTGGCCATGTCCCAGGCGAGGCCGGGCACCTTCTCGGCGATCTTCTCGCCGGGGATCGCATCCAGCCCCAACGAGAGGTCTGGTGCATGACCTCGTTGGACTCCTGCTTTGCCTTGTGTTGCTCGCCGAACACTTCGGTCGTCACGTGGTTCTCGGTGCCGGCAACCATCCCGTAGGCACGGGCGAGGTGGTTCATCGCCTCGTCGTGACCCGGTCCGGCAGCGGCATCAGCGAGAGCGGCAGCCAGCAGAGCGTTGTGGTACTGCGTGCCGGCCGCGTTGTCGAACGTCGCGGTGGCGCTCGGGTCTCCCACGAACCCGGCCATGAACTTCTCCGGCAACTCCTTGGGGATGGCGAACGCTGCGTTCTGCCCGGGATAGGCGTTGTCACCGGGTACCGGGACGACGTCCTCCCACCGAGTGCGGTGGTGTCGACGGAATTGTCGCCGACCGGAACACCGGCGGCCATCTCGCGGACGTAGGAGCGGGCGATCGTCGAAGCGTCGATCGAGTGGGCCGTTGAGTCTCTTCTCGTCCCGGATCGTCGCCGCGGCCGCAGCGGTTTCGTTGAACTCCGCCTGGTAGGTGTAATTGGTCGCGTCGGTAGCCAGCTGGCCCTGCAGCGTTGTCCATTTGCGTGCGCAGGTTGTCCACCTCATTGCGTACCGCGACGAGGGCCGTGTGGTAGGTGTTGGCAGCCTTGGCCGCAGCGGAGAGTTTCGCCGCCCCGATGC
>JBAVXU010000309.1:0-1632 GCA_049698415.1 Mycobacteriales bacterium
GTGCTGGCCCGGCTGCGCGCGATCCCGTGGCTGCCCGGCGGGATCGTGCCCGCCGCCGCGCGCGTCCTCGCCGTCGGGATCGAAGGCGCGGTGCCCCTGCTGCGGGCCGTGATCCCCGGTCTACTCCCCGAGGAATGGGCCGGGCGCGCGGGTCAGCGATCGTTGCAGGCCCTGGGCGTACGCCGGTTGCCGGTGAGCGACGTCGTCGACGCGGTCGCCGGCATTCAGCGGCCCCCGGACTGGTGGCAGCGGTTGTACACCGCTCTCGCCGATGCCCCTGACCGGGAAGCGCTGGGTGCGCTCCCGGTCCCGCTGGCCGACGGCCGTCTCGTGACCGGTCCACGCGGTGTTCTGCTGCCGGGCGCCGATCTCGCCGGACTCGAACTGAGCCCGCTCGACATCCGCATGGTTCATCCGGCTGCCGTGCACCCGCTGCTCGAACGGCTGGGCGGTGTGCCGGCGACCGCGCACTCGGTGCTGGCCGACGAGAGGGTACGTGCCCAGGTTGAGCAGGCGCTCGATGGCGCCCCGGAGGAGGAGGCCAAGTCCGAGCCGGGCGCTGCACCGCGCCTGGCCGACGCCGTGCTCGCCCTGGTGTCCGCGACCGGGATCCGTCCGGGTGAGCATCCGTGGCTGGCCGACCTGCCACTCCCCGGCGACGACGGTGAGATCTATCCCGCGGGCGAACTGCTGCTGCCAGGCTCCGCGCTCGCGGCGGTGATGGCGGTCGATGCGCCCTTCGGCACTGCCGCACCGGCGCTGGTCGAGCGCTGGGGCGCCGATGTGCTCGAGGCAACGGGTGTGCTGGCCGGCTTCGGAGTTCTCCGGGCACTCGACGTCGACCTGGCAGAGCACGACCTCGACGCCGAGCACGACTATCTCGCCGCCGTGTTGCCCGACCAGGGATCGATGCTCGAAGAGCTCGTCGCGGTGCGGGACCTCGAGTTCGTCGATCCTTCAGCCTGGCCTGCGGCTCTGCGTCTTCTCGGCAGCGAAGGGTTGCGCCAGGTCGTCGCAGGCGATGCCGTGATCGTGCCGAGCGGCGCAACGGTGCCGTCGTACACCCGATGGTGGTTGGCTCGGCACCGGGTGCTCGACGGTTCGCGCCCGCGCGACGTACGCCTGGCCGAGGCGACCGACCTCTGCGGGCTCTACGACCAGGCCGCCGGCGCGGACGATGACCTGCTGCGCCTTCTCGGCTGCCGGAGCGGCCTGGCCGACGTACTCGCCGACGTCGACGGCGCACTCGACCTGCTCGACCGGCTGGCCGACCCGGCCCGCAGCTGCCCTCCGGGCACCCTCCGCACCGCCTATGCGCGGCTGGCCGAGGTGCTCGTCGATGTCGACCCGCCCGACCGGGTACGTGTCGAGCAGGACCTTGTCGTTCCGGCGGGGAATGCGGTCGTGATGGATGCGCCGTACGCGCTGCCCCTGCTGGCCGAGCGACACCCGGTGCCCGGTGGTGAGGCGGTGGCCGATCTGCTCGACCTGCCGCTGGCGTCCGAGCTGGCCCAAGGTGTGCCCGAGGGGAGCGTCGCGCGTGAGGTCGCGTGGAAGGACGTGCCGGGCGCTGCCCTGGCGGCCGAGCGGCTCGATGCCGTCCTCCCCGACGCGCCCGTGACTGTGCACTCG
>JBAVXU010000310.1:0-8845 GCA_049698415.1 Mycobacteriales bacterium
GCCCTGGTCACCGGCTCGGACGCTGCCGGCTGGCAGGCCGCTCGGCGCGCGGTGCGGCAGGCGCTCGCCGCAGACGGTCGCCAGGGCGACGACGTGGTGTTGCGCTGGCTGTCGTCGCACCTGACCACCCCCGGCGGGGCGGATGCGATCGCGGAGAGCGCGGCCGCCCTGGTCGCAGGACTGCCCCGGGGCGACGAGCCCGCTGGCCACTGAGCCGATGCTCTTGCGCGGTGCCGCCCGAGCTAGCTGACACACTGAGCGCACTGATCGCAGGGGAGGATTCGTGTCGTACGGGCAAGCGCCGGGCCGGAGCAACCGTGGGCCGATCATCATTGCCATCGTCGTCGGCATCGCGCTCGTCATCGGTGTGCGCCTCGTCCTCGCCGGCGGCGGCGGATCGACGGATGCCAAGGGAAAGAAGGCGCCCGCACGCACCGGCTGCACCGAGATCGCCATGACCGCATCGTCGGAGAAGGCGGCGCTGCTGTCGGTCATGGCGGAGAGCTACGCCAAGGAGAACCACCGCGTCGATGGCAAGTGCGTGACCGTCAATGTCACGTCGAAGGCCTCCGGCGGTGCGATGGAGGCCCTCGCCCGCGGGTGGAATGCCGGCCGCGACGGACCACGACCCGATGTGTGGAGTCCCGCCTCGTCGTCGTGGACCGTGCTGCTGCGGCAGCGACTGGCCGTCAAGGACCAAGCCCCGCTGGTTCCCGCCCAGATTCCCTCGATCGCCCAGACTCCGCTGGTCATCGCCATGCCCCGCCCGATGGCCACCGCGCTGGGCTGGCCCGGCAAGCCGCTGGGCTGGGGCGATGTGCTGTCCCTGGCCCGCAGTCCGAACGGGTGGGGTGCTTACGGCCACCGGGAGTGGGGCGCGTTCACCCTCGGCAAGACCAACCCGCATTTCTCCACGTCGGGACTGAACGCCACGATCGGTACGTACTTCGCGGCGACCGGGCTGTCCACCGACCTCTCGGCCCAGAACGTTGCCGACCCCAAGGTCATCGCCTACGTCAAGGCGGTCGAGAACTCCGTGGTGCACTACGGCGACACCACGCTGACCTTCCTGGCCAACCTCGCCGCGGCCGACCAGAAGGGCCAGGGGCTGACCTACATCAGCGCGGTCACGGTCGAGGAGAAGTCGGTCTGGGACTACAACCAGGGCAACCCCTCCGGCGATCCGAAGACGCTGGGCAAAGGCCCCAAGCCGCGCACTCCGCTCGTGGCGATCTACCCCAAGGAAGGCACGCTGCTCTCGGACAACCCCTATGTCGTACTGACCGCCCCCTGGGTCGACGCCGCGAAGCGGGCCGCGGCCAAGGACTTCCTCAACTTCGTCCAGGCCGACAAGCAGCAGCAGCGCTTCCAGCAGGCCGCGTTCCGTACGTTCGAGGGCAAGCCCGGCTCGCCGGTCAGCATCAACAACGGGCTGCTGCCCGCCCAGAAGATCAGCGTCATCGATCCGCCGTCACCGCCGGTGCTCCAGCAGGTCTCCGACTCCTGGGACCGGCTGCGCAAGCGGGCCCGGGTGCTCCTCGTGCTCGACGTCTCCGGGTCGATGGGGGAGTCCGTCGGCAGCAGTGGTTCGACCAAGCTGGAGCTGGCCAAGCGGGCGGCCCTTTCGGCGGTCAGCCAGTTCGCCCCCGACGACGAGGTCGGCCTGTGGACCTTCAGCACCGGCCGCACGCTGCAGGACCCGCCGTACAACAAGCTGGTGCCGATCGCCCCGGTCAGTTCGGACCGGGCCGCGTTGCAGAGCGCGATCCGCGGACTGGTGCCGGGCGGCGGGACGGCGCTCTATACGACGACCAAGGCGGCCCAGCGTGAGCTCGCCGGCAACCTGGCTCCCGACCGGATCAACGCCGTGGTGGTGCTCACCGACGGCAAGAACGAGTTCCCTCCCGACAACAATCTCGACGGTGTCGTGGAGCAGCTCTCCGGGGCCAGCGAGAGCACGGCGACGGCGGTGCGGGTGTTCCCGATCGCCTACGGCGAGAAGGCCGACCTGACGTCGCTGACCAAGATCGCGGAGGCGTCACGGGCGGCGGCCTACGACGCGACCGATCCCGCCTCGATCGACAAGGTCCTGACTGCGGTCATCTCCAACTTCTAGCCGGGGGAGACTGGGTACGTGGGACTGCGTGAGGAACTGACCGAGCCGTGGGGGCTCATCACGGCCGGGGTCGCCGGTGGGCTCGGCTGGGCGGTGATTGCGGCCACGACGGTGACAGCAGCGCCAGCGGTTGCGATCGGCGCGGGGATCGGCGCCGCGGTCTACGGCGTCAAGGTCGCCGCGGCGACTCTTGCTCACCGGGAGCCCAAGGGCGCGTACCCGCCCGGTCTGATCCGGCCCAAGCAGGGCTCGCCGGCCGACGTCTGGCTGCGCCGGGCCGAGCGCACGGTGCGCACCCTGCACGACCAGACCGAGTCCCCGCGCGAGCCCGCCGTACGCGAGCAGGTCGGTGACATCGATGACGAGGCGGCGACCGTGCTCGATGCGCTGCGCCGGCTGGCAGCACAGGTGACCTCGGTCGAGAGCGCGCTGCACCGCATCGACGTCCCGTCGCTGCAGGGGGAGTACGCCCGGCTCAGCGCGGCCCGGAACGAACCGTCCGTCGAGCAGATGCGCGCCGAACAGCAACGCTCGCTGACCGCCGTCGAGGAGCAGCTCGACGTGGCCAGGCGGTTGACCGAGGCGCGCGACATCCTGCTGTCCAAGATGGAGTCCACGGCGATCGGGCTCGAGGGCCTGGTCGCACGGCTGGCCGAGGTGCTGGCTCTGTCGGCCACGGCCGGCGGGGTCGACACTGCGCACGGCCAGATCTCGGACCTGACCAGTGAGCTCGACGGCCTGCGTACCGGGCTGGCGGAGACCGAGGCGATCTCGCGCAAGGCGCTCGGAGGCCCAGCGGCACCCCCGGACCTGCCGGCCTCGGGGTGACTGCTGATGACCGCCCGGCTCATGGCCGGTTGCGTGCAAGGATGGGGTGCACAGAACACAATGGGTGTGACTCTCCGTGGCCAACGGCTGGGCGGCCCTGACAGGAGGACGGCGCAATGGCTAACCCGTTCGTACGGGGCTGGAAGTACTTCATGGCTCTGCTGTCGGGCAAGCTGGACGAGCACAGCGACCCCAAGATCCAGATCCAGCAGGCGATCGAGGACGCCCAGCGACAGCACCAGGCGCTGACCCAGCAGGCTGCCGCCGTGATCGGCAACCAGCGGCAGCTGGAGATGAAGCTCTCCCGGCAGATGGGCGAGGTCGAGAAGCTGCAGGGTTCGGCCCGGCAGGCGCTCACGCTCGCCGACCAGGCCCGGGCCAAGGGCGATCAGGCCAAGGCCACGGAGTACGAACAGACCGCTCAGGTCTTCGCGACCCAGCTGGTCGCCGCCGAGCAGTCGATGGAAGATCTCAAGGGGCTGCACGACGGCGCGCTGCACGCGGCCGAGCAGGCCAAGAAGGCCGTCGAGAACAACGCGATGATGCTGCAGCAGAAGCTCGCCGAGCGCACCAAGCTGCTCAGCCAGCTCGAGCAGGCCAAGATGCAGGAGCAGGTGTCTCGCTCTCTCTCGCAGATGTCGGAGCTCAGCGCACCGGGCAGCACCCCATCGCTGGCCGAGGTACGCGACAAGATCGAGCGGCGCTACGCCAACGCGCTGGGATCGGCCGAGCTCGCGAGCAGCTCGGTCGAGGGCCGCATGCTCGAGGTGCAGAAGTCCACATTGGATATGGCCGGATCCTCGCGGCTCGAGCAGATCCGCGCCAGCATGGCCGGCGAGCAGTTGGCCCAGGCACCGGAGCGGCCCGCCGTCGACACTGCGCAGACCGCTGGTGCCGACGCTGCGCAGTCTGCTGCCGATGCTCAGGCTGCCGCCGACGAGCTGGCCAAGCGCAGGGGCGCCGCGGAGCAGGCCTGACATGGTTTCCGACGTTGTTCAGACGCTGCGCGATTCCATCCGCGGCTGGGGCGACCCGGCGTTCCGGCACGAGCGTGCCATCGCACGTGCCCGCAACTCGCTGCGACGCCGCTTCATAGCGGCGGCCGCGCTGTCGGCAGCCACTGCGATCCTGCTCCCGTACTCCGGCATCAGTTGGCTCGACGTGTTGTGGGGCGCGGCGGCTGCTGGCACCGTCGCGGCCGCGGTTCTGGCTGCGCGGGAGCTACGACGGCTCGAACGACTGCCACCCCCTCCTCGCACTCCCCGGCGGGCTTCTGCGGCCCGCGCGGCCGTTGATCGGCTCGAACGTGCCGGTGCCGCGCTGCCGCCGTTGCTCGGACATCTGGGTGGGGTCGCCGGCGAAACCGCGTCGGAGGCCGCCGTGGCCGACCGATCGCTGCGCGAGCTCGCGGCGAGCATCGACTCCATCGAGGTGGCGCTGCAGGTCAGCCCCGCCGAAGCACATGCCGGCCTGGCCGAGGCCCGCATCGTGTTGCTGACTCGCCTCGACGAGGGGACGGCGGCTTACGAGCGCCTCGTCGCTGCGGCGGCAGAGTGTGTCGCAGTCGCGGCAGGCGGTCCCGACCTCGGCGCTCGGCACCGGCTACAGGAGGCGACCGATCGGCTGCACGGCCTGGCGTCCGGCCTCGACGAGGCGCAGAGCGCAGGCCGGGCGATCTTGCCCTAGCGCGCCTCGGCGGCAGTGACCTCGGCCAGTCGCCGGCGCAGCAGGTCGCGGTCCGCCGCCGACGTCGCCAGGTCCAGCGCACGGCGGTACGCCGCTGCGGCCCCGGCGTGGTCCTCGAGGCGCCGCAGCAGGTCGGCGCGGGTCGAGTGCCAGTAGTGATAGCCCGCCAGCACCTCGCCCAGATCGTCCACAATCGACAGACCGGCGGCCGGACCGGAGTCTTCTGCGACGGCGACGGCGCGGTTCAGCGTGACGACGGGGGAACGGGTGAGGGACTCCAGTCCGGCGTACAACTCGGCAATGGCTGCCCAGTCCGTGTCGGCGGCCCGGCCTGCCATCGAGTGCTGGGCGGCGATCGCGGCCTGCAGTTGGTACGCGCCAGGAGCGCCGCGGCCGGCGGCGGTCTGCAGGAGGCTGAGGGCCTCGGCGACCGCGGCGCGATCCCATCGCCGCCGGTCCTGATCCGGCAGCAGGACGATCTGGCCGGCCTCGTCGAACCTCGCCTCACGACGGGAGTTCTGCAGCAGCAGGAGTGCGAGCAGGCCGAGCGCTTCCGGCTCGTCAGGGGCGAGCCCGACCAGCACGCGGGCCAACCGAATCGCCTCCTCGCACAGCTCGCGGCGGATCGGCGCGTCACCGCGGCTGGCGACGTAGCCCTCGTTGAACACCAGATAGAGCACCGCGAGCACGCCGTCGAGGCGGTCGGGCAGTTCGGCGTCGCTGGGCTCGCGGTACGGGATGCCGGCGACGGCGATCTTCTTCTTGGCCCGGGTGATCCGCGCCGCCATGGTCGGCTCGCTGACCAGGAAGGCGTGGGCGATCTCGGCGGTGCTCAACCCGCCCAGGCAGCGCAGCGTCAGCGCCACCCGCGATTCGAGCGGGAGTGCCGGATGGCAGCAGGTGAAAAGCAGGCGCAGCCGCAGATCGGGGATCGTCGACATGGGCTGCTCCTCCTCCTCGGCGGACCGCGCGGTGGTGGGTTCGGCGAGCAGCGGCAACTTCGCTTGAAGAACGCGCTCGCGACGCAACCTGTCGATGGCCCGCCGCCGGGCCGCCGTCAGCAACCACGCCGCCGGCTCGTCGGGCACCGGTCCGCGGCGCCATGCCTCCACCGCCGACGTGAAGGCGTCCTGGAGCGCCTCCTCGGCCACGTCCAGGCTGCCCAGTTGACGGATGAGAAGGGCCAGCAGGCGTCCCCAGTCGGTGCGATGCGCCGTCTCCAGCGCTGCGGCGCCCTCGGCCTGCCGGTCCTGTTCCGTCACCTCGGATTCGTCCAGCGCCCTCGGGCTCAGCCGGTCATCTCGATGGTCGGCCGCACCTCGACGCTCGCACCCGGGCCGAGCGGCAGTTGCCGGGCGTACTCCAGCGCCTTGTCCAGATCCGAGCAATCGACGAGGTAGAACCCGCCCAACTGCTCCTTGGTCTCGGCGTACGGGCCGTCAGTGACCAGCCGCTCCGAGCCGTCGCTGCCCAGCCGCACCAGCGTCGCGGTGTCGGTGGTGTTGAGCCGGGATCCGCCCCGCAGCACGCCGTGGTCGACCAGCATCTGTGAGTACGCCGCGTGCGCGGCGGACATCTGGCCGACCTGCGTGGGCGTGCCTTCCGCCTTCTCGTCCATGTAGATGAGGAACGCGTACTCCATGTCTGCCTCCTAAGGGATGCCCCCGGGGTGGGGATATCAAGGTGACGAACGGGAACCCCGCAGATCGACAGGTCCGAGGCCCGGACTTATCCGACACCTGCGACGAAGCCGCCTTCCCGGGTGCTACCTTGCGCTTCGCAAATCCAGCCAGAGGGGTCCGCATGAGGATGTTCGACCGCCGCGCAACAGCCCTGGCTGTGTCTGCCGTCGCAATGGCGACGCTACCCGCTCTGTCGGCCGTCCCGGTGGCTGCTGCCTCAACGCATGGCAACCGCACCACATCGTCCTGTACGGCGAAGGCCGGGGGCGCCGCCAACGCGAGGTCGGCCGCACCCGCCCGCTCGAAAGGACCGGCCAACCGCGAGCCGATGCTGCACCAGAAGGCGATCGAGGTGCCGCACACCATGCGGGCTGCCGCGGCGAAGTTCAGCGCGACGATCCCGGTGTACTTCCATGTCGTGTCATCGGGCAGCGTCGGCAACGTGTCCACGCCGGTGATCAACGATCAGATCAAGGTGCTCAACAACACCTACGCCGGTGGCGAAGGCGGCGCTGCGACCGGATTCGCATTCCGGCTGGCCGGCGTGACTCGCACCAAGAACGCCACGTGGTACAACGCCGGACCGGAGTCCGCCCAGGAGAAGGCGATGAAGAAGGCGCTGCACAAAGGCAATCGCAGCGCCTTGAACCTCTATTCCACCAGCGGTGGCGGGTATCTCGGCTGGGCGGAGTTCCCCAACCTGTCCAACGCCGACCTCTACCTCGACGGCGTCGTCATGGACTGGCGTTCGATGCGTGGCGCGTCCACCGCCTACGCCGGGCAGTACGACCAGGGTGAGACCGCGACCCACGAGACCGGGCACTGGCTCAACCTCTATCACGTGTTCGAGGGCGGTTGCACCGCGCCGGGGGACCATGTCGCCGACACCCCCAGGCAGTCGACCGCGACGCACGGCTGCCCGACGAACCAGGACAGCTGCAAGAGCTTCCCGGGCAAGGACAACGTCCACAACTACATGGACTACTCCTACGACGGTTGCTACACGTCGTTCACCCCGGGCCAGGTCCAGCGCATGCAGGACGCGTGGACGGCGTTGCGGGCGGCCGGCTAGGACGTCGCGCTCACCCCGCGGTCTTGCTCCGCTCCGGGCTCTCGGAGCGCTCCGGCTGACAGCTGGGGCACCAGTAGCTCAATCGGACGTAGTCGTTGTCTGCCTGCTCGGCACTGGCGATGGCGGTCCCGCAGCGCCAGCACGGTCGACCGGTGCGCTCGAAGACATAGTGGTCGCGCCCGGGGCGTCGCTCGCCGGTCG
Organism: Mycobacteriales bacterium; assembly: GCA_049698415.1. Classification (GTDB taxonomy): domain Bacteria; phylum Actinomycetota; class Actinomycetes; order Mycobacteriales; family QHCA01; genus QHCA01. The sequence continues at coordinate 7,586 of JBAVXU010000310.1, forward strand.
TGACCTGCTCCCACCGGTCCTTGTTGGCCGTGAGCAACCTGCGGGCGAGTGTCACCAGTGCCGCGGGATGGCGCACGTCGGCCACTCGCGTCCACGGCGAGATCCCGCGCAGGAACAGCACTTCACTCTTGTAGAGGTTGCCGATCCCGGCCAGATTGCGCTGGTCGAGCAGAGCCGGGCCGATCTCGCGGTCGGGTCGGGCGAGTAGCCGGCGCACCGCCTCGTCGAGGTCCCAGTCGGGGCCGAGCAGATCCGGGCCGAGGTGGCCGACCAGGCTTGCCTCCTCGGCGGTACGGATCAGCGCGACGTCGTGCAGCCGGTAACCCACCGCATGCCGGGTCGCGGTGGCGAGCACGACCCGGATCTCGTGCGCCGGGCCACGCCAGCGCTTCCCCGCGGAGTACACCCGCCAACTGCCGTCCATCCTGAAATGTGAGTGCAGAGATCGCCCGTCGTCGAGCCGGATCAGGATGTGCTTGCCGCGAGGCGTCACGTCGACGACGGTCCGCCCGCTGATGTCGTCGGTGGCCAGTTGCGGCAGCCGGAAGTCGCTCGCCGTGAGCGCGTGGCCCGCGAGCGCTTCGTGCAAGCGTTTCGCGGAGAGGTAGACCGTGTCGCCCTCAGGCACCGCGGCCGCCCTTGCGACAACTTCGGCAGGGCATGGGGCGGGTCATGCGCGCAGCCGGAGGCCCCGCGGTGTCGGGCGGAATCCGGCGGCCTCCAAAGCCTGCGCGAGCGCACTGTCGGCGATCGGCTCGCCGTCGGCCTTTTCGACCGCAAGCTTGCCGAGCCATCCGTCGCGGACCGCCAGCGCCAGCGCATCGACGGCAGGCTGGAGCAGGGCCGGTGTGTCAGCCCAGGACAGCAGGGTGCGGCCACCTCGCTCGACGTAGACGACGAGTGCGCCGTCGACCAGCACGACCAGCGCACCCGCCTTGCGGCCGGGACGGTGGCTGGACTCGGCGATGCGCTCCGGCCAGGGCAGCGCCGCGCCGTACGGATTGGCCGGGTCGGTGGCGGCCAGCACGACCGCCCTGGCCTGCTGGCCCGACGCCGCGTCGAACGAGCGCAACCGGTCGACAGCACCGGGCATGGCGAACTGCGCTCCACCGAGTGACTCGACGAAGTATCCGCGCCGGGCGCGGCCGGACTCTTCGTAGGCCTTCAGCACCGAATAGACGGCTGCGAAACCGCCGGGCACGCGCTCGGCCGCCACCGCGCCGCGCGTCACGACCCCGTGCCGGTCGAGGAGGACTTCGG
>JBAVXU010000311.1:0-12927 GCA_049698415.1 Mycobacteriales bacterium
GGTGTGCGCCACGGGAGCGACCGGCGCGCCGTCGACCGGACCGTCGCCCTCGCTGCCGCCCCGGGCAAGCAGACGGAGGAAGTGCGACTTGCCCGACCCGTTGGAGCCGAGAACGGCGACCCGCTCACCGAAGAAGACCTCGATGTCGAACGGCTGCATCAACCCGGTCAGCTCGAGGTTCTTGCAGACGACGGCCCGCTTGCCCGTACGCCCGCCGGTCAGGCGCATGACGACGTTCTGCTCACGGGGACGTTCCTCGGGCGGCCCGGCCTCCTCGAACTTGCGCAACCGGGTGACCGCAGCCTGCAGCCGGCTGGCCATGTCGGAGTTGTACGCCGCCTTCTGGCGATACATGAGCACCAGAGCCTTGAGCTTGGCCTGCTCCTCGTCCCAGCGCCGCCGCAACTCATCGAGATGCTCGTGCCGTTCGGCCCGCGCCTCGTGGTACGACGCGAAGCCGCCACCGTGCGTCCACGAGGTGCCGCCCTCGAGCGTCACCACCCGGGTTGCGGTGCGCGCCAGAAGTTCGCGGTCGTGGCTGACGTACAGGAACGTCTTCGTCGACTCGGTGAGCCGCTGCTCCAGCCAGCGCTTGCCGGGCACGTCGAGGTAGTTGTCCGGCTCGTCGAGCAGGAGCACCTCGTCCGGACCGCGCAGCAGCGCCTCCAGCGCGAGCCGCTTCTGCTCCCCGCCGGACAAGGTCCGCACCGCGCGATAGGCGGCCTTGTCGAAGGGCACCCCGAGAGCGGCCACCGTGACCGTGTCCCAGAGGACCTCGGCGGTGTAGCCACCGGCATCCCCCCAGGCCGCAAGGGCATCGGCGTAACGCAGTTGGGTCCGCTCGTCCTCACTGTCCATCAGGGCGAACTCCGCGTCGTCGAGCGCCGTTCCCGCCGCCCGCACCGGCTCGGGGGCGAGGGAGAGCAGCAGGTCGCGCACGGAACTGTCGTCGCGGATGGAGCCGATGAACTGCCGCATCACGCCGAGCCCGCCCGCGCGGGACAGGCCGCCGGCAGCCGGGGTCAGGTCGCCGGCGACGATGCGCAGCAAGGTGGTCTTGCCGGTGCCGTTCGCCCCGACAAGGGCTACCCGGGCGCCCTCGCCGACCCGGAACGAGACGTCGGCAAAGAGCAGCTGGCCGTCGGCGAGCTGGTAGCTCAGATTGGCGACGTCGAGATACCCCACGCCGCCAGTGTGGTGCGGCAGCGATGGGATCGCACCCGCTTTGTCGGGCCGCCGTGCAGTCGTGCCTCGGCGGCCGGACTCAGCCGCCGACCGCCGGACTGCCCTCGGGACAGTCGTGCCCCGGCAGCAGACCACCTGCCTTCACCGCAGCGCAGCCGCGCAAATCCTGCCGAAGCCACCGATCACGGGGCGATCGTACGAGCCGTTCGCCGCCGGCGGGTCAATCGGGCCCGCTCGGCGAGGTCGTCCGGGGCGGGATAAGCGACCGAGACGAGCGTCAACCCACGGGCCGGCGCCACCGTCACCTTGGGATCGCGTACGGCCGCGGCCAGCAGTTCGCCTGGCCAGGGCACCGAGCGCAGGCCGGCCCCCACGTCCATCAGCGCGCCGACCAGGCTGCGGACCATGGTGTGGCAGAACGCGTCCGCCTCCACGGTCGCGACCATCACGCCGTGCTCGTCGCGCTGCCAGTCCAGTCGTCGCAGCGTACGAACGGTCGTGGCTCCCTCTCGCCGCCGGCAGAACGCCGCGAAGTCGTGCTCTCCGAGCAGGCTCGGTGCGGCCTGTTGCATGCGTTCCATGTCGAGCGGGCGCGGCCAATGCAGGGTGTCGTGCCGCCGCAACGGGTCGACGCCCCAGGGTGTGTGCGCGATGCGATAGGTGTAGCTGCGCAGGAGTGCCGAGAAGCGCGCGTCGAAGCCTTCAGGCGCAAGGACGAGGGAGGGGCACCGGACATCGGTGGGGAGCACCCCCGCGAGTCGGCGCAGCAGGGACGGCTCGAACTCCGTCCACGCCGACTCGGGGATGTCGGCATGTGCGACCTGACCGGCAGCGTGCACGCCGGCATCGGTACGGCCCGCCACGGTCAGGCTGACCGGGATTCGCAGGATCGTCGCCAGCGCGTCCTCGACCACCGCCTGAACGGTGCGCTGGCCGGGCTGACGGGCCCAGCCGGCGAATTCGGTGCCGTCGTAACGCAGATCCAGCCGAAGCCGGACGTCAACCGTGGTGCTCAGGCGGGATCGCTCTTCCCTCCGGCCGGCTCTTCCGGCTCGTCGGAGGACTCTGCCTGCGCCGTCTCGGCGTCGGCGTCGGCGTCGGCGTCGGCGTCGGCCGGAGCCTCGGCGTCGACCTCGACGGGGGTTTCGGCTGATGCATCCGCGGCCTCGGTGGACGAGTCATCCGCGGCGATCACGGCCGTGCTGTCATCCGCTTCGCTCCCGGCGTCGGCCTTCTTGCGGCGACGAGGCGCGAATCGGGTGCCACGGGACCGCTCGGCCTCGCCAACGACAGACTGTGCTGCGGTTTCGGCCTCGATCAGCTCGATGACCGCCATCGGGGCGTTGTCGCCCTTGCGCGGCCCGACCTTGACGATGCGGGTGTAGCCGCCCGGGCGAGCGTCGTAGCGCGGCCCGATCTCGGCGAACAGCGTGTGCACCACGCCCTTGTCCCGGATCACGGTGAGGACCTGACGACGGGCGTGCAGGTCACCGCGCTTGGCAAAGGTGACCAGCCGCTCGGCCAGCGGACGCAGCCGCTTGGCCTTGGCCAGCGTGGTCGTGATCCGGCCGTGTTCGAACAGCGACGTGGCGAGATTGGCCAACATCAGCCGCTCGTGCGACGGGCTGCCGCCGAGCCGCGGGCCCTTGGTGGGGGTGGGCATGTGTGCTCCTCTGAGGAATCGCTGTTAGAGCTGCTCGGTCTCGGCGTAGTCCGCACCGTCGTAGCCGTCGTCACTGAAGGTGTCGACGACGTCGCGCGGGTCGAACCCGGGCGGGCTGTCCTTGAGCGCCAGGCCCATGGTGGTCAGCTTGACCTTGACCTCGTCGATGGACTTCGCGCCGAAGTTCCTGATGTCGAGCAGGTCGGCCTCACTGCGGCCGATCAGCTCGCCCACCGTGTGGATGCCCTCACGCTTGAGGCAGTTGTAGGACCGGACCGTCAGGTCGAGCTCCTCGATGGGGAGCGCGAGGTCGGCGGCCAGGGCGGCGTCGGTCGGCGACGGGCCGATGTCGATGCCCTCTGCGGTCTCGTCGAGCTCGCGCAGCAGGCCGAACAGCTCGACCAGGGTGGACCCGGCCGAGGCGATCGCGGTCTGGGGCGGCATCGAGGACTTGGTCTCCACGTCGACGATGAGCTTGTCGAAGTCGGTGCGCTGCTCGACTCGGGTCGCCTCGACCCGGTAGGTGACCTTGAGCACCGGGGAGTAGATCGAGTCGACCGGGATGCGGCCGATCTCCTGGCCTGGCTGCTTGTTCTGCACGGCGCTGACGTAGCCACGGCCCCGCTCGACGGTCAGCTCGATCTCGAGCCGGCCCTTGCCGTTGATGGTGGCGATGTGCAGGTCCGGGTTGTGCACCTCGACGCCGGCCGGCGGTGCGATGTCGGCAGCGGTCACGGTGCCGGTGCCCTGCTTGCGGAGGTACATGGTCACCGGCTCGTCACTCTCGGAGCTCACGACGAGCTCCTTGAGGTTGAGGATGATCTCGGTGACGTCTTCCTTGACGCCCGGCACGGTCGTGAACTCGTGCAGCACGCCGTCGATGCGGATGCTGGTGACGGCCGCACCCGGGATCGATGAGAGCAGGGTGCGCCGAAGCGAGTTGCCGAGGGTGTAGCCGAAACCCGGCTCGAGCGGCTCGATGGTGAACCGCGATCGGGTGGTGGTGAGCTTGTCTTCGCGCAGCGATGGGCGCTGTGAGATGAGCATGTGTTGTTGCCTCCGGTTCTGAAGACGCCCGCTATTTGACGCCTCAAGGGGTGGTGCGCCCGGCGCGGGATCGGTCCGTTGCCGGGGTGGTGCTACTTGGAGTAGAGCTCGACGATCAACTGCTCCTGGACGGGGGTGTCGATGACCTGGCGAGCCGGGACACCGTGCACGAGGATGCGCATCTGGTTGGACAGCACCTCGAGCCAGGCGGGCACCGGGCGGTCGCCGGCTTCGGCCCGCGCGATGACGAACGGCGTCATCTCACGCGACTTCTCGCGTACCTCGACGATGTCGTTGACCGACACGCGGTAGGACGGGATGTCGACCTTGTGGCCGTTGACCACGATGTGGCCGTGGGTCACCAACTGGCGTGCCATGTCGCGTGACTTGGCGAAGCCGCCGCGGTAGACGACGTTGTCGAGGCGCGACTCGAGGATCTGCAGCAGCACCTCGCCGGTCTTGCCGGTCTTGCGGTTGGCTTCGGTGTAGTAGCCACGGAACTGCTTCTCGAGGACGCCGTAGATCCGCGCGCACTTCTGCTTCTCGCGCATCTGCAGGAGGTACTCGCTGTCCTTGCTTCGGCCACGGCCGTGCTGGCCGGGAGGATACGGGCGAACCTCGATCGGGCATTTCGGTGACTCGCACTTGGCGCCCTTGAGGAAGAGCTTCATCTTCTCTCGGCGGCAGCGACGGCAGTCAGCTCCGGTGTAACGGGCCATTAGTTGCTAACTCTCCTCAAACTCGCCGGCGCTTGGGCGGACGGCAGCCGTTGTGCGGCATCGGGGTGACGTCTTGGATGGATCCGACCTCGAGGCCGGCAGCCTGCAGCGAACGGATCGCGGTCTCACGCCCGGAGCCGGGTCCTTTGACGAAGACGTCGACCTTGCGCATGCCGTGCTCCTGCGCCTTGCGGGCAGCGCTCTCGGCGGCCATCTGCGCGGCGTACGGAGTGGACTTGCGGGAGCCCTTGAAACCGACGTGACCGGCCGACGCCCAGGCGATGACGTTGCCCCTGGGGTCGGTGATCGACACGATCGTGTTGTTGAAGGTGCTCTTGATGTGCGCGTGGCCGTGCGCGATGTTCTTCTTTTCCTTGCGCCGGACCTTCTTGGCGCCGGTACGGGTCTTAGGAGGCACTGAACTGACCGTCCCTTTCGCTGAGTCGAGGAGAGGCGGTCACTTCTTGCCCACCTTCTTCTTGCCGGCCACGGTCTTCTTCGGTCCCTTGCGGGTGCGCCCGTTGGTGTGCGTGCGCTGGCCGTGCACGGGCAGGCCGCGGCGGTGCCGGATGCCTTGGTAGCAGCCGATCTCGATCTTGCGCCGGATGTCCTGGGCCACCTCGCGGCGCAGGTCGCCCTCGACCTTGTAGGTCGAGTCGATCCAGTCGCGCAGGCGTACGACGTCGTCGTCGCTCAGGTCCTTGGCGCGGATGTCGGGGCTCAGGCCGGTCTGCGCGCAGGTCTCCTGGGCGCGGGTCCGGCCGATGCCGAAGATGTAGGTGAGTGCGATCTCCAACCGCTTCTCGCGGGGGAGGTCTACGCCGGCTAGACGTGCCATATGCGGGCGAACTCCTTCTTCTCGCGGAGGTGTCTCACTCCCGTCCCTGCCTGCCCTGGCAAGGCCCCGGCCTCCGACCGGGGGTGATCCGCCACGGATGAACTCCGTCGCGGCTGGGAGCGACTATCGATGGTGCGGTTGCCTAACCCTGCCGCTGCTTGTGCCGCAGGTTTTCACAGATGACCATGACGCGGCCGTGGCGGCGGACCACCTTGCACTTGTCACAGATCTTCTTGACGCTTGGCTTGACCTTCACGGCTGGTATCTCTCCATCACTGTCACTTGTAGCGGTAGACGATCCGGCCGCGAGTGAGGTCGTAGGGCGAGAGCTCCACCACGACCCGATCCTCAGGAAGGATCCGGATGTAGTGCTGGCGCATTTTTCCGCTGATATGCGCTAGCACCTTATGGCCGTTTTGCAGCTCGACGCGGAACATGGCATTAGGGAGCGGCTCGACTACTCGGCCCTCGATCTCGATGGCCCCGTCCTTCTTCGGCATATCCCGCTTTCGTCGTCGTGTGTCGGCCGCGTTCGTACGATTGGAATTGTGAACGGATGATCACTTGGAGTCGCAGCCGCGTCCTGAGCCCGAGATGATGCTGGGTTCGAGCGTGCAAGGACCGACGCCAAGCGCCAACGCTGAACTCTACGCGAATTGCGGCGTTATTACCAACCCGCGAGCGTGATCGTCGCCTGGTGACACCCAGCGTGACATGCCTGGTCAGACGCCTGTCGAGGGGGCTAGGAGGCCGTGGACGAGGCCGGCGAGTCCGCGTCGGACACCTGGCGCGGGCTGGGCACCGAGTCCCCTGGCGAACATTCCGTGGTTCCGAGACACGCCCGTAGGCGCTCGACGAGCCCAGCCGCCCCGGTGAGATCGCCGGAACCCGCCACCGCCTGAAGCTCGCTGGCGATGCGGGATACCTCCGCCGCCCTCGGGCTTCCCCCGAGCTTGTGGGCGGTGTCTCCGCCGCCAAGCGGGGTGAGGTCGCCGGTTTCTCTGCCGAGATAGCTCGACAGCAGGTCGGCCATCCGGGTGCTGTCGAGGCTCTCCAGCTCGGCCGTGACGTCTTCCCGCAGGAGGTCGGAGCGGGTCGGGCCGGGCTGGCCCGCAACGGGCTCCGGTGCCCAGCGGTCGAGTGTCTCCTGCAGGCTCTTCTTGCTCAACGGCTTGGTGAGGTAGTCGTCCATCCCGGCTGCCAGGCAGCGCTCGCGCTCGCCGCTCATCGAGTTCGCCGTCATCGCGATGATCGGCACCCGAGACCCGCCCTGCTCTCGGCTCCGGACCTCGCGGGTGGTCTCGTACCCGTCGAGTTCAGGCATCTGGCAGTCCATGAGAACGGCCGCGAACGTCCGCTGCGAAAGCGCCCGCAGCGCCTGGCGGCCATCGGCAGCGAGGTGGGCGGAGAAGCCGCACTTCTCGAGCAGGTGCACGGCCACCGCCTGATTGATCGGCGTGTCCTCGACGACCAGGATGTCCTGCCGCGGTCCGCGTACGGATCCGGCCAGGGCGCCCCGGCGACGTGACTTGACCGCACGCTTGCCGGAAATCACAGCCTGGATCTCGGCACACATCCGTGACTCACGCACCGGTTTGCCAATCGCACCGTCGAACAGCGCATCCGGCCGGTCCTCGAGGCGCACACCCGACGGGGCGAGCTGGATCAGCCGCGTGAGGTGAACGATCGGGTCGGCCCGGACCAGCCGGGCCAGCACGGTCCCGCTGACCTCGGGCATGTTCACATCGACCAGCGCGACCGCGAAGGGCTCACCGGCTGCGGCGGCCGCATCCAACAGCGCCATGGCATGCGACGCGTTCGCCGCGACCGAACAGATCATCTGCCGCGAGCTGAGCTGCCCGTGGATCAGGTTGCGGCTGGTGGCGTTGTCGTCGACGACGAGCACCCGTACGCCGGCCAGGTCGATCCGGCCCTCCTCGGCGTTGCCACCCTCGGCGGCTGCGATGGTGATCTCGAACCAGAAGCGGCTCCCCTTGCCCTGCTCGCTTTCGGCCCCGATCGTGCCGCCCATCATCTCGACCAGCTGCCGGGAGATCGCCAGGCCGAGGCCGGTGCCGCCGAACTTGCGAGTGGTCGAACCATCGGCCTGGGTGTAGGGCTGGAACAGCTGCCGAAGTGCGGCCGGTTCGATGCCGATCCCTGTGTCGGTCACCGCCACCCGGACCACTGCCGTGTTGTCTGGAACGGCCCGATCTGCCGGTGCGGGTGGGGCGCTGACGCGTACGCGCACCTCCCCCGATGTCGTGAACTTGATCGCGTTGGAGAGCAGGTTGACGATCACCTGCCGCACGCGCCCGGCATCACCGTGGACGAACCTCGGCACCCGGGGATCGACTGCGACCACCAGTTCGAGGCCCTTGGCGTGCGCAAGCCCCGCCGGCATGTCGCAGGCGCGTTCGATGGCCTGGTGCAGGTCGAAGTCCGTCGGGTCGAGCTCGAGTCGCCCGGCCTCGATCTTGGAGAAGTCCAGGACGTCGTCGATGATCTGCAACAGGGCTTCCCCCGAGGCCGAGATGGTCTCGGCGTACTCATGCTGCTCGTCGTCGAGGTCGGTATCCAGCAACAGGGCGGTCATGCCGATCACGCCGTTCATCGGCGTACGGATCTCATGGCTGACGTTGGCCACGAACAACGACTTCAACCGTGACGACTCGATCGCCTGGTCGCGCGCCTGGGCGAGATCCTCCTGAACCTGCCGGCGCGCGGTGACGTCGCGGGCCGACGCGTACATCAGATCCTCGTCGGGCGGTGAGATCGCGTTCCAGTCCAGCCAGCGATAGTCACCGTCGCGGGTCTCGAAGCGGTTGACGAGGTTGAACGTGACCTGCCCCTCAGCCAATCGCGCGATCTCGGCGATGGTCCGGTCCCGGTCGTCGGGGTGGACGAAATCCAGGAACGGTCGGGCCAGGAACTCCTCTGTGGACCAGCCCAGGATGTGGGTCACAGCCGCGTTGACGCTCCGGACGTATCCGTCGGCGCAGGTGACCGTCAGATCGCGTGAAAGCTCGACGTGACGGGCGTTATGCCTGAGCTCGCGTTGCAGGAGGAGGCGGGTCACCTCGTAGCTGTCAAGCCAGCGGGCGAAGAACCAGGCGAGGGCGGTGAGCAGGACGATGGCCGTCCCGGTCGTGAGCATCACGCCGACGGTGGTGCCGAACAGCCCGAGGTGCTGGCCCTGCCAACGGAGGAATCCGAGGAACAGCAAGCCGACGATCGCGACCGGGAGGAAGCGTCGGAGCACCACGGCATACGGGTCGGAGTGCAGCCACCGCTCGTTCGCCCGGCGCGCGCGCCGACTCACCGCACCCGACGGGCTCGGCTGGCGCGCATGTCCGTCACGCTGTTTCCTTCGGCACCGGCAGCGTCCGGCTTGACCCGCAAATTGTCGGGAATGGCCTCAGCCGACGGGCTGGCGGCTGGTCACCTGCGTGCCGAGTCGGCTCCGGCCACCGTCGAGGGCTGTGAGCACCCACGGCCCGTCCTCGGTCAGCACGAATGTGTGCTCGAAGTGCGCGGCGTAGGACCCGTCGTGGGTGACCACGGTCCACTGGTCCGCCAACTCGACGGTCTTCGGTGAGCCGAGGGTGATCATCGGCTCGATCGCCAGCGCCATCCCGGGGACGATCTTGGGGCCGCGAGGTCCGCGGCTGTGGTTGAGCACGTGCGGATCCTGGTGCATCTCGGTGCCGATGCCGTGGCCGCCGTAGTGGTCGACGATGCCGAACCCGCTCGGCCCGACCACGCCTTCGACGATCGCGCCGAGGTCACGGATCCGCATGCCGGCCCGGGCGTCGCGCAGCACCGCCCACATCGACTCCTCGCACACCGTCATCAGCCGGTCGAGCTCGGGTTCGACCTCGCCCACCGGGACCGTGATCGCCGAGTCGCCGTGCCAGCCGTCGACGATGGCGCCGCAGTCGATCGAGATGATGTCGCCCGCGCGCAGTCGCTTCGAGGGTTTGGGTATGCCGTGCACGATCTCCTCGTTGACCGAGGCGCAGATCGAGGCCGGGAACCCGCGGTAACCCAGGAAGGACGGCACCGCACCCGCATCGCGGATGGTTTCCTCGGCAAGAGCGTCGAGCTCGGCGGTCGTGACCCCGGGGGCCACGGCTTCGCGAAGGGTTGCCAGCGTCCGCGCGACCACCAGACCGGCCTCACGCATGAGAACGATCTCGTCTGGGGTCTTGATCTGGATCATGGCAACGGCCTCTCAACCACCGTACGGGCGCAGCGCGTCGATGGCACGTTCGGTCACATCCTCGACCGGACCGGTGGCATCCAACCCCACCAGCAGGCCGCGCTGAGCGTAATACGCGATCAGCGGTGCCGTCTGGTCGGCGTAGACCTCGATCCGATGGCGCACCGTCTCGGACCGGTCGTCGTCGCGCTGGAAGAGTTTGCCGCCGCAGCGGTCGCAGATGCCTTCGCGCGCGGGCGGGTCGAAGTCAAGGTGCCACACGTGCCCGCAACCACGGCAGGTACGCCGCCCGGACAGCCGCCGGACCACCTCGTCGTCGTCGACGACCAACTCGAGAACCACGTCGAGCTTGGAGCCCAGGTCGGCGAGGATCGTGTCGAGCACCTCGGCCTGAGGCAGGGTGCGGGGAAAGCCGTCGAGCAGGAATCCGTCTGTCGCGTCGTCCTCACCGAGTCGCTCGCGCACCATGTCCACGGTGATCTGGTCGGGGACGAGATCACCGGCATCCATGTACTTCTTGGCTTCCAGGCCGAGTTCGGTGCCTTCGCTGACGTTCGTCCGGAAGATGTCGCCCGTCGAGATCTTGGGAATCGACGCATGGGCAGAGATGAATTGTGCCTGGGTGCCCTTCCCCGCGCCGGGTGGGCCCACGAGGACGAGGCGCACTATCGGAGGAAGCCCTCGTAATTGCGCTGCATCAGCTGGGACTCGATCTGTTTCACGGTCTCCAGGCCGACCCCCACCATGATGAGCACGGCGGTGCCACCGAACGGGAAGTTCTGGTTGTTGTTGCTGCCCGTCAGTCCCAGGAAGAAGTTCGGCAGAACCGCGACGATGCCGAGGTAGATCGAGCCGGGCAGCGTGATCCGCGACAGGATGAAGTCGAGGTATTCGGCGGTCGGCTTCCCCGGCCGGATGCCGGGAATGAAGCCGCCGTACTTCTTCATGTTGTCGGCGACCTCGGTGGGGTTGAACGTGATCGCGACGTAGAAGTACGTGAAGAAGATGATCAGCAGGAAGTACGACGAGATGTGGATCCAACTGGACTGGTCGATCAGGTTGTTGCGAACCCACGCAGTGATCCGGCCCGGATTGTTCTGGTCACCGAGGCTGGTCAGCAACTGCGGCAGATAGAGCAGCGAGGACGCGAAGATCACCGGGATGACACCGGCCTGGTTGACCTTGAGCGGGATGTAGGTCGACGTCCCGCCGTACATTCGCCGGCCGATCATCCGCTTGGCGTACTGCACCGGCACGCGGCGCTGGCCCTGCTCGAGGAAGACGACCGAGGCGATGACGACCAGGCCGAATCCGCAGACAGCGGCGAAGATCCACTTGTCCTTCTGGTAGATGTTGGCGCCCTCGGCGGGGATCCGCGCCGCGATCGACGAGAAGATCAGGATGGACATTCCGTTGCCGACGCCGCGGTCGGTGATGAGCTCGCCGAGCCACATGATCACGGCCGTGCCCGCGGTCATCACGATGACCAGCGTCAGCAGGCGCCAGATCGACTCGTCGGGGATGATCTTGGACTGGCAGTTGGGGAAGAGGTTCCCGCTGCGGGCCAGGGCCACGATGCCGGTCGACTGCAGCACCGCCAGGCCGATGGTGAGGTAGCGGGTGTACTGCGTCAGCTTGGCCTGACCGGCCTGCCCTTCCTTCTTCAACTGCTCCAGCCGGGGGATGACGACGACGAGCAGTTGGATGATGATGCTCGCCGTGATGTAGGGCATGATGCCCAGCGCGAACACCGCCAGCCGCAGCAGCGCGCCGCCGCTGAACAGGTTGATCAGGGTGTAGACGTTGGAGTTGGCCCCGGCGGCCTCGATGCCCACGCACTTGTTGATGTTGACGTAGGACACGCCGGGAGCGGGCAGCGAGGAACCCAGCCGGTAGATCGCCAGGATGAAGAGAGTGAACAGCAACTTACGGCGCAGGTCGGGCGTCTTGAACGCCTTGGCGAAGGCGGTGAGCAAGGATCCTCCTGCGCGCCGTAGAGGCTGGTCCGATGGATGTGGCTAAAACCGCCGGATAGGCGGGTTTTCGGTCCAGACTGCGACTCTAACAGCCGGGACCGGAGGCAGCCCGATCTCCTCGGGCCCCCTCCTAGAGGTCCGTCGTGGTGCCACCGGCGGCAGAAATCTTCTCCCGGGCGCTGGCTGAGAACTTGTGGGCCGTGATCTGCAACTGCACGCCGCCGAGGTCACCGTTGCCGAGGACCTTGACCAGCTCGCCCTCGCGGACGGCTCCGGCCGCGGCCAGCTCGTCAGGGCCGATCGGGCCGCCGTCGGGGAAGAGTTCGGCGAGCCGGTCGAGATTGACGACTTGGTATTCGACCCGGAACCGGTTGCGGAAGCCCTTGAGCTTCGGCAGCCGCATGTGGATCGGCATCTGGCCGCCCTCGAAAGAGGCCGGCACCTGATAGCGCGCCTTGGTGCCCTTGGTTCCACGGCCGGCCGTCTTGCCCTTGGAGCCGGTGCCGCGTCCCACCCGGGTCTTCTTGGTGTGAGCGCCCGGTGCCGGGCGCAGGTGATGGACCTTGAGAGTCATCGGATTACTCGACCTCCTCGACCGACACGAGATGGGTCACGGTGGCAACCATGCCCCGGATCTCGGGCCTGTCCTGTTGTACGACCACGTCGTGCATCCGCTTGAGTCCGAGCGTGCGCAGGGTCTCTCGCTGGTTGCGCTTGGTCCCGATCGTGGATCTCGTCTGGGTGACCTTGAGCCGTGACACCGCTAGCCCCCCACTCCGGCACGGGCCCGCAGCATGGCTGCCGGGGCGACGTCTTCCAACGGGAGTCCGCGTCGGGCCGCCACCTCTTCGGGCCGTGACAACGCACGCAGCGCCGCGACGGTCGCATGCACGATGTTGATCGGGTTGGACGAGCCGAGGCTCTTGGACAGCACGTCGTGGATGCCGGCGCACTCGAGCACGGCGCGCACCGGACCGCCGGCGATGACGCCGGTGCCTGGGCTGGCCGGAATCAGCAGGACGACACCGGCAGCCTTCTCGCCCTGGACGCGGTGCGGGATCGTCGATGCGATACGCGGCACCTTGAAGAAGTGCTTCTTGGCCTCTTCGACACCCTTGGCGATCGCCGCGGGCACCTCCTTGGCCTTGCCGTATCCGACGCCGACGCTGCCGTCGCCGTCGCCCACCACGACCAGCGCGGTGAAGCTGAAGCGCCGGCCGCCCTTGACGACCTTGGCCACGCGGTTGATCGCGACGACTCGCTCAAGAGTCGTCGCC
>JBAVXU010000312.1:0-9740 GCA_049698415.1 Mycobacteriales bacterium
ACACTCGGCAGGGTACAAAGTCACTTGTCCGTGGGCCGAACCTCCGGAAGGCTCTGCGGTGCGTCGATCCTCAGCGCAGGCCGATGACAGCGAAGCTGGCCACCCCGGCAGCGGAGCAGTAGATCGCGAACGGGGTGAGTGTCCGCGTCTGGAAGTACCTCGTCAGGAACCGCAGGGCTGCATAGGCACTGACGAACGACGCCACGCTGCCGACCACGACCTGGCCGCCGATCCCCTTGCCCAACGGACCCAGCAGGTCAGGGATCTTCAGCGCGCCGGCGGCGAGGATGACCGGCGTCGCCAGCAGGAACGAGAAGCGTGCGGCGTCCTCATGCGACAACCCGCGCAGCAGACCGGCAGCCATCGTGACGCCGGACCGGCTGATCCCGGGCAGCAGGGCCAGCACTTGTGCGGTCCCGATGAGGGTGCCTTGCGCCAGGGTCAGCCGGCTCAGCCGCCGGTCCGACGCCAGGGCGAGCACCGTCTCCGGCTGTCCGGCGGCGGCTGCCACCACGGCATCGCCCTCGACGGATGCGCGCCGGCGCAGCCGCTCCGCGCCGTACAGGATCAGGCCGTTGGCGGTGAGGAATGCAGCTGCGGGCATCGGCCGGCCCAGGGTCGTACGGAACAGATGCTCGAGGAGCAAGCCGGTGATGCCGACCGGGATCGTGGCCAGCACGATCAACCAGGCCAGCCGTTCGTCGGGAGTGTCGATCCGCCGGTGGCGTAGCGAGGTGAAGAAACCACCGATGATGCGCAGCCAGTCGCGCCAGAAGAACAGCAGCAACGCCAACGCCGTTGCCACGTGCAGGCCGACGATGAATGCGAGATAGGGCGACTCCGGCCGCGAAACGCTGAGATCTCGCGCCCAGCGCCCACCCGCGAGTGCGGGTATCAGGATGCTGTGCCCGAGGCTGGAGACGGGGAACAACTCCGTCACACCCTGGAACGCGCCGACGACCAAGGCCTCGGGATACGTCAGCGACGACATGGCTGCCGTTCCCCCCCGCCCGTCACAAGTCGCGCAGTTCGCTCGGCCCGGCGTGGCTGGCAACGCGCCCGAGCACGACGAGAACGAACGCGGTGGTCGCCACGACCGTGGCGCTCAGTAACCCAAGGTATCCGACCGGCACCGTGAGCCCGGTCGGAGCCGGATCGAAGATGCCGGTCAGGACCTTGACCAAGAGGTACGCGACAGCCGTCCCGATCGCCGCACCACCCAGCAGGCCACCGGCGAGCAACGCGCGCGCCTCGGCGGTGAGGAACCGCCCGCGCTGGCGCGCGGTGGCTCCGAGTGCCGCGAGCAGGACCAGGGCGCGCCGGCGCTCGACGATCCCCAATGCGAGGGCGAGCCCGGAACAGGCCAGCGCGAGCAGCAACCCGAAGCCGAGCTCCAGCCGTGCCAGCCCGCTGAGATCTGCGCTGGCCAGACCGGACGCCGATGTCACGGTGCTCCGGTCGGTGACGATGTCATGCACTCGCACCTTCGGGCCCAGCTTGGCTGCGAGGGCGTGTGCGGTGGGCTGCGGAGTGTTGGACTTGACCAGGAAACTGCCCACGGCGTTCGACCCGGTCACCTTTGTCAGGTAGGCCGAGTTCGCGACGATGAAGCTGTCCTTGGGTGCCGTGGGGAACTCCTTGACGACCCCGACCACATGGAACTGCACCGAGTGGTAGCCGCCGGCCGGCCCGGACTGCAGCCGCAACCGGATCGGATCCCCCGGATGCAACTGGTAGTCGTGGACCGTCTCGGCCGCCAGCAGTACGCCGTCGGGCGTGGTGGACAGGGCGTGCATCGCGGCGGCGATGGTCGACCCGGGGACGAAGGAATCGCGCAGCGGAGCGACCCGGCCGATCGACGAGGGCTGGATGCCGTAAAGATCCTGAAGATCTGCTCCCACGTATGCCAGCCGGTGCTGCAAAGGCTCGACAGCCTGCACGCCCGGCATCGCCGCGATAGCGCCTGCTGCATCCGGGCCTACCGACGAGCCTGGCGGCTCGGTGACGGCGACATCCGAGCCGACCGTCAACGCGACGTCGAGACGCGCCTGCGCGTCGTAGGTCGCGGTGAAGATCGCGGTGGACGCGGCCAGCCCGAAGGCCACCGCCAGCCCTGCCGCACCCCGCGCGATCACCTGCCGCCGTCGGCGCACTGCTGAGGCCTCCAACTCCGGCGCCCGGCCGCTCCTGTTCCAGGCCAGCCGGCCCGTACGCCGGGACATCACCCACGCGCTGAGCCGCCAGACGAGCAGAGCCAGACCTGGCCAGGCCAGGGCCGGCCCCAGCAGGGCCGCGTAGTTGACCGCGGCGACGGGGACACCTTCGGGTACGACAACGACTTGATAGCCACCGCGGGCGGTAAGCGCCACGACAACAGCGGCCGCGGCCAGCAGGATGAAGTCCAGGCGCAGCCGCAACGGCCACGGCGGCCTGGTCGAGGGCATTCCGGCGGCGGCGGCGCCGATCGGGTCGGCTGCCGGGCGGATGGCCGATCGCAGCCCAGGGCCGAGTTGGGTGGCGGCGGCAAGGAGAAGCCCGGCCGCGACGGCGCCGATCGTCCATCCCCCGGACAACCGGGCCCCGGCCGGCAATGCGAGACGGACGGCGAGGGCGGCCAGGGGCACGCCGAGCAACACGCCCAATCCGCCCGTGACGGCCGTCTCGGCCCCCAGTATTCGCAGCACAGCGGCCGGCCCTGCACCACGCAACCGCAACAGCGCCACCTCGCGCCGGCGCCGTTCGCCGCGCAAGGCCACGACCAGCGCGGCGACGACGGCAGCCAGGGCGAGCCCGGGCACGCCGAGCAGCAGGATCAGTAGTTGGGCGTACAACGCGTCCTCACGGGCAGCGGAGAGCGCGGCGCCGAGGTTGTCGCCGACGAGGGCGCCGCCTGCCACCTGAGCCTCGAAGTGGTGCGCCCGCGCGGTGATTTCAGCAGATGCGGCAGCCGGGTCGTGCGGCAAACCTGTGTGCCGGAAGACCACATGCACCTGGTGGATCACGGTCGCGCCCTTTGTCAGCTCAGCGAACCGAGTCGGCGGCACCACCAGCACGTTGTCCGGCGGTGCAGTCGCGCCTGCTCCCGGCGCCGCGCCGACGACCTGGAAGAAGTTGTCAGCTTGGGGCAGATCGATCACGCCGTCGACGTGCACGAGCGTCGTTCCACCGGCCGGCAAAGAGATCGCGACGGTGCTGCCCGGTCCGGCGGCCAGATTGGCCGCAGTCTGCTGCTGGAGGAGGAAGCCGTCGTGCCGACCCAGGAGGTAGCGCACTTCGGCCGGAGCCAATCCGGCGTACCCCGGGGGAAGGGACACGATGACTGCTCGTCCGGTCGTCCGCGTGCCCGAGGCGCTGGTCGACCGCAGCGCCGGCACCTGAGCCATGTCGACGGGCAGGGCTGCGCGGACGCCGGGCACCTTCTGGACCGCGGCCATGACCTCGCTGCGATGTCCCTGCGGGGTGACCTGGACCTGCCAGTCCACCGGGACAGAGGCTGCCGCCCGAGTCGACAGACCGGCTCTGCTGTCAGTGATGAACGCGCCGAGCGCGGCGATGAAGGCCACCGCCACGGCGATGCTCGCCGCAGCGCCGAGCAGTTCGACGGGCCGACGCCGGAGCAGACCGGCCAGCCAGTTGAGCGCCCTCATGAGGCCGCACCGACACGCAGTTTGCCGTCCTCGAGTTCGGACTGCCGACCCAGCAGGTCGGCCAGTTCGCGGTCGTGAGTGGCGACGACGAGAGCGCCGCCGTAGGCAGACGTGCTGTCCCGCAGCGCCGAGAGAGCGTTGAAGGCGCTGTCGCGGTCGAGAGCTCCGGTCGGCTCGTCGGCCAGGATGAGCAGCGGCTTCCCGGCCAGAGCCCGGGCGATCGCGACTCGTTGCTGCATCCCCCCGGACAGTTGGGCGGGCATGGCGTCGGCCGCATCGGCCAGACCCAGGGCGACAAGCGCCGAGTCGGCTGCGTCGGCTGCGGTGGCGAGAGACTGTCCGTGTAGCCGCAGTGGGAGCGCGACGTTCTCGGCTGCGGTGAGTTCAGGCATCAGAGATGGCGCTTGGAAGACGAGGCCGATCTGACGGCGGCGTAGTTCCGCGTCGGGATCCAGGCCTGGCCAGCGGACTTCGCCCGTGTCAGGCGGAAGCAGGCCCGCGAGGATCAACAGCAGTGTGGTCTTGCCGCTGCCCGAGCGGCCGGTGATGGCGAGTTCCGTACCGGCTTCGATACTCAGGTCGATCCCGTGCAGGACCGCGGACTTTCGGTACGCCATGCCGACTCCGGTGGCGGTGGCCACCTTCGGTATCACATTGCTCATCGCTGCTTTCCGTCCACGAGTTCGATGACGTGGTCTGCGGCCGCCGCGACAGTCGGTGAGTGCGTGACGATGACCGTGGCGCCGTCAGACGGTCTGACCCGCTGAAGAAGGGCGAGCACGCTCGCCTCCTCATCGCGACTGACCTCGGCGGTGGGTTCGTCCGCGAGGAGCACCAGCGGCCGCCCGGCGAGCGCGACGGCGAGGTTGGCGCGGGCAGTCTCTCCGCCGGAGAGGGTGGACGGCCGGGCGTGGACGCGATGGCCCAGACCCAGATCGCTCAGCAAGGTCTCCGCCGAATCGGCATCGGAGCTACGGAAGGACGCCGCCAACCGTACGTTTGCCAGCACCGACAGGTGATCGTGCAGACCGCTCGACTGGGTGAGCACACCGATCAACCGGCCGCGCATCCGCGCCTGCTCCGACGGCGCACGATGGCTGAACCGCTCTCCACCTATCCACACGCTGCCGCCGTCGGGGTCGTCGAGGCCGGCGAGCAAGCTCAGCAGGGTCGACTTCCCGGAGCCCGATGGCCCCACGACCGCGATCATCTCGCCCCTTTGGACGGCGAGTGTGACATCGCGCAGGGCTGCGATCTCGTCGTCGCCGCGGCGGAA
This sequence comes from Mycobacteriales bacterium, assembly GCA_049698415.1. Lineage (GTDB taxonomy): Bacteria > Actinomycetota > Actinomycetes > Mycobacteriales > QHCA01 > QHCA01. Next base: position 4,924 of record JBAVXU010000312.1, read on the forward strand.
GAAGCGGTGCAGACCCCGAGCCTCCAAGACCGAACCCTGGTCGGCTTCCACGCTGGTCATGCGATGTGCAGACTCTGCGCCATGATCCGGTACGGATCGACGTTGTCCGAGCCGACGGCGCCGTACAGCTCGAGGGTGATCTCGCGGCCGTTGGCGTAGATCTCGTAGCGCTGCACCTCGTCGCGGAACACCTTGCCGGTGACAGCATCTGGAGCGGAGTTGCGGCGGTAGACGATGAGGACGCCGGAGCCCGCCGGCAGCTTGGCAGCGCTGACCCGGCGCAGCTCGAAGGCAGCCATGGTGGACCGAAGCTTGGGTACGTCGTTGCTGTTGGCGGAGCTGACGGTCGGCGCTGCCGTCGCGCCGGCTTCGCTGCATGTGACGCCGTTGAGCTTGTCGGTGAACACGACCTTGACGCCGGTCACCGTGCTGGCCCAGCCCTCGGGGTGCTTGAAGGTGTAGTGGCCGGACGCATTCGCGTAGCTCACGTAGGCGATGTTGTCCGGGATGTCGCCGGGCGGATTCTTCTCCACCGGCGCGGCCTTCGCCGCCGTCGACCCCGCTGAGGGGGTGCTGCTCGCTGAGGCCTTCGCCTGGTGTGTCGGGCTCGCCGGCTTGGCTGCGCACCCGGCGAGCGAGATCGCCATGATGGTTGCGGCGACCGCCGCTCGGGTCAGAGAACTCATGCCAAGCACCGTATGAACCGGCGGGTAAGTGCCAGCGCCGCCGACGGTTAACGGACGGATTACCTTTCGCCGTGCAGAATCAGCCCATGACCGCTGCCGGAGCCGCCGTGGGCCGGGGGCGCCCACTGCGGAGTCGGATCCGGACCGGGATACTGGCCGTCACCGCCGTCGCCGTGCTGCTGTTCGCCCTGCCGCTCGGGGTCGCCGTCGACCGGCTCTATCGCGAGGAACAGTTCGCCCAACTGCAGCGGGACGCCACCCAGATCGTGGCCCTGGTCCCGGATAACCCGGTCGGCCCGACGGGTCAGGTGCAGTTGCCCGCCGCGGCCGCGCGGGACAACCGGATCGGGTTGTACACACCGACGGGCAACCTGGTCGCCGGTCACGGCCCGAGTCGATCGACGCTTGCCGGATCCGGGCACGACGGACGGGTGCACCAAGGCACCGAGCTAGGCCAGCTGGTGGTCACGGTCCCGGTGCCGTCCGACACCGACGTGGTCGCGGTCGTACGCGCCGCGGCGGCGACCGGCGCGGTGAGCGATCGCGTACACAGAAGTTGGGCGGCGATGGCGCTGCTCGGACTCCTCGTACTCGGCGTGACGACGATCCTTGCCCTGCGCGAGGGACGGCGCATCGCCGCGCCACTGGAGCGGCTGACCGACGATGCCCGATCGCTCGGCGACGGCAACTTCGCCATCCCGGCAACAACTTCGGGGATCCGCGAGGCCGACGCTGCCAGTGAGGCGTTGCGAGCCACCGCCGAGCGCATCGGCCGATTGCTCGAACGTGAGCGCGCCTTCAGCGCCGACGCATCGCATCAGCTGCGTACGCCGTTGACCGGGCTCCTGCTCGGGCTGGAGTCCGCCATCGACCGGCCCGATGCCGACCTGCGGCCGGCCCTGCACACTGCCCTCGATCGCGGGCGGCACTTGCAGACCACCATCGACGACCTGCTCTCACTGCGCCGTGACGGAGGTTCCGTCGGCGTGGTGGACGCCGGCACGGAGGTGCGGGCCGCAGCCGATCGGTGGAGTCACCAACTCGCGGTCAAGGGCCGCGAAATCGTGACCGACGCCCGACCTGGTCTGCCTGCGGTCTCCGCTTCCGCCGCGGCCATCCGGCAGATCCTCGACGTGCTCCTCGACAACGCCCTGCGGTACGGCTCGGGCACGGTCACGATCAGCACACAGGACCTGGGCGAGGGGGCAGCTGTCGAGGTCGGCGATGAGGGCGAGGGCCTGCCGGGCGACCCGGAGGACGCCTTCCTGCGGCGCTCCGCCGATGCGAACGGACATGGCATCGGGCTGGCGCTGGCTCGCACCCTGGCCGAGGCGGAGGGCGGCCGGTTGCTGGTCCGCCGGACCGGTCCACGCCCGATCTTTTCCCTGCTGCTGCCCACCACCGAGTCCCCCGATGTCGGTAGCGATCAGGAATCGACCTCGTAGCGGTAGCCATGCCCACGCAGGGTCTGGATCCGATCCGGACTCTCGCCCCGGTCGACGAGCTTGCGACGCACCGCTGACACGTGCACGTCAAGAGTTTTCGTCGAGCCGAACCAGTTCTCGTCCCACACCTCGTCCATCAGTCGCTCGCGCGAAACTGCCTGCCCGGCATTGGCCGCAAGCAACGCGAGCAGATCGAACTCCTTGGGCCGCAGCGGCAGGTCGGCACCGTCGAAGGTAGCTCTCCGGGCGCCCACGTCGAGACTCAGCCGCCCGACGGCCATCTGGCGCGGCTCCTGCTGTGAGGGCTGGCGGCGCAGGTGCGCTCGCAGCCGGGCCAGCAACTCCGCGAGCCGGAACGGCTTGGTCAGGTAGTCGTCGGCCCCGGCGTCGAGCGCGACGATGACCTCGAACTCCGCCGTACGTGCCGTCAGCACGACGATGACCGTGTCCGGCACCTGCTGCCGGAGCTCGCGGCACAGCCGAACACCGTCGACGTCGGGCAGCCCCAGGTCGAGCAGGATCAGATCCGGTGCCTGACTGTGTACGGCTTGCCGCGCCGCGGCTCCGTCGACGACCCAGGTCGTGGCGAAACCGGCGCTGGTCAGCGCCTGCCGTAGCTCGGATCCGATGGCCTCGTCATCCTCGACGACGAGCACGCCAGCGCTGGTCACAGCCTCAGGCTACGGATCCGGGAGGTGCCCCGCCGGTCTGCCGGCAAAGGTAAACACCGGTTTACCAACCGCTGCCTCGGCGATAACCCGGGAGTGCCTAGCGTGCTCTGAATGGGTCGAGGGATCGGGCACGTCGTCCTCAGCTTGAGCTGGGCCGGATGAGCGGGGGCAGGGGCCGCCCGGACGAGCCGGGAGACCCGAGCAGACGCGCGTTCCTGGCCGCACTTGCCGCGCTGGCGACGTCCGCGGCGTGCGGCAGCACCCGGCCGAGCGCGAAGCCTCCGAGCACCCCGGCCGGTTCCTCCACGCCGCCTCAGCCCACGCATCCACCCGCCAGCGCCCGGCCCATAACCGGGCCGGCGCGGGAGGTGGACTCCGGCTCCCGGAGTCGACCCGTCGTTGCACTGACCTTCCACGGGCAAGGCGATCCCGCCCTCGCCGCTGACCTGTTGAGTGAGGACGAGCGGGTCGGTGCCCGGCTCACGGTGTTCGCTGTCGGAAGCTGGCTCGCGGCGCAACCCGACATGGCCCATCGCATCCGTACCGGCGGTCACGAACTCGCCAACCACACGCAGAACCACCGGCCGATGGCAGCCATGGCCGAGTCGGAGGCGTACCAGGAATTCACCGGCTGCGCCCAAGTGCTGCGCCGGCTGGCAGGTTCGACCGGGAATTGGGTCCGGCCCTCGGGAACACCACACACCACCTCGGCCCTGCGCGCCGCGGCGGGACGGGCCGGTTACCGGGTGTGCGTCGGCTACGACGTCGACTCGCTGGACTACACCGACCCCACCGCGGATGTCGTCCGGCAGCGGGTGCGAGCCGCCCGGCCGGGGTCGATCGTCAGCATGCACCTCGGCCATCGGGTCACCGTTTCCGCGCTGCCGAGCATTCTGACTGACCTGAATGACCGCGGCCTGCGTTCGGTGACGGTCACCGAGTTGCTGGGCCGGCCATGACGGGCGGCCGCGCCCTCGCCGTTGGGGTGGCCCTCGCACTCGCGCTGTCCGGCTGCACAACGACCAGCACGCACCAAGCATCGGCCCACCCCTCGTCCAGTCCGAGCCACCGAAGCGTACGAACGCTCAGCCAACCGCGGGGTTTGCCCGGCATGCCGCCGCTGCTCGACCCGCACAACGTCTACGCCGCCGACGTACCCGGCCGGCTCAGCCCACAGGTGCGAGACGACCCGGCGCTGGTGTACGTCCCGAACAGCAAGAGCGGCACGGTCGACGTCATCGACCAGCGGACCTATCGGGTGGTCAACCACTTCAAGGTGGGCGCGCTGCCGCAGCACGTGGTTCCGTCGTACGACCTTCGCACGCTGTGGGTCAACAACAACGACGGCTACACCCTGACTCCGATCGACCCGCGTACGGGCAAGCCGGGCCGGCCGGTGCCGGTGGTCGACCCGTACAACCTTTACTTCACCCCGGACGGCAAGTTCGCCGTCGTGATGGCCGAGAAGCTGCGCGAGATCGTGTTCTCCGACCCGCACACGATGCGGCCCCGCCACGTCCTCCACGTTCCGAACTGCCACGGTGTCAACCATGCGGACTTCTCAGCTGACGGCCGGTACTTCATCGCCACCTGTGAATTCTCCGGCAGCCTGATCAAGGTCGATGTCGCCAAGCAGCGGCTGGTCGGCACGTTGACACTGCGGCACGGCGCGATGCCACAGGACATCAAGATCGCCCCGGATGGTGGTGTCTGGTACATCGCCGACATGGCCGATGCCGGCGTCTGGCTCGTCGACGGCGACACCTTCCGCAAGGTCGGGTTCGTCCACACCGGTCTCGGCGCCCACGGGCTCTACCCCCGACGCGACGCCAAGGTGCTCTTCGTCAGCAACCGCGGCGAGGGCTCGATCTCCCTCATCTCCTTCGCCACCCGAAAGGTCGTCGCCAGATGGCGGCTCCCCGGCGGTGGCAGCCCCGACATGGGCGGCCTCAACGCCGCCGGCACCGTGCTCTGGCTCACCGGCCGCTACAACGGCGTGGTCTACGCCATCGACA
>JBAVXU010000313.1:0-3992 GCA_049698415.1 Mycobacteriales bacterium
GAGTTGCTGAGGGGGGTGCGCTACCGCGCCGGCGGGGCGCGTACCCAGTCCATCGTGATGCGCTCGCGCAGCGGCACGATCCGGCTCGTCGACAGCGACCACTCCCTGACCAAACTCCGCGCCTACAGCGTCGTCGACTTCGACCACCACGGCCCGCTCGTCGCAGAGCCGGAGCCCGACGAGAGTTAGTGTGACAATTGCCACCGCAGCGGTGGCCAACCGAGGAGTCATCATGGGTGAGAAGTCCAAACAGAAGTCGCCTAACGACAAGAAGGTCGGCAAGACCCTGAAGGAGAAGCGGGCCGCGAAGCGCGCGAAGCAGGAGGGCAAGTCGGGCATCGTTCCGCCCAGCGGTCACTGAGTCCCCGATCCCGCCCCGCGGCTAGGCTGCCGATCAAGGGCTGATCGCCGCCAGGGGCAGGACTCGGGAGATGGCAGTGGGAGAGCAGGACTATCGCATCGAGCACGACTCGATGGGTGAGGTACGCGTGCCGAGCGCTGCCAAGTGGCGCGCTCAGACCCAGCGGGCCGTCGAGAACTTCCCGGTGTCGGGCCAGCGGGTCGATCCGCGACTGATCCACGCGCTCGCCGCGATCAAGGGCGCCGCCGCCACGGTCAACGGCCATCTCGGCGTCATCGACACCGTGATCGCCAAGGCCGTGCACGACGCTGCGGCCGAGGTAGCCCGCGGTGAGTGGGACGATCAGTTCCCCATCGACGTTTTCCAGACCGGTTCCGGGACGTCGACCAACATGAACCTCAATGAGGTCATCGCCACCCTGGCCGGCGAGAGGCTCGGCTCCGGGGTGCATCCGAACGACCACGTCAACGCCTCCCAGTCCTCCAACGACACCTTCCCGTCGGCGATGCACATCGCGACCGCCGCCGCGCTGACCCACGACCTGCTGCCGGCTCTCGATCACCTGGCCTCGGCGCTCGAACGCAAGTCGATGGAGTTCGCAGCAGTGGTGAAGTCCGGGCGGACCCACCTGATGGACGCCACCCCGGTCACGCTCGGGCAGGAGTTCGGCGGCTACGCGGCCGCGATCCGGATCGGTATCGAGCGGGTGGGCGCTGCCCTTCCCCGGGTCGGCGAGCTTCCCCTCGGCGGCACTGCGGTCGGCACCGGCATCAACACCCCACCGGGCTTCGCCTCCCGCGTCATCGCCGCCCTCGCCGCCGAGCTCGGGCTGCCGCTCACCGAGGCCCGCAACCACTTCGAGGCGCAGGCGTCGCGGGACGGGCTGGTGGAGGCGTCCGGGGCGCTGCGCACGGTCGCGGTCAGTCTCAACAAGATCGCCAACGACCTGCGCTGGATGTCGTCGGGACCGCGGGCCGGGCTGGCCGAGATCCACCTGCCCGACCTGCAGCCCGGGTCGTCGATCATGCCCGGCAAGGTCAACCCGGTCATCCCCGAGGCCGTCTGCCAGGTGGTCGCCCAGGTCATCGGCAACGACGCAGCTGTCGCGTTCGGTGGCGCGGCCGGCAACTTCGAGCTCAACGTCAACCTTCCGGTGATCGCTCGCAACGTGCTCGAATCCGTACGTCTGCTCGCGAACATCAGCCGGCTGCTCGCCGACCGCTGCATCGACGGGATCACCGCCGACGAGGAGCGCTGCCGGACCTACGCCGAGAGTTCGCCGTCCATCGTCACGCCGCTGAACCGATACATCGGCTACGAAGAGGCGGCCAAGGTGGCCAAGCAGGCGCTGGCCGAGCGCAAGACCATCCGCCAGGTCGTCATCGAGCGCGGCTACGTGGAGCGGGGAGCGCTCACCGAGGCACAACTCGACGATGCCCTCGACGTGCTGGCGATGACCCGGCCGCCCACGGAGTAGCGCTAGTCGCAGTGCGGCTGCTCGTGCGCGCGGTGCGCGGTGGACTCCAACTGGAACGTGCAGTGCTCGACCTCGAAGTGGTTGCCGAGGCATTCGCCCAGCCGGTCGAGGACCCGGCCACCGCCGCCGTCGGCCAGCGCCTCGTCGGTGACCACCACATGGGCCGACATCGCCAGCAGGCCGCTGGTGATCGTCCAGACATGCAGGTCATGGACGTCGTGGACGCCTTCGGCACCGGTGATGTGATCACGGATGTGGCTGGTGTCGACGCCCTTGGGGGTCGCCTCGAGCAGGATGTCGACGGCCTCGCGCAGCAGCCGCCAGGTGCGCGGCACGATCAGCGCGGCGATGGCTACGGAGGCGATCGGGTCGGCGCGAGTCCAACCGGTCGCCATGATGACCACCGCCGCGACGATGACCGCGGCCGAGCCGAGCAGGTCGCCGAACACCTCGAGATAGGCGCCTCGTACGTTCAGGCTCTCCTGCTGGCCGCGATACAACAGCAGCATGCTCCCGCCGTTGGCGAGAAGGCCGACGACGGCGAAACCGAGCATCAGCCCCGGGGTGACCGGGGCGGGATCGGCCATCCGCCGAAAGGCCTCGACCACGATGAAGACGGCGACCCCGAGCAGCAGCACGGCATTGGCCACCGCGGCCAGGATCTCCGCCCGGTGATAGCCGAACGTGCGCTCCGGAGTGGCCGGCCGCGCGGAGAGCGCGGCGGCGAAGAGCGCAAAGCCGACGCCGGCTGCATCTGTGAGCAGATGGCCGGCGTCGGCCAGCAGCGCCAGGGAGCCCGAGAGCAGCCCACCGATGACCTCGACCACCAGCACTGTCAGGGTGATCGACAGCACGGCGACCAGCCGGCCGCGGTGGGCCTGCATCGGGGTCACGTGACTATGGGGCACCCCACCATTATCTCGGCTGCCCGAGACTCAGGCCTATCCGGCTCTAGTACCAGCCGTAGGACTGCGAGTGTCCCCAGGCACCACAGGGGGTGCCGTACCTGCCCTTGATGTAGCCGAAGCCCCACGCGATCTGGGTCCGGGCGTTGGTCTGCCAGTCGGAGCCGGCGCTTGCCATCTTGGATCCGGGCAGCGCCTGCGGGATGCCGTAGGCACCGGAGGGGTTGGACGCGGTGACGCGCCAGCCGCTCTCGCGCATCCACAGCGAATCAAGACAACTGAACTGGTCGGAGGACCAACCGAAGCCTGACAGCATGCTCTGGGCGATGGCCCGCGGGTCTCCTGTGGACAGTGCTGCGCGGGCTGACGACCGGCTTGCTCGTGCCGCGGCCGCCTTGCGAGCCGCTGCCTGGCGGGCGGCGAGCGCCAGGGCCGCCTCCCGGGCGATGGCGGCCTTGCGGGCCTTGGCCTCGATGTCGGGACGGCGGACACCGACCGCTTCGCGGCCCGGCGTCTTCGTCACCTCACCCGGCACGACCTTCAGGTACGCGGGCTGGGGAGTGTCGTCCGAGTGGGCCATACCGGTGCCGACTGCGACGGCACCCGTGGTGAGGCCGGTCAGGGCAAGCGTGATCCCGGCAATGTGTCTTCGACTCAAGGCAAATCCTCTCGACCCGCGGGTTCTCGCGAGTTGGGTGCGGTTTCTGTCTTGTCGCGCGGGCTGGGCTTCACATGCCCGCGGCCGGACGCCGTCTGTTCTGCAGCCGTCCGTGCTGACTACGGCGATCTGCCGTCCCCCATCAGCAGTGACCGACCATCCCTGACGGACCCGCAGATGTCACATCGAGAGGCCCAGTCGTGTGCCACGCCACACGCATTTGCTTCAAATCCGCACCAAAACCGGCAGATACGGGAGGTCAGCTCAGGTGACTGTCAGTACCAGCCGTAGGACTGGAAGTGCGACCAGGCGGCGCACGGTGATCCGTAACGACCCCTGATATATCCCAGCCCCCAGGTGATCTGGGTCGCCGGATTGGTCTGCCAGTCGGCGCCGGCACTGGCCATCTTGGAACCCGGCAGTGCCTGCGGAATTCCGTACGCACCAGAGGAATTCGCGGCGTTCACCCGCCATCCGCTCTCGCGCATCCACAGTGGATCGAGACAGGAGAACTCGCTGAGCGCCCAGCCGTACGCAGCCAGCATGTCGCGCGCGATGGCGCGGGCGTCGCCGCTGGAGATGGGCGGGAGG
>JBAVXU010000314.1:0-11365 GCA_049698415.1 Mycobacteriales bacterium
GTCGTAGAGGTCCGCGACGATGGCCGGTTGCTCCTTGCCGGCAAAGCGCAGCGCGCGTTCGTACTGCGCAATCGCCTCACGATGCGAGGACAGTTCCGCGGCGCGATCTCCGGCCCGTACGGCGAGACCGAACGCCGCGTCGCCGTCGTCGGCGCCCTCGGCATGGTGGGCCAGCATGGACTCGTCCTCGCAGCCGGCCGCCATAAGGGCGACGAGGATGCGCGCATGGATGGACGTACGGCGATATGCGGGCACGTCCTGCTCGACGGCCAACCGGGTGATCTCGTGCCGGAACCGCAGCGTCCGATCGTCGCTGACCAACAATCCGGACGACAGGAGTTCGTCGAGCACCAACGCTTCCGCGACGGCAATCGCGGTGAGCAGCGCGGGATCGAAGGACGTGCCGATGAGCGCCGCGGTGCGCACCGCCTGCCGCGCGTCATCGGATAGGCGCGCCACTCGCGCCAGCACCGCGTCGCGGGCCGACGGCGGGATCCTGTCCTCGGGGGTGCACAGTGCCTCGGAGACGAAGAACGGATTGCCACCGGTCAGCCGGTACAGCTCGGAGGGGTCCAGTCCGGTGCCGGTGGCGAGTTCGGCGACAGCCTCTGCCGACAGCGGGGCGACGCTGACCCGCCGCGATGTGGGCAGCGTTGACAGGTCACCTAGCACGATCCGCAACGGGTCGTCAGGTGCCAGGCCCTCGTCGCGGTAGGTCGCGATCAGCAGGATGGCGGCGCCGCGCAGCCGCCTGCCGACATAGCGCAGCAGGTCCAATGTGGACTCGTCGGCCCAGTGGATGTCCTCGATCACCACCACCGTCAACACGCCGGGCTGGTCGAACTCCCCTTGGGCGGTCGCGAATATCTCGTCCCGGGCGACCCGGTCCCGGCACTGCTGCAGCAACTCGCCGCCGACCTCGCCGGCGATGTCGACCAATGGTCCGAGCGGACGTGGTGTGGACAGACCGTCGCAGGCGGCGCGCAGCCACCTGGCCTGCGGAGCGATCTGCGCGAACTCATCAAGCAGTGTGGTCTTGCCCACCCCCGCCTCGCCCGAGACGAGCACCAACCGGCCGTCGCGGTTGCCGGCCTCCTGGGCGTACTCGGCCAGCGCCTCAAGTGATTGGCCCCGCTCCAGCACTTGCACTCCGACAGTGTGGCTCCGGGACCAGTCGCGGGCAACGGCGATCCGGCACCAAAGCATTGGGCATTTGCCCTGGTACGGACGGGTCTCGTCCTGATTGCGAGTCGGTTTTCAGCGACCTTTGGCGGGGATCTAGCCTGTCGTTGTGTCACCAAGGACTCGTCGGGCGCGCGTCGAGGACGTACACCAGGTGGCCTTGGGCATGCCCCATGTGACGGTCGACCACGGCCGGGGGGAGAACCCCGTCTATCAGGTCGGCGGCAAGTCGTTCATCTTCTTCCGTACGCCGCGGCCGGATGCGTTTGATCCGGACACCGGGGAGCGCTATGCCGATGTGATCGTATTCTGGGTCGCGACGGAGGCGGACAAGCAAGCCTTGGTCCAGGACGACGGTCCGTTCTTCACCACGCCGCACTTCGACGGGCACTTGTCGGTGCTCGCGCGCGCAAGTCGAATCGGCGAACTCAGCCGCGACGAACTCGCGGAAGTGGTTCAGGATGCGTGGCTGTGCCGTGCGTCGCCGCGCAGGGCAGCGATGTGGCTGCGCGATCACCCGCCGGCGTGAACCCGCAGGGCTCCTGCCGCCGGGCTCGACATGCGGGACCCCGCGACCTCGGTTAAGATATGTGCACCGTGCACATATCACTGAGGAGATGATCGCGTGGGACGCGCCGAAGGCACGATCGAGATCGCAAGCTGGGACGAGGAGACGCTCGTCGAGATCGACGGGGGACGGAAGTTGACTCGGGCCACCGTGGAGCAGCGCTTCCACGGTGACATCGAAGGCGAAGGCTCGGTGACCTGGCTGATGGCCTATCGCAGCGACGGCACGGCCGACGTCGTGGGCTTGCAGCGCATCGTCGGCACCATCGGCGACAACGAGGGCAGCCTCGTGTTGCGTACCGAAGGCGACTTCGACGGCACCAAGGCCGACGGCAGCTGGACAGTTGTCGAGGGGACGGCCACCGGGGCGCTCGCCGGCATCTCGGGCACCGGCCGAAGCGTGGCACCTGTCGGCGGCTCACCGACCTACGAGTTGGACTACGAGGTCAATTGAGCGCAGCCGACTTCGACCGTACGGCCAACCGCCTGGGTGCCTTGGCCCTACGCCTGACCGACCGGATGGAGCGGGCCGTGGCGTCCCAGGGCGCCCGGTCGCTGTCGGCCGCGACAGCATTATCTGCCATCGAGACCTTCCTGGACGGGCCAAGCATCGACACCCTGCGTCAGGTGCTCGGCCTGTCCTCTTCTGCCGTCGTACGACTCGTCGACGGCCTCGTCACGGATGGACTGGTCGCGCGCAGCAAGGGCAGTGACGCCCGGGTGACGACCGTCGCGCTGACGGCTCGGGGCCGACGGGTGGCCCGGGCGATCGTTGCGGCCCGTGCTGACGTGCTGGCCGATGCGTTGCGGCCGCTGAGTGCGGCAGATCGGGCGGCGCTGGAGCCCGTCCTCGACGCGGTTCTGATCGGGTTGGTGCAGGGGCCGCGGCCAGGACCGGCGATGTGCCGGCTGTGCGACACGCAGATGTGCGGTGCGCAACGCGGACGCCCGTGCCCCATCACGCAGCGGGCACTGGGCGTGTGAACGTCGGCTAGCCCAACTCCGCCGCTGCCCGGCACCCGGCTCCGCGGCAGGTCTTGAGCGCTGCCAGTGCGCGTACGAGCGGCGCCAGCGTCGTCGCCGGCACGGTGGAGGCGATGTTGTCGAGCTCGAACGGATCGCGGACGGTGTCGTAGTACTCCCGCTCACCGGTGGTGTATTCCACGTAGAGCGCCGTCGCCGTACGGATGGCTTCGTACGTCGTGGGATTGCCGCTTGAGAGAGCTGCGCTGTCCGGGTCACCCGAGGCGAAGCCCCGCCCGTGATGCTCCACCAGGATCGCCTCGGCTGCATGCGTCGGCGTGCGCCCGTGCCACACGTCGAGCATGGACGCCCCGTCCACTGTAGATGCGACCGGTGCGCCGGCGATCGCCTCGAACGTGGGAGCGAGGTCGATGCTCGACAGCATCTGGGACATCTTCTGCCCGGCCGGGACCCCCGGGCCGGCCACTACCAGCGGCACCTTGATGTCTGTGTCGAAAGCTGTCTGCTTTCCGGCCCGCAGTTGGTACTCCCCCAGGTGATAACCGTTGTCGGAGCTGAAGATGAAGTAGGTGTTCTTGTCCAGCCCCTTCGCGCGCAACTCCTGACGCAGCTTGCCGATCATGTCGTCGACGGCCTGCACGGATTGGACTCGCTTGCGGAACTCCTCGTCGAGCTGGGTGCTGTCCTGAGCCGTCAACGGTGGGATTCGCCGGAGCCAGCCGGGCGCGTTGGCCGGCTTCTTGCCGTACGCCGCGGAACGCGGCGCGCGCAGGCCGGGGAACGAGTGCGCATCTCGTGGCGCCGGCGTCGCGGGTGCATGTGGGGCGAACGTCGCGACTTCGAGCAGGAACGGCTTGCGGGCGGCTGCCGAGCCGTCGATGAAGGCGCTGGCCTTGCGTGACACGACGTCGGTCAGGTAGTCAGCCGGGGCTTTGCCGTAGTGCTCGACCTTGGAGTTCGCGTTCACGTTGTAGTTGAACTCTTGGTATCCCCCGCCGATGCCGTTCCAGTCGGTCCAGCCGGGGGCCGGCTTGTTGGCGACCGGGTCGTACCCGTTGAGGTACTTGCCCATGAATCCCGTGCGGTAGCCAGCCTTTTGCAGGGCGACGCCGAAGCTGCGGCTCTCGTTGCCGTGCTCGTTGTACGCGCGGTAGCCGCCATCGCTGCCGCTGTTGGTGAACACGCCGTTGTTGTGGGGGTACTCCCCGGTGAAGATCGACGCCCGTGACGGGCAGCACAGCGAGTCGACGACGTAGTAGTTCGTCAACGCCGTCCCCGCCGCCTCGAGCTTTTTCAGGTTGGGCATGTACTGCACCAGGTTGTTCGACAGGTCGTCGGTGAGGACGAACACGATGTTCGGCCCGGCCGCAGGCTCGTCGCTGCCGGAAGTGCACCCGGCCAGCATGGCCGCGGCCATGGCCAGGATGCTGACACCGGCGAGCCGGCGGCACGGTCGGAGCATCGTGGGTTCCCATCGTGGAGCCTCGTCGTGGTCCCACCGCTAAGAATGCATTGCCCCGCGGGTCGCGGGTGGGCGGAGTGTCAGTCGCGATCCCACGGCGGCTGCTCGCCGAGCTTGCCGTAGTACTTCCCCAGGTGACTCTTGACCCGGTCGATGTCGTCGCGCGGCAGATCTGCTCCTCCGCGCGATCCCTGCATCACGGCCGCAGCAGCCATGAAGCCGCGCGGCACCGCTTTGAGCTTTCCGTCGATGACGTCGGTGATCAGCAGTTTGTAGGCGGTGAAGTTGTCTTTGTTGTCGCTGTCGTACCAGACGTGCGCGTCTCGGTACTTCTCGTTAGGACCATCTTCTGCCCCGGCCCACTTCCGGACCCGGGACTCGGCCGCGTCGCCGTCCCACTCCCGGTCGCGATCGGCAAGTGGAAGGTCCTGGAATGCCGTAACGGCCATGAGCTCACTCCCCTCTAGTCAGGGCAGGATCGGGCTGCCTGCCCGCAGGTAGAGGCGTGCCCCAAGTGGCGGGGTTCAACCAGGAGGCGCGTGGAACTCAGCCGAGGCAGCCCTTGGGCAGCGGGAACCAGCGCAGCGACTCGAAGTCGCCGGGCATGCCGGCCGGGTCCTCGGCCATCTCCTCGTCAGTTGGTGACCTGGCGTCGAGCAGTCTCTGCGCGTCGGCGAGCTGTCCGGCCAGTGCCGACTCCGGCGCGGTGCTGTGCGCCTTGTCGTACTGCAACTGTCCGGCCTCGTCGTAGCGGAGATCGGTGAGCCGCAGGGGCGGGTCGAGGGGTCCGTCGCGGTGCCGCCACAGCCCGGAGGCCGGGTCGAAGCAGTAGTCCGGCATCAGCTTCCAGCCGCTGTCGGCGATCAGCCCGACCGCGTCGACGATGTAGTCACAGACGGCGTCTGAGATGAAGTAGTTGAGATTGATCCGGGTCCATCCAGGCTTGATGCCCTCGCACCCCCGGTCCAGCTCACGCTGGAACGCAGCCGACCGGTCCAGATCGATCCCTAGCAGCTTGTGGCCGTACGGCCCGGCACACGAGCAGCCGCCGCGGGCCTGGATGCCGAACAGGTCGTTCAGGACGGCGACCACGAAGTTGTGGTGCAACTGGCGGCCGCCGTGGCGCACGACGAAGGACAGGATCGACAGCCGCTCCGCGTTGCGGTCGCCGAGCACCTCGATCGCGGGGTGCGCCGACCACGCGGCAACCGCTCGATGCCAGAACCGTTCCTCGCGATCGTGGATCAGGTCGACACCGACGGCCGCCTTGAGCTGGAAGACCAGCCCGGCCCTGATCGAGCCGATGATCTCCGGCGTGCCGCCCTCCTCCCGGCCGATCGGGTCGGCGAGGTACTCGTGGTCGGCGGGGCTGACGTAGGCGACCGTGCCACCGCCCGGCACGGTGGGCACCCGGTTGGTGAGCAGTTCGCGGCGCACCGCGAGCACACCGGGCGTGCCCGGGCCACCGACGAACTTGTGCGGCGAGATGAAGACCGCGTCGAGGTAGCCGCCTCCGTCAGCCGGAGAGCCCATGGTGATCGGCACGTACGGCGCCGCCGCCGCGAAGTCCCAGAACGACAGCGCGCCATGGCGATGCAGCAACGCAGCGATGCCGGCCGTGTCGGACAGGATCCCGGTGACGTTGGAAGCGGCGGAGAAGCTGCCGATGAGCAGCGGTCGGTCGGCGTAGGTCGCCAGATGCTCGGCGAGCACCGCCTCGTCGATGTGACCGTCGACGTCGGACGGGATCACCACGACGTCGGCGATGGACTCTCGCCACGGCAGTTCGTTGCTGTGGTGTTCGTACGGGCCGACGAAGACCACGGGTCGCTCGTCAGCGGGGATGTGAGCGGAGAGTGCGTGGCGGTCCTCGAGTTGCGAGGGGATACGCAGCCCCAGGATGCCCATCATCTTGTCGATCGCGCCGGTGCTGCCGGATCCGCAGAAGATGACGAGGGTGTCCTCGTCACCGCCGACCGAGGCCCTGATCACCGCTCGCGCGTCCTCACGCAGCCGGCTGGTCTGCCGGCCGGTGCCGGAACTCTCGGTGTGCGTGTTGGCGTAGCGCGGCAGCACCTCGTGGCGGATGAAATCCTCGATGAAGTCGACCCCGCGTCCGGACGCGGTGTAGTCGGCGTACGTCACCCGAAGTGGGCCGTACGGCCCGGCGGCGACCTCGTCGTCACCGATGATCCCGCAGCGGATCCGCTCGAGCAGCGGCGATGTGGGTTCTTCTGGCGGCATGCCGTTCAGTGTGCACCCGCGCCCGTCACGCTCACCCGCCACTGCTTGCAGTGCGCCCTTGATGGCGGTATGCGTGGCAGAGCAGCTTTATGAATATTGTGATGCTCTTTGCGAGGATTGGTGACAGGGCAATCTGTGACCCGCGTGTCGCGGAGTCCTCGTGGGACGGCACGCTATAGGTGTGGCAGCGGCAGGGGGTGCCCCCTCAATCGACGACCTCAGCGCTCTGCGCGAGGCGCTGACCGCCGTCACGATCGACGAGACCAGTGATCATGCGCGCGAGTTGCGCTCCCGGTTGCTCGCCGAACTCGAGGGCCACATCATGCCCCGTGTGTCGCACCCGCACGCTCCGATCGTGGTCGCGGTGACTGGGCCGACGGGCGGCGGCAAGTCGACGCTGGTCAACGGCCTGGCCGGGCAGAACGTCTCGCCGTCCGGCGCGCTCCGGCCGACGACGCGTACACCGATGCTGGCGCATCGACCGGAGGATGCCCGCTGGTTCCCCGGTGAGCGCCGACGCGTTCCGGCGTGGGCCGCCATGCACACCGTCACCTCGGTCAAGCTTCCGCCGGGGGTCGCTCTCATGGACACCCCCGACATCGGCACCGCCGGCGACGACGTTGCCGGACCGACGCACGACCTGCTGGCCTCCGCGGACGTGTGGTTGTTCGTGACGACGGCTACGAGGTACGCCGACGCGATCCCCTGGCAGATGCTGTTGGCGGCGAGCGGACGTGGTGCCGACCTGGCGGTGGTGCTCGACCGTGTCCAGGCCGAGGCCGCCGAGCCCGTCAAGGCGGCGCTCCAGCAGTTGCTGCAGCGCTACGGACTGCTCGACGCGGCTCTGATCGTTGTCGCCGAGACCCCACTCGTCGACAACCGGTTGCCCCCTGCCGCAGTGGCGCCCGTACGCAGCTGGCTGGAGAGCCTCGCGGCCGGCGGGACCCGCCGGGCAGGGGTGCTGCAGCGCGCCATCGCCGGCGCGGTGGCCGCCCTCGGCGAACCGCTCACCGAACTGATCCGGCTGGCCGGCGGGGATACCCGGCTGAGACAAGCAGCGCAGGCCGTCGGGAGCCTGCCGTGAGCCGGCCGGTCGGCCCGGCGGGCGACGGGACGCGTGACATCGGAGATCTGCCCGGCCGCCTCGACCGGGTCAGCCTGATCGTCAAGGAAGACTCCGGCCAGCTCGACCGGCGCACGGCGGTCGCGACCGAGCGACTCCTGCGCCGCGCCGGGCAGCGGTTGCGGCTCTCCGGCGAACACACGGTCGTGGCGCTGGCCGGAGGCACTGGCAGCGGCAAGTCGTCGCTGTTCAACGCCCTCGCCGGGCTGGAGCTCTCGCAGGTGGGAATCCGACGGCCCACGACAGCGGCGCCGTACGCCTGCGTCTGGGGCGACCGCGATGTGACAAGCCTGCTCGACTGGCTCGAAGTGCCCTCCGAACGACGCATCGGCCGCGAGTCCGAGCTCGACGCCGACGCAGAGGTTGCGTTGCGCGGACTGGTGTTGCTCGACCTGCCCGACCACGACTCGGTCGAGACCGCTCACCGGCTCGAGGTCGACCGGCTCATCGACCTCGTCGACGTGCTGGTCTGGGTGCTCGACCCGCAGAAGTACGCCGACACCCTGCTGCACGAGAGATACCTCCGGCCGCTGCACAGCTATGCCGACGTGATGATGGTGGTGCTCAACCAGAGCGACCGGCTCGATCCAGGGCAGGCACAGAGCTGCATGCAGGATCTGCGCCGGCTGCTCAGCGACGACGGGCTCGGTGCCGTTCGCACGATGCTGACCTCGGCTCGCAGCGGTGTCGGGGTCAGCGACCTCCGGGCCGTACTCACCACCGCGGTCGCGTCGCGGCAGGCCACCGCTCGCCGGATCTCGGCCGACCTCGACGTGCTGGCGCATTCGCTCGGGCATCAGGTCCGGCCCGATGCCGACCTGAGCATCCTGGACCAGGCGGGGAGCGCGGCCGCCGAGCGGCTGGCCAAGCTGGCCGGGGTCGAGGCACTCGCGGCGCAGCGCGCTGAGGACTACCGCAGTCGCGGGCGCCGGCGCACGGGTTGGCCGCTGCTGGCATGGCGGCACCACCGACCAGAAAGCACGAGCCCGCTTGCGGTGCAGCGCTCCGAGGTGGAGGAGGTGGCCCGTACGGCCGCCGCCTCGTCATCGGCCGGCCTGCCGCCCGGCTGGGTGCTCCGCATGGAGCAGGCCGCGGTGGTCTCGGCCGAAGCAACCTCCGACAAGCTGGATGCGGCTGTACGCACCGAAGGCACCGCATCGGTGACCGCGCCGCGCTGGTGGGGGACCGCGGCTGCGCTGAACTGGCTGCTCCTGCTCGCGGTGATCGGTGGCGCGGCATGGGCGATCTCGGGCTTGGTCACGGGTGACCGGCTTGGCCTGCCGGTGCTGATCGGAGGGGCGGTCGCTCTGGGCGGTCTCATCGTCGGGCCGCTGTTGGCATACATCTACGCCCGGGTGATCACGCGGGCGGCGCGGACCCAGCGCCAGCAGGTCGACGAACGCATGCGGGCCGAGGTCGCAGCCATCACCGATGCGGATTTGCTCAGCGTGCTGCGCCTCGAGTTGTCGGCGTACAACGGGTTACAGGAGGCGCTGCGCAGCTTCTCCCAAACCCAGCCTGCGCCACCCGACGAGCCGGACCGGCCGGACCAGCCGGACCAGCCCAGTGAGCCGTCGAAGCCGTCGAAGCCGGCCGAGGCGACAGCGCCCGACGAGCCGACTGAACAATCCGAGGCGTCCGAGGCGTCCGAGGCGTCCGAGCCGTCGGAGCCTTCCGAGCCTTCCGAGCCTTCCGAGCCGCAAGCTTCAGCGGCAGCGACATCGGACGACGTACCCGGCGATGAGGATCTCGTCACCGCCGACGACGAGCCGGCCTAGGTCCGCACCGCGTGCTCGAAATCCGGTTGAGCGCACCGAGCGGCTCCTCGTAGGCTGGTTGATCCCGTGACTACCCCCTTGGCCGAGCTTGCCGCCGAACGCCGGCACCTCGCCCATTCCCGCGACTGCCTCGCCAGGATGCGAGCCGGCGCGAGTGTGCTCAGCGACGTCGGCATCGACGCGTTGGCCAGCGAGGGCCTCGGCCTCGCCCGGGCACGTCGACTCGCCCAGCTCCAGGACGATCCGACGACCGCGTTGTTCTTCGGTCGCTTGGACCAGCGGGCCGACGGCGAGGTGTTTCACATCGGACGCCGGCACGTCCGCGACGAAGCCGGTGATCCTATGGTGATCGACTGGCGGGCGCCGGTGTCCCGCCCGTTCTATCGCGCCAGCCCGGCCGAGCCGATGGGCGTCCGCCGCCGCCGACGCTTCGGGTTCGCAGCCGGTGAGCTGACCGGCTTCGAGGACGAGGACCTGGTCGCGGATACCGGCCCCCACGAGACAAGCCAGATCCTGCTCGACGAGATCGAACGCCCTCGCATCGGGCCGATGCGCGACATCGTCGCGACGATCCAGCCCGACCAGGACGGGATCGTACGAGCCGACCTCGACGACAGCATCTGCGTGCAGGGCGCGCCAGGCACGGGGAAGACAGCGGTCGGCCTGCACCGTGCTGCGTACCTTCTCTACACCTACCCGGAGCGGCTGAAGCGCGGCGGCGTGCTGGTGGTCGGGCCTAACCGCGCATTCCTGTCCTACGTCGCCAACGTGCTTCCCGCCCTCGGTGAGATCGATGTCGAGCAACTCAGCGTCGACGAGATGGCGACTGCGGTGCGTGTGCGGGGTATCGACGAACCACGGGCGGCCGTCGTCAAGAGCGATGCGCGGATGGCGGAGGTGATCCACCGTGCCGTCTACTCCGGCCTGCGGCGTCCGGACCAGCCCTTCGAGGTACGCATTGGAGCGCGGCGCCACCGGGTCCCACCCGATCGCCTGCGGCGATGGATCGACGACCTGCGGCGCAGCGACGTTCGCTACGGCGCCGGCCGGGAGCGACTGCAGACCTTCGTGATGAACGACGTGCGGCGGCAGATGGAAGCCGAGGGGGCAACGCCGACCGACGCGTCGCTGCAACGACTGGGTCGCTCGCGTGAGGTCCAGGCGGCCCTGGAGCAGCTCTGGCCGACGATCGATGCGGTCCGGCTCGTCCTGCGGCTGCTGGGCGACCCCGATTTCTTGGCGGTGACCGCGCGCGGACTGCTCGACGACCACGAGCAAGCCGCGATCTGCTGGCCTACGCCCCCGCGCGGGCCGGGCAGCGCCCGGTGGTCCCTTGCCGATGCGGTGCTGGTCGACGAGGCGGCCGGTCTGGTCAACCGCACCCCGTCGTACGGCCATGTGATCGTCGACGAGGCGCAGGATCTCTCGCCGATGCAGTGCCGGGCGATCGCTCGCCGGTCGGCAACCGGGTCGCTGACCGTGCTCGGCGACATCGCCCAGGGCACCGCCCCATGGGCCACCGACGACTGGTCGACAACGCTGCGGCACCTGGGCAAGCCGGCCGCGCGTACCGTCCCGCTGACCCGGGGCTATCGAGTTCCCGGCGAGGTGGTCGCCCTGACCAACCGGATGCTTCCTCACATCGCCCCCGGGGCGGCACCGGTGGAGTCGTTGCGCGGCGGCCACGATGCCCTTCGGTTCGCGAGGGCGGATGCGACGGTGCCCGAGGCGGTACGTCAAGTGCGCAACGTCGTCGCCTTCGAGGGGTCGGTGGGCGTCATCGCGGCCGACGCCACTGTGCCCGAACTCATGGGCGCACTCGGCGCCGCCGGAATCCCCGCTGCCATGGTCGGTACGGAGTCCAGCGAGCGGGTCAGCCTCGTGCCGGCCTCGCTGGCCAAGGGCCTGGAGTTCGATTCCGTCATCGTGGTGGAGCCGGCCGATATCGTGGAGGCCGAGGTCGCGGGTCTGCGGCGGGTCTACGTCGCGCTCACCCGTGCGGTGACCCGACTCGTGGTCGTGCAC
>JBAVXU010000315.1:0-14617 GCA_049698415.1 Mycobacteriales bacterium
GCCGCGAGCAGACCGAAGCCGTCGGGCGCGCTGACCACCGGAACCGCCGCCGTCGGCGACTTCGCCACCCACGGCAGCGCCGAGAGTGGCTCGGGCGTGCCGTGGGTCAGCACCTGTTCGGTCGCCGTGAGTTGTCGGATGACGACCGCTCGAACGCGACCGGGTGCCTGCTCGGCCGCTTCGGCATAGAGCTCCGGGTCGTGCTGGCCGTCGTCTCCGACCAACAACCAGTGCAGCTGCGGCAGTTCGGAGATCAGTCGGTGAAGCTGCGCCCGCTTGTGCTCGCGGCCGGAGCGGAACCACCCCTCAGGCGTGGGTCCCCAGTCGGTGAGCAGCAGCGGGCCGCGCGGGAATCCGTGCCGGTCGAGGAACGCGTCCAGGGCCGGCGCGACGTTCCAGGGACCGGTGGAGAGGTAGACGAAGAACGTGCCGGGATCATCCGCCGCGAGCTCGCGGTAGAGCTGGGCGATCCCCGGCACCGGTCGGCGTGAGGCCTCGGTACGGACGAAGGTGTTCCAGAACGCCAGCAGCGGCCGGGGGAGGGCGGTGATCATCACCGTGTCGTCGATGTCGCTGACCACTCCACGCCGGGCTTGCGACCCGAGCACGTGCACGGGTGCGTCGGCCGGCGAGGCGCCGGCCGTGCGCAGCTGAGCCGTGGACCAGCCCGGAGCCAGGTCGGCGGGCACGAGCTCATCGACATAGCCGCCTCTGCCGGTGGACACCTCGTGGCGGGTCCCGGCAATGTCGATCGTGACGGGTACGCCCGCGATCTTGGCCGAGAAGAAGCGGCGCCACCCGCGGCGGCCGTCCTCGATGTCTCGGCGGCGGGTGCCCGGCGGTGTCAGCAGCACCCGGCCGAAGACCCGTACCCAGCCATCGGTGCCGTATCCGGTGTAGACCAGCATCCGGGGCTGCCACCCCCGCCGCCGCGCGATGCGCGCGACCAGGTCGTAGAAACCGTCCTCCAGGCGGGCGGCGCGATGCATCAGTGCGTCGTCAACTGACCGCGACACATCCGTCGCGGCGCGGGTCGGCGGCGGCGTGCAGGCTGCCGTCGCCCTTGAGCAGGGCTGCGGCTACGCCGCCGAAGTACATGGAACTCACCCCATGTGAACGAGTCGGCCAGGGCAAGGGCGGCAGCGCGACGCCGTCCTCGTGCTCGACGACCGGTGCACCGTCCGCGGTCCGCACGTGCAGCCGCGGATGGGCGACCGCCGTCGCGAGATCCATCCCTCCACCGGCGAAACCGGCCAGCACCTGCAGCAGGGCTGTGGTGATCCGGTCGGCCCCCGGCGAGCCCACAGCGAGCACGCTCCCGTCCGTGGAGCGGCCGACGGTCGGGGCCATGTTCGAGGCCAGCCGCTCGCCCGGCGCGAGCGCATGCATGCCGCCGCGGTTGAGTTCGGGCTCGCCCAGGCAGTTGTTGAGCCACAGACCGGTCCCCGGTGTCATCACCCCGGAGCCGTATCCGGTCGACGCGGTGATCGCACAGGCGCACCCCTGTTCGTCGACGGCGGAGATGTGCACGGTCGAGGGGGCGCCGCCGAGCCCGGCGATGCCCTCGGCCCGGACCAGGTCCATCAGCTGCTGCGCCGCTGCCTGGCGGTCGGCGGTGATGTCGAGGTGCTCCAGCCGGTACCTGAGCACGGCCTCCTGCACCGCGACCAGCATGGCGACGTCCTCGGGCTGCCATGCACCGTCGGGCCGGCCCGCCATCAGGGTCAGCATCGCTGCGAGCACCGGTCCGCCGATGGACGGGGGCGGGTTGATGCCCAGCGTCCAGTCGCCGTACTGCACCCGCAGCGAGTCGCGCGGCTCGACGCGGTAGGACGCCAGATCCTGCTCGGTGAGAAGGCCGCCGTGCTCGGCCATGTCCGCCGCGATGAGCTTGGCGATGTCGCCGCGATAGAACGCGGCGCTGCCCTCGTCGGCGATCAGTTGCAGGGTGTCGGCGAGGTACGGGATGCGTACGACGTCGCCTGCGACGAACAGCCTGCCGTCGGGATGGTGCAGCGCGGCATGGCTGTCCGCGTGCCAGCCGTAGATGTTCTCACCGGAGTGGCCGAGGTAGTACGCCGAGGCCGAGCCGAGCGGGAAGCCCTCCCGGGCGGATGTCACGGCAGGCGCGACCACCTCGGACCAGGGGGCGCTGCCGTAGCGGCGGTGGGCCAGATCGAGCGCAGCGATCGCACCCGGCGTGGCGACCGAGCCGTGTCCGATCGTCGTCGTGACCCCGCCGCCGTAGGTCATCGTGACCTCGCGCAGCCCCCGATCGAACTGCTCGCGCGGCACCCCGCGGCCGGGCATCTCGACGTTGCCGTCGAACGTCACCGGAGTCGTCTCGTCGGCCGGCGCCACGGTCACGAACGCGCCGCCCGCCGGGGAGCAGATGCCGGGCTCGCACACCATCGCCACGAGCATTGCCGAGATGGCGACGTCGACGGCGTTGCCGCCAGCCTCGGCAAGCCCCAGGCCGGCTCGTATTGCCAGCGTGTTGCTCGCTGCGAGAGCTATCCGCATGGCCACCTGAGCATCCTGACACGCGCTCGCCCGTTCTCGGGGAGCGGGCGCCGCCTGCGCGGCTACAACCTGCCGGTGTAGTACGCGGAGGTCCAGATCAACTGCTTCTTGACCGTCTGCCCGTTGGACGGCGAGTGCCAGATGTAGCCGCCACCGGCGTAGATGCCCATGTGATAGATCCCGCTCGGGGTGGATCCGAAGAAGATGAGGTCACCCTGCGCCGCGTACGATTTGGGTATGTGGTGCACCGCGGCGTACTGCTGTGCGGTGGTCCTCGGCAGGATGCGGCCGAACTGCCTGTAGACGTACTGCGTGTAGCCGGAGCAGTCGAACGACGACGGTCCGGCGGCGCCGTAGACGTAGGGCTGACCGTTGTGCCGGGCGGCTTCGGTCATGACTGCCGCATCCGTCGACACCCACAGCGTCCTCGGCCCGGTGGAGCAGCCGGTGTAGGACGTGGTGGGGTACAGACTCAGCCGCACGGTCATGGTGACCGATGGCCGGACGGACAGCCCGGCTCGCCCCGACGAGTCGGTGACGACGTAGTAGTAAGGCTGCCAGGCACCGGAGACCAGTTGCTCGAGTTGCGCCCGGACCCCTCTGATCGGCGCTCCGGTGGAGGTGAGGATCTGCCCGGCGAAGACCGTCGTCGAGCCGGGCCCGACGATCGTGGTCGACGACAGGTAGCACGCGGTCGCTGTGGTGGCGCTGGCCGAAACCGCGGTCAGTCCGGCGGCACCGAGAGCGCTGAGCAGGGCGGCCACCAGTATCAGGGCGCGCGAACGGAACGAACGGCGATGAGCAGGCATTGCAAATCCCTTTCTGCATGCCTGCGGGGTGAGCTGTCGGGTTCGGTCAGAAAGGCTGCCCGGCCGCTGCGCGGCTTCACCCCAAGACACCCGAAGGTGTCGTCGTACCTGGGTCCCCCGTACCTGCCCTGCAAGTCGTCATCAGGTCACCGGCACGACGGGCAGGAATTCGGCATCTGCCGCCCGGTGATTACTTCGTCCAAGCTACGGATCGACTCGGCATCCGTGACCGATTTGCCGAAGTGACCGGCTAGTCAGCCCGTAATACCCCTGATTGCTCGCGTGTCGGGGCCGGCGTGTCGGCCAGCGGCAGGGTCAGCCGGAATGTCGTCCCGCTGCCCACGGCGGTGTCCACCTCGACCTTCCCACCGTGCGCCGCCGTCAACGCAGCGACGATGGAAAGGCCGAGCCCGCTGCCGCCGCGGCTGCGGTCCCGGGACGCATCCGCCCGGTAGAACCGCTCGAAGACCCGGCCCGCCTCGTCCGGCGGAAGCCCGGGACCGGCGTCGATGACTTCGACGATCGCCGACCCTGGCCCGTTGCCCTCGGCCCGGGTTCCGACCCGAACGGTCACCGGAGTTCCTTCGGGGGTGTGCATCAGCGCATTGCTCATCAGGTTGGTCACCACCTGGCGCAGCCGGGAGTCGTCCCCGATCACCACCGCAGGCAACGGGCTGTCGATCGTGTGCAGTTCGATCCCGCGGTCAGGTGCAACGGCCCGCGCGTCGTGCACTGCGTCGGCGGCGACGACGAGCAGGTCGACCGGGCGCCGCTCGAGCGGGCGTTGCTGGTCCAGTCGGGCAAGGAGCAGCAGGTCGTCGACGAGTAGGCCCATCCGGGCGGCCGCGTCCTCGATCCGCCGCATGTAACGCGACACGTCCTCGGCGCCGGTGGGCGCACCCTGCCGGTACAACTCGGCGAACCCGCGAATCGACGTCAGGGGGGTGCGTAGTTCGTGGCTGGCATCGGCGACGAAGCGTCGCATCCTGTCCTCGGAGGCCCGGGCGGCCGTTTCCGATGCCTGGCGGACCCTAAAGGCAGACTCGATCTGCGCGAGCATGCCGTTGAGGGCCGTGGAGAGCCGGCCGAGTTCGGTACGCGGATGGTGCTCGGGAACTCGCCGGGACAGGTCGCCGGCGGCGATGGCCGCGGCTGTCTCCTCGACCTCGACCAGCGGTCGAAGGTTGGTGCCGACCAGGAGGTACGCCAGCCCCGCGAGCAGGAAGAGCACCACCAGCCCGGTCAGCAGTTCCAGGAAGCCGAGCCGGTGCACGGTGGCATCAAGGTCGCCGAGAGGCGTCGCGACGACAAGGCTGCCCGAGGTGTTGGTCATGGGTGTCAGGCGTACTCGCCAGTCGCTGCCACCGCCCACCGCCGGGACGGTGAACGGCTTCGTACGTTGTGCGGCCGCGGCTGCGGTCAACAGCGGCAGATCGGGTGCCGACTGGCCCGCCCGGACCGGGTCGGTCCGCGACGGTGTCACCGTGCCGTCGGGAGCAACCGTCGCGACGTAATAGTCGGTGGCGGGTCCAGTGCCGTGGTCGCCGCCGGGACCGTGGTCGGGCTCACCGTGTGGGCCGACCTGGATCGCGGCGTCCTGCAACTGGGAGTCCACCCGGCCCAGCAGGTAGCCGCGCAGCGAGGTCGTCGCCGCCAGGTCGGCCGCGATCAGCGCGCCCATGACCAGGAGCAGCGCGGTGACCACGAGCTTGATCCGCAGGGGCAACCGATCCGTCGCCCGGCGCACCCTCCCCCTCTGGCCGGGGATCATGTCCGCGGCTGGCGCAGCACGTAACCCACACCGCGCAGGGTGTGCAGCAGCCGGGGCTGAGTGGTGTCGACCTTGCGGCGCAGGTAGGAGACGTAGGACTCCACGACGTTGGCCTCGCCGCCGAAGTCGTAGTTCCAGACGTGGTCGAGGATCTGGGACTTGGACAGCACGCGGCCGGGGTTCTGCATGAAGTAGCGCAGCAGCTTGAACTCGGTGGGGGACAGGGCGACGGCCTCTCCTGCCTTGTGCACTTCGTGCGCGTCCTCGTCCAACTCCAGGTCGGCGAAGACGAGCCGGGCTGCGGCTGCTCCGTTCGGCCCACTCACCCGGCGCAGGATCGTACGGATGCGGGCGATGACCTCTTCGAGGCTGAACGGCTTGGTCACGTAATCGTCGCCGCCGAGCGTCAGGCCGGCCACCTTGTCCTCGGTGGCGTCGCGCGCGGTCAGGAAGAGCACTGGTGACCGGATTCCCTCGCCGCGCATCCGCCGGACCACGCTGAAGCCGTCCAGACCCTGCATCATCACGTCCAGGACGACCAGGTCGGGAGCGGATTCGCGGGCCAGTTGCAGCGCCTGCTCGCCACCGGCCGCTGTGATCACCTCGAAGCCGGCATAGCGCAAACTGGCCGCGAGCAGCTCGACGATGTTGGGTTCGTCATCGACGATCAGCAGCCGCGCTTCCGGCTGGGCGTTGCTCATCATGGCTTCAGACTGCACCAGAAGGCTCTCGGTGACCTGACAGCTGGCTGGGAACCAGCTGTGAACAGTCCGAGAGCGGCGACCCGGGCTGTCGTCGCCCGGACCGCCGCTCGGCAGGAACTACTTGTGCGAGCCCATGCCCGCCTGGATGGCGGTCACCTTGAGGTTCTTGTCGAACTTCACCGTGACCGGCGTTCCGTCGGCCTTGGTCATGTGCGCTTCGTACACCGCACCGTCGGCGTCGGTCTCGACGCGGATGACCGTGCCACCGGGCACCGCCTTGAGCGCGTTCGCCTTCGCCGTCGCGGCCAGGGTGCCGGTGAGCGCCTTCTCGCCGGCGCGTACGGAGTTCGGGCCGCCCGGGCCGGGGCCGCCGGTTCCCGGTGCCGCGGTTGCCGAGCTCGCGGTGGCGGTTGTCGTCGCGGCTGAAGCGGTCAGGCTGGCGGCGAGGATGCCGCCGGTGACGGCCCCCACCGCGAGCAGCCCGACCGCTCCGGCCACGCGCGGGGGGACCCTGCGCTTTGCGACTCGCTGGTCGTCGTCCATCTCTACCTCCTGGGTTGTGGCGACCGGGAAGGCCGCTCAGGAAGCCAGAGTGGTCGGACTTGCTGCGCTCGCTCTTCGGGCAACCTGGAGGCTCGCTGTGAATCACCGGCGCTCCGGACGTGCCCCGCAAGTGATGGACACACGGCCGCCGACCCACAAGACTCGCCCGCATCGGGGGAGGAGTCCCACATGCAGCCACGCCGGAGCGCGGCTCGCCGCGGCCCCGCCCGCCTACGCACGGTGGTTCCCGTGCTACTCGCTGTCTGCCTCATCCTCGCCAGTGGATGTTCTGCGGGCAAGAAGGCGACGGCGGCGAAACCGCCCGAGGCGACTGCCTGGCAGCAGGTGCTCGCCGAACTCAGCCCCGAGGGTTCAGCCAGTGCGACCACAGCACTCGAGGCGTTCGCGCTGGCATTCGGGCCACTGCCCGGCGTGCAGGTGCCGAGGGCAAGGTGGGTGATATCCGCTCCGGCAGCGCGGCGATGCGGTGGATGGTCGGACATTGGGCCGACATCAGCGCCGCGCAGCGAACCGCGGCGGTCAAACTCGTACCCCCGATTCGGCAACATCGGCGGTCGCACGACCAACCGGGTCGTGCCCGCAGCCTACGACGTGCCCAAGCGACCGCCGACCTACTACGCGGTTCTGGCCCAGCAGATGGCGGACGAGATCGAGGCGCGCGTCCACGTCCCCCTCACCTTGCATCTCACTGGGCACCGGTCAGGTGAAGTCCCTCGGCGACGACAACTTCTGCTTCAGCATCGGCGGGCCGACGCATCATCTCTACGTGCGCCGCGCCAATCTCGTCATCCACGTCGCCGTGCTCACAGCCGATGGCCTGAACCAGGCCACGACGCTGGCCAGGGCGGCCCTGGCTCGGCTCTGATCCGGGGGCCGGGAAAAACTTTCGACCCTGGGGGGGTGAATTCGGCCACTGCGGTACTAGTGTCTCCCTGTCGATCCCGGCCCACGGCCGGATTTGCGGCACTTGGTGGTCAATGCGGATCCCAAGTGAAGACCGGGAGGGTCAATGTATCTAGCTAAGCGTCTCCGGGCCGGGGCGGTCGTTATCGCGGCCGCGGTGCCCGTGATCTTGTCTTTGACGGTCGGCCCCGGGAGTGCCAACGCGGCACCACGCAGCGGCCCGACCGGGCTGACCAAGCATGTCAGCCCGAACAACCCCCAGGCCCGGAGTGCCAGCACCACGGACACCGGCGACGACGGTGCGACCCAGGAGTTGATGGACCGCGCGGAGCAGTACGCCGCAGTCCGCACCGCCCCTGGCACCACGGTCAGCGCCGAGGCTTTCCAGGCGGCGAGCGCCCAGGCCAAGAAGCTTCCCCAGGCCGCGGGGTCGTGGCAGGAGCTCAGCAACAAGCCGTACAACTCGGATGCCGTCAATTACCGCGACCCGTTCTGGTCCAACTCCAGCGGCGGCGCCGGCCTGGTCTCCGGCCGGATGACCGCGCTGGCCACCGACGGCAACATCGTCTACGCCGGTGCTGCAGACGGAGGCGTCTGGAAGACCACCGACAAGGGCCGGCACTGGAAGCCGATCTTCGACAAGCAGACACGGCTCTCGGTCGGCGCGATCGCCGTCAACCCCGCCGACCACTCTTTGTGGGTGGGCACCGGCGAGGCCAACACCGCCTTCGAGAACTACGCGGGTGACGGCATCTACCGCTCGGCGGACGGCGGCCAGACCTGGGCGCTCGTCGGTGATCGTCTCACCAACAGCCTCATCTCCCGGATCACCTTCCAGGGCAACGGCTACGTCATCGTGGCGACGAGCAACGGCCTCGTCCGGCGCAGTGTCCTGGACCTGACCGCACCGTGGACCGTGGTGTTCAAGCCGGATCCCAACCCGACCCACTCGCCCTACCGCACGTCGTGGATGAGTGATGTGCTGGTGCGCCCCGGCACCCATGGCAACTACGTCTTCGCCGTCCTCGGCTGGCGCGGTGGGACCCTGCCCGACACCTATGACTACAACGGGTTCTACGTCTCCACCACGGGCGGCACCGCCGGTTCGTTCCACAAGGTGACTCCGGCCGGCGTCACCGGCCTGATCGGCCGGACCAGCCTCGACTACACCGCCGACGGCAGCGAGGTGTTCGCCGTCATCGAGGCGCCGGACACCGTCGGCCTCAACGGTGTCTACCGCTCGAAGTCCGGCACGGCCGCAGGCCCGTGGACTCTGATCGCCGACGACGCCAAGCTCGACGCGTCGCCCAACACAGCGACCAGCGGTGCGGGCAGCCAGTCGTGGTACGACCAGTACGTCACGGTGGACCCCAAGGATCCCAAGCACGTCTACCTCGGCCTCAAGGAGGTCTACGAGACGAACAACTCGGGCGACACGTGGTACAGCATCGGCCCGTACTGGAACTTCGGTAAGCCCTGCTGGAGCTTCGACCCCAAGAAGGACACCTGCCCCGACACCACGCACCCCGACCAGCACGCCGCACTGGTGGCACCTGACGGCACCGCGTACTTCGCCAACGATGGTGGCATGTACAGCCGTCCGGCCTCGCTGCGCAAGGTCGTCAAGTGGAGCAACCTCAACGCCACGCTGCGCACGCTGCAGTACTACTACGCAGGCATCGGCAGGTGGCCGGGCGGTGGTGACGCGGTCTACGGCGGTCTGCAGGACAACGGCACGTCGTTGCTGAAGCCGGGTGCTTCGCAGATGGTGTCGCCGTTCGGTGGTGACGGCGGTGACGTCATCGTCGATCCCAACGATGCTCGTCGCGCGGTCAACGAGTACGTCTATCTCACGATGGCGCGCACTCAGAACGGTGGGGTGTCCGACGGGACGACGCGGTCGTACACGACGATCACGCCGACGTGCGCATCGTTCATCGGGATCGAATACAACCCGCAGCCCTGCGACCCGAACCCCAGGTTCATCGCGCCCTACGAAGCCGACCCGAAGAACATCAACCACTGGGTGGCCGGCGGGCAGAAGATCTGGGACAACAAGGGTGCAGGCTGGTCGACGGTCTGCAACGACACCGACTGCAGCTGGAAGCCGGTGCACGACCTCGGCTCCGGCGCCCAGACAACCGCAGTGGGCGTGTCCGGCCAGACGATCTACGCCGGCTGGTGCGGCAACGGGTGCAACCCGGGTGGCTCGGCGCCGTTCATCTCCGGCATCGACACCAACGCCGGTGGCAGTTGGCACCGGATCAGCGCACCGAACCTGCCCAACCGGATCCCGACATCGTTCTATGTGGACCCGGGCGACTCTCAGCACGTCTACGTCGTCTACGGCGCGTTCTCGCGCCGGTGGATTCCCGGCGGCGGCGTTGGCCACGTCTTCGAGTCGACCAACGGCGGCTCGTCGTGGACCGACCGGTCCGGCAACCTGCCGGATGCGCCGGTCAACGACGTGCTGGTCTATCACGGCAAGCTGGTCGTGGGCACCGATGTCGGCGTCTTCTCCAGCAGTCTGAGTCCATACGGTTCCGGATCGTGGTCGCGGGTGGGCACCAACCTGCCCAACGCCTCCACGAACGACCTTGTTGTCGCACCGGGTGGTTCCTACCTGGTTTCTGCGACCCATGGTCGTGGTCTCTGGAAGTTCTCTGGAACCGGCTGATCGCCGCGTGGGCCCCGACCGCATTGCGATGTGGTCGGGGCCCCGCAACATCTCGACGGCGATGATGCGGGCATGGGGGAGTCGGCCCCACTGCCACGTCGTCGACGAGCCGTTGTATGCCTACTACCTGTCCCGCACCGGCTCGGACCATCCGGGGCGCGACGATGTGATCGCGAGTCAGTCGACCGACTGGCGCGACGTGATCACCGGCCTCACCCGTGGTCCGGTCCCCGCAGGGACCACGGTGTTCTTCCAAAAACACATGGCCCAGCACCTGCTGCCGGAGATCGACCGAGGCAGCCTGGCCGGACTCCGCCACGCCTTCTTGATCCGGGACCCGGCCGAGGTCCTGGTCTCCTACGCCAAGGTGCGCGGCGAGCCGACGATCGCCGACCTCGGACTCACGCAGCAGGTGGAGTTGTACGACCGCTTCGGTGGCCCGGTCGTCGACTCCCGTGACGTGCTGCGCCGGCCGGAGGCGACCCTGCGAGCGCTCTGCGGTGCCCTCGGCGTCGACTTCGATCCGGCGATGTTGTCGTGGCCGGCCGGGCCTCGCGAAACCGATGGTGTGTGGGGCCGCTACTGGTACGACGGGGTCTGGCGCTCGACCGGGTTCGCCGCCGACCGACCGCCCTCCGAGCGTGTCCCCGAACGACTCCAGCCCCTGCTGGATCAATGCCGGCCCCACTACGACCGATTGGCCGAACACCGGCTTCGGGCGGAGGAGAACTGATGTTGCAAGCCTTCGATGAGCGCAATGCCGATCTCATCGTGAATGTCGGCGGTCGACTCGTGCACCGCGACGAGGCGGGGGTCAGCCCGTTCGACTCTGTCGTCCAAGGCGGCGACGCCGTGTGGGAGGGGCTCCGGGTGTTCTCCGGCCAGGTGTTCAAGCTCGGCGAGCATCTGGCCCGGCTGCGCCGCTCCGCCCACGCGCTGGCGTTCGTCACTGTTCCCAGCGACGCCGAGATCACCGAGCAGATTCGCCGGACACTCGAGGCGAATGCGATGACCGACGATGTACACATCCGGCTCACCCTGACCCGGGGCGTCAAGATCACCAGCGGGATGGATCCGCGGCTCAACCAGGCCGGCCCGACGTTGATCGTCCTGGCCGAGCACAAATCGCCGGTCTACGACGACGGCGGGATCACCCTGATCACCTCAAGCGTCCGACGCAGCCGTCCGGACTCCCTCGATCCCAAGATCCACCACAACAACCTGCTGACCTCGATCCTGGCCAAGATCGAGGCCAACGTCGCGGGGGCCGATGACTCGCTCATGCTCGATGATGTCGGATTCGTCGCCGAGACCAATGCGACCAACGTCTTCCTCGTCCGAAACGGCACCGTGCTGACGCCGACCACCCGTGCCTGCCCAGAGGGCATCACCCGCTCGACCGTGCTGGAGGTGTGCACGGCGGAAGGGATCGCAAGCGTGATAGGTGACTGGTCGCTGACCGATACGTACACCGCTGATGAGGTGTTCGTGTCCGGCACGATGGGCGGCCTCACACCGGTCGTGAGCATCGACGGCCGCACCATCGGCGATGGCCGGCCCGGCCCGCTGACCCAGCGTCTCCGGGCGCTCTACGACGCGTTCACAATGGCTGCCGCGACGCCACTGGGCTAGCAGCCACCGATGCCGCCGTACGCTGGGCCTGTGACCACATCGGATCCGGCACAACTGCTGATCGAGCTCGAACCGGCTGTCGCGGAGAACCTCGACCGCCACCTCTCCTCTGCCAAGGAGTGGATGCCGCACGAGTTCGTGCCGTGGAGCGAGGGACGAGACTTCGTCGGCCCCGACGGCGAGCCGTGGTCGGTGGAGCAGTCGACACTGTCGCCCATCGCCCGCACCGCGCTCGAGCTCAACCTGCTGACTGAAGACAACCTGCCCGGATACCACCGCGAGATCGAGCGCGCGTTCGGGCGGGACACCGCCTGGGGCACCTGGGTCAATCGCTGGACAGCAGAGGAGGGCAGACACGCCTACTGCATCCGCGACTACCTGCTCGTCACCCGCGGCGTGGACCCGGTCGAGCTGGAGCGCGCCCGCATGCAGACGATGGAGATCGGTTTCGAGAGCGAGCGCGGGGTGCTCAACGTGCTGGCCTACGTTTCCTTCCAAGAACTCGCAACGCGGATCTCTCATCGCAACACGGGTCGCTACACCGAGGACCCGATCGCCGAGAAGCTGCTGGCACGGGTCTCCATGGACGAGAACCTGCACATGATCTTCTACCGCAACCTGGTCTCCGCGGCACTCGACATCGCACCCGACGCGATGGTCCAGGCCATCACCGACGAGGTCGTGGGATTCGCGATGCCCGGAGCGATCATCCCGGGATTTGCCCGCAAGGCCGTGCAGATGGCCAAGGCGGGGATCTATGACCTGCGGATCCATCACGACGAGATCGTGATGCCGTTGATCAGGCACTGGGGCGTGCTCGAGAGGGCCGGTCTGGGACCGGCCGGCGAGCAAGCACGAGAGCAACTGGCCGAGGCGCTGCGTGACCTTGACGCCGCAGCCAGCCGGTTCGTCGAGCAGCGCGATTCCGCCGCGGCCAAGAAGGCAGCGCGGGCAGAGCGCAGTTCGTCGATCACCACCGGCTGATCAACGCAGCGTCATCGGCCGATTGTTCTATGTAGCGGCGTCGCGCCGCGATCGGGTGAGTTGTCCGAAACCGATTGACGGGTGTGTGCAGCCCCTCGATGATGACTCTCAGTACATCAACAACTCCGAATGATGACTGATCGTCCTGGGGGGGACTTCCATGCTTCGTGGTCGCACGCGCTCTTTTTCCGCTGACCTCCGATCTGCCACCCCGCTACGTCGCGCGCGACGCCGGGCAGGACTATTCGCGGCGGCCGTTGCCGGCCTAATGGTGCTGGCCCTGCCGGGGCTGGCTGAAGCGAGCGTGAGCCTCAAGGCGGCCACGTGGACCCCGAGCATTGCCACGAGTGGAACAGACAAGTCGGTCGAGCAGGTGCGTCAACTCGTGCCCTGCGGCGGCAACATGTACGCCGTGGGCCTGTTCTCGGCTCTGAAGAAGGGCTCTACCACCTATCAGCGCAACAACGTCGCCAGTTTCTCGGCCACCACCGGCGCGATGACCTCGTGGGCGCCCAATGTCAACGGCCGGGTCGACACCATCGCCTTCAACGGCTCTGACTGCTCGAGTGCCTACATCGGCGGCGTGTTCACGACCGTCAGCGGCTCGGCGGCCAGGAACATCGCCCGCGTCTCCACGACCACCGGGGCGGTGGACCAGAGCTTCCTGCACACCATGAGCGGGCGAGTCACGCACATGGAGGTGATGAAGGGGCACCTGCTCGTCGGTGGGTACTTCGCCGGCTACCTCAAGAGCCTGAGCCCGGCCACCGGGTTGCCGGACGGCTACGCGATGCCTGTGATCTCCGGGAACTACCAGTTCCCCGGCGTCGGCTCGAACCCCACCCGGATCTGGAACATGACCCCGTCCCCCAACGGCAGCGCGGTGTTGATGATGGGCGACTTCACCTCGGTCGGCGGCAAGCCTCGCCGCCAGATCTTCCGCCTCAACCTGGGCACCACGGCGACGGTCTCGAACTGGTACTCCGACGGAAACCCGCTCGACCCGAAATACAAGGACGGGTTCAACGAGGACTGCGCGACGGTCGAGCCGTTCTGGCTGCAGGATGCCGCGTGGTCGCCGGACATGAGCAAGATCTACGTCGCGACCACCGGCTACAAGCCGTGGGACTCGTCGCGCACCGCACCGCGCACCGAACTCTGCGACGCGGCAGCGGCGTTCTCGAGCCTCGAGACCGACGTCGATCCGCTGTGGATCAACTACACCGGCTGTGACTCGCTGTTCTCCGTCGCCGCGGACGCGACGACGGTGTACGTCGGTGGCCACGAGCGCTGGGCGAACAACCCGCTGGGCTGCGACGCAAAGGGCCCAGGTGCGATCGTCGCACCGGGAATGGTCGGGCTCAGCCCGGTCAACGGCAGCGTCGTGTGGAACCCCGGCCGCGGTCGCGGTCTGGGCGCCGATGACATGGTGGTCACCGGCGCCGGACTGTGGATCGGCAGCGACAACCTCAACAACACGTCCTCGTGCGCCGGCAGTAGCGCCCGGGCAGGGATCTGCTTCGTACCCAACTAGCAGTCGGGGGCATGGCAGGCTGCTGCCATGCCCCGTTACACCTACCGCTGCCCGATGCGCTGGTCGGACATGGACGCCTACGGCCATGTCAACAACGTGCCGTATCTGACCTATCTCGAAGAAGCCCGCATCGACATGCTGCAGGACCTGATCGCCCGGGCCAAGGCTGAGGACGGCGCCCTGGCGGCCGGCATCCTGGTGGCCAGCACGTCGATCGACTACCGGACGCCGCTGGTGCACCGCAACACCCCGGTGCCCATCGATGTCTGGGTGACCAGGATCGGTGGCGCGTTCTTCGACCTTGCCTACGAGGTCTATGACCCGGACGGGATCACCTACGCCCGGGCGACCTCACGCATGGTGGCCTTCGACTTCCGGACCGAGCGACCACGCCGACTGCGCCCGCA
Source organism: Mycobacteriales bacterium (assembly GCA_049698415.1). Classification (GTDB taxonomy): domain Bacteria; phylum Actinomycetota; class Actinomycetes; order Mycobacteriales; family QHCA01; genus QHCA01. Next base: position 14,509 of record JBAVXU010000315.1, read on the forward strand.
TGAGAAGGACTTCCTCGGGCGTTACCTCGAGCGCCCGGACGGCAGCGACTCAGCCGACAGGTGACCTGAAGCCCCCTCCTGCGCGGTTGCGGCTCCGCCGGGGGGTACG
>JBAVXU010000316.1:0-1506 GCA_049698415.1 Mycobacteriales bacterium
GACCCCGAGCCGCTGCCGGCCGATCATCCGCTGTGGGGCGCGCCGAACCTGCTGCTCACCCCACACGTCGGCGGGGGTTCGGAGGGCTGGCAACAGCGGGCCGGTGAGCTGGTGAGCCGCCAATTGGGTCACCTGCGCCGCGGCGAACCGTTGGAGAACGTCGTCGATAGAGGCTGATAGCGCGTCGCAGTGGGGCTCTTTGCCCGGCATCACGGTGTCCAGTCGAGGCTGATCAGGTGGTAGTCGACGTCGACGTAGTAGATGTGTTGGGTGCCGTTGGTGGGGTCGGCGATGCCGGTCGGGGCGGCCCCGCCGAGGGTGAACGGCGGGGTCGTTCCGGGCACTCCAGACAGGTCGTTTTGGTGCCAGCCGGTGCGGCGTAGTAATAGGCGGTCGGCATCCCCTGTGCTGGCTGGGCATCTTCGTCGCCGATCATCAGGTTGATGGCGCCGCTGTCACTGCCGTCTCGACGGAAGTACCACTGAATGATGCTGCTCTTGTACGCCGGAATGGTCGGGTGGTGCCCGAGGTGCACCACGTGCCGCGTGCCGTCTGCGGTGAAGTAGGCGGTAGGGTTCGCCTGAGCCAACACGTTGCCTGGTCCGGCCGATAGATCGGTCGCTGTCCAGCCCATGACGTCCTCCCAGCACTGCGTCGGTCGCGGCCCGTTGGCCGTAGTAAGTGGGAGGAGCAGACCGCGCGGAAAATGCACAAGACGCTGCGTTTCTCCCGACGATGCGGGCTACCACTTCAGCTCGCCCGATCTGGCGAAATGGCTCCGATGCTCAGGTCTTGGCCCAGCGCGCGGCAGCGAATCCGTAGAGACCGAAGGCGATGAGCCCGAGAGCTGCGGCGATTAGTAGCCAGGGTCCGTACGCATGGTCGGCAAGTGTGCGCAGGGCGCCGTCCAAACCGGTGGACTTCCCCGGGTCGAAGGTCACTGCTGCCTCGATGACCAGCGCACCGGTGACGGTAAAGACGGCGCCGCGGGCAATGCTACCGACCGTCCCGAGTGCGACCACGACGGTGCGGGTACGGCCGGTCAGATCATCCATGCGTAGTTCCTTCTGGAACTTCCTCGTCACTACCTTGACGATCATCGCCAGGCCGATCAGCACCACGATCGCCCCGGCGATCCCGACCAGCCAGCGTCCGAAGTCATGCTTCATCACCCGGGCGGTCAACGTGGCCTGCCGATGTGACTGGCTCTGCCTGGATGTGCCGGCGATGAAGGCGAACGTGCTCACGGCCAACCCGGCGTAGACGACCCCACGCGCCAGCGCCTGCAGTCGTGGACCCGCCGAGTCGCCGTCGACCGCGGTGCCGAAGGCTGCCTCGCTCAACCGCCACAGCGCGTACGCGGCAAAACCGAGCCCCAGCAACCACAACAGGACCACCCCGAACGAGTGCTGCGCGATGTCGGCCAACGCACCGCGCTGGTTCGCCTCCGGCGTGTGGTGGCCGGCCGCGATCTGCAGCGCCAACCAGCCGATCACGATGTACACG
>JBAVXU010000317.1:0-6973 GCA_049698415.1 Mycobacteriales bacterium
CGCACGTCCTCGGGGCTTGCCTGGTCTGGCTGGCCGCCCTCTATCTCTGGGCCGCGCTGCGTGCGTGGACTGATCGGCCGGTGCTCAGCGCCACGGGCGGACCGGCGCGCTGAAGGCGTACCTCGCCGCCTGCAACTGCCGCAGCAGGGCCTGCTGCCGGGTGGCGAACGTCGCCGGGTCGAACTGGCGGCGCTCGGTGCGGTCGTGCAGGTGGACGAGTTCGGTCGCGGCCACTTGGTAGTCACGCATCGCCCTGGCGGCATGGGGCCCGGCGAAGTTCTTCACATACGCCCGCGCCCGGCGGCGCCACTTCAGCGACTCGAGCATCGCGAGGTCCTGCATCTGCAGCCATCCGGAGTGGACGTAACCGGGCAGGATCCGGCGCATCAGCCGCCGTGAGCGGCGCCGATCGACCGTGGCGATCGCGAGCACGAGGACGATCGCAGGCAGCATGACGAAGAAGTACACCGCGACGACGTGGCCGGTGGACGTCGACGCGTTCCAGGTGGCGTGCAGGCCCATCGCCACCAGCAGGCCGAGGATCGGCAGCAGCCAGCGGGCCTGCCGGCTGCGGGATATGGCGGCGTAGCCGAGCCCGATGCCGGTGGCCGAGGTGAACAGCGGGTGCAGCAGCGGGGACAGGATGCCGCGCAGGATGAAGGTGCCGACCAGGCCCTTGGTGCCGCCGTGCATGGCGGCGGCGGAGTAGTACAGGACGTTCTCGGTCATCGCGAAGCCGAGACCGACCAGGCCGCCGTAGACGATGCCGTCGATCGGGCCGTCGATCTCACGGCGGCGCATCCGCACCAGAATGAGGAGTACGGCGCCCTTGGCACACTCCTCGACGAGCGGCGCACTCAGCGCGGCGGTGAGGAAGTTGGCGGTGCTGTCGTTGATCGTGGCCCGCAGGGCCACCAGGACGGAGGTGTTGAGCACGAGCGCGATGAGGGTGGCGGCCGTCGCCCCCCAGAGGAACGTGAACAGCATGAGCTTGGCCGGCTCGGGTTCGTAGCGGTCGAGCGCGAGCAGCCCGAGGGCTATCACCGGCACCGGGATCAGGGCCAGCACCAGCGCGAAGGCGAACGGCACCGCCCCGGACATCAACGCGATGAATCCGAGGACGAGCAGGCCGATCACGATGAGCCCGCCGAACGCGACCGGTGCCAGCCAGCGCCGGGGAGCGGGCGGCGGCGCCACCGGCCAGGCGACCGTGACCGGTGATGTCACGGCCGTGCCACCGGGACGGTGCGCCCGACCGCATGGGCGATGGCTGCGGCGAAGCGCTGCACCGCGCCCGGTGAGTGGGAGAGGTACATATGCGGCTCGGTGAGTTCGAGTTCGAGCAGCACGGGTGAGCCGTCGGCCCCTGGCAGTATGTCCACCCGGGCGTACAGCAGCGGTTCGGATCCGGCCGGCACGGCCCGCAATGCCTGCTCAGCCAAGGACAACTCGTCTGCGGTGGGTTCGCGTGCGGCGATCGTCGGCTGACCATTGGCGTCGACCTCCGCCCCATCGCAGAGCAGCGGGCCTTTGCGCACGGAGTGGCTGAAGGTCCCACCCAGATAGAGCAACGAGCTCTCCCCGCTGGAGTCCACCGCGTCGATGTAGGGCTGCACCATCACCGTGCTCCCAGCACGGTGCAGCCGCGCAACATGCTGCGTCGCCGCGTTGGCCTCCTCCGCCCGGTAGCGAGCCGTGTCCCGGGCGCCGGCACCCACCGCCGGCTTGACGACGTAGTCTCCGGCGGCCGGAGGCTCCAAGGTGTCGCCGGGCCGGAGGAACACGGTGGGCACGACCGGGATCCCGGCCGCGGCGAGGTCGTCGAGATAGGTCTTGTCGGTGTTCCACCGCACGATGTCGGACGAGTTGAGCAGCCGAGGCATCCCCTGCGCCCAGGCGACGAACTCCTCATGCTTCGTGGTGTAGTTCCAGGTCGACCGGATCACGACCAGATCGCGGGATGCCCACTCGGCGGCCGGGTCGTCCCACGCGAGCATCTCGGCGTGGATGTCGCGCTCGGCCAGGGCGGATACCAGCGGCGCGGCGTCCTCGTCGTACTCCCGCAACTCGGTGCACGTGGCGAGGGCAACTCGTGGGGGTGTTGTCACGCGGAGAGGCTAGCCGGTCGCTCAGCTCAGCAAGGCATCGATCGCGACCGCGCAGAAGAGCAACGCGAGATAGCTGTTGGACAGGTGGAACAACCGCATCGGCCGCACCGGCCGGCCCTTGCGCACTGCGGCGTAGAGCCGGTGTGCCTCGAGCAGGAAGACCGCGCCGAGGGCGCTGGCCGCGATGCCATAGACGGCGGTCGTGGCCAACGGCCACAGCAGCAACGACGCCAGCACCATCGCCCAGGAGTACGCCAGCATCCGGCGCACCACGACGTCTGCAGGGGCCACCACGGGCAGCATCGGCACGCCGGCCGCGGCGTAGTCGTCGCGGTAGCGCAGGCCGAGAGCCCAGAAGTGCGGTGGTGTCCAGAGGAAGACGACGAGGAACAGCACGCCGGCCGCCCAGGACACGCTGCCGGTCACCGCAGAGGTGCCGATGAGCACCGGCATGCATCCGGCAGCGCCGCCCCACACGATGTTGGACGGGGTCCGCCGCTTGAGACCGAGGGTGTAGACGAAGACGTAGAACAGGATCGCCAGCAGGGCGAGCGCAGCCGAGAGCGGGTTCGTGGTGAGAGCCAGCTCCGCGATCGCGACGACACCGAGTGCGATGCCGAAGACCAGCGCACCGCGCGGACTGACCGTCTGCCGGGCGAGCGGGCGCCGCCTGGTGCGGCGCATCACCGAGTCGATGTCGCGGTCGACGTAGCAGTTGAGGGCATTGGCGCTCGCGGCGGCGAGGCTGCCGCCGAGCAGAGTCGCCGCGAGCAGTGCGATCGACGGCATCCCGCGCGCCGCCAGCATCATCGTCGGCACCGTGGTGATGAGCAGCAACTCGATGATCCGCGGCTTGGTCAGAGCGACATAGGCCCTGATCCGATCGAGCGGGCCGGGCTTGGTCGAGCGGGGGATCGCCGTGCCGTCGGCGACCGGCGGCTGGGCGAGCGTCGTCACGCGCAACATGCTAGTCGAGCGAACACCTCGGCTTCCGGGGAGCACGGGAAGGGCGCGCAGGTTCGACCACCAAGGGCGGGTGACGGCCGGCGTTCCCCCGCCGGTCTCCTGGGTACGCTCAGCACGATCGGCGCAACAGCTGCCGTCGAGCCGTACCCCTGCGTGAGGAGCCCTCACCCGTGACGACGAACGACCTCGAGTGGACCGATCTCGACCGCAAGGCCGTGGACACCGTCCGAGCGCTCGCCATGGATGCCGTCGAAGCAGCCGGCAGCGGTCATCCCGGGACCGCGATGAGCCTGGCTCCGGCGGCCTTTCTCCTCTATCAGCGACTGCTGCGGCACGACCCGACCGACCCCGCCTGGATCGGCCGCGACAGGTTCGTCCTGTCCTGCGGGCATTCCAGCCTCACGCAGTACATCCAGCTCTACCTCTCCGGCTACGGACTCACCCTCGACGACCTGCGCCATCTCCGGCAGTGGGACTCCCTGACCCCCGGCCACCCCGAGTACGGCCACACCGCCGGGGTCGAGACGACCACCGGCCCGCTGGGTCAGGGCATCGGCAACGCAGTCGGCATGGCCATGGCCGCCCGGCGTGAGCGGGGACTGTTCGATCCGGACCCGGGACCGGGCGCCAGCGCGTTCGACCACGTGATCTGGTGCTTTGCCAGCGACGGCGATATGCAGGAGGGTGTTCAGGCCGAAGCCGCCAGCCTGGCCGGGCACCAGCGACTGGGCAACCTCGTCATCCTCTACGACGACAACCACATCTCGATCGAGGGCAACACCGACGTCGCCTTCTCCGAGGACGTGCCGGCGCGCTACCAGGCCTACGGCTGGCACACCCAGCGAGTCGACGACGCCGAGGACGTCCAGGCGTTGTACACCGCGCTGAGCGCAGCCCGTGACGAGACCGAGCGGCCCTCGCTCATCGCGGTCCGTTCGATCATCGCCTGGCCGGCTCCGCACGCCCAGAACACCGGCAAGGCACACGGCTCGGCACTGGGTGCCGAGGAAGTGGCGGCCACCAAGAAGGTGCTGGGCTTCGACCCGGACAAGACCTTCGACGTCGCCGAGGACGTACTGGACCGGGCACGCGAGGTCGTCGACCGTGGCCGCACGCTGCACAAGGAGTGGCAGCAGCAGTACGACGAATGGCAGCAGAACCACGCCAAGGAGTCGGCCCTGCTCGAGCGGCTCCAGCGGCGCCGGCTGCCCGACGGCTGGGCGAAGGCCGTCCCGACCTTCCCGGCCGGCGAGGAGGTCGCCACCCGAAAGGCGTCCAACAAGGTTCTGGACGCCATCGGGCCGGTGCTTCCCGAGCTCTGGGGCGGGTCGGCGGACCTGGCCGAGTCCAACAACACGACGATCTCGGGATCGGAGTCCTTCCTGCCGAAGGAGACGGGTGCGGCCAACGCCAATCCGTACGGCCGCACCATGCACTTCGGCATCCGAGAGCATGCGATGGGCTCGACGATGAACGGCATCGCCCTGCACGGCGGGACGAGGCCCTACGGCGGCACGTTTCTCGTGTTCTCCGACTACATGCGCCCGGCCGTTCGCCTCGCCGCGCTGATGAAGCTGCCGGTGACCTACGTCTGGACCCACGACTCCATCGGCCTGGGCGAGGACGGCCCGACCCACCAGCCGATCGAGCATCTCGCCGCTCTGCGGGCGATCCCCGGGCTCGACGTCGTCCGTCCCGCCGACGCCAACGAGACGGCCATCGCGTGGCGCACCATCATCGAGCACAACGACCGGCCGGCCGGGCTGTGCCTGACCCGCCAGAACGTCCCCACGTTCGACCGGTCCACCTTCGCCTCGGCCGAGGGGGTGGCACTCGGCGGGTACGTCCTCGCCGAGGCCGGGCAGGGGCTGCCCAAGGTGATCCTCGTCGCGACCGGATCTGAGGTGCAGATCGCGGTTGCCGCCCGCGAGATCCTCGAGGCAGAGGGCACGCCCACCCGGGTCGTGTCGATGCCGTGCCTGGAGTGGTTCCGGGCGCAGGACCGCGCCTACCAGCAGGAGGTCCTGCTCCCGTCCGTACGCGCCCGGGTCAGCGTCGAGGCCGGAATTGCGCAGGGCTGGCGAGACGTTGTCGGAGATGACGGCGAGTCCGTGAGCATCGAGCACTTCGGCGCAAGCGCGTCGTACCACGTCCTGTTCGAGCAATTCGGCTTCACCGCCGACCGAGTTGTCGCAGCCGCACACGCCAGCCTGTCCAACGTTGGCGCCGAGTCCGGTTCGACCACCGGCAACTAGAAAGGAGGGGCGACATGAGCGATGCCCTTGCCGAGCTCTCCGCAGCCGGCGTGGCCGTATGGCTGGACGACATGAGCCGGGAGCGCCTGGTCACCGGCAACCTCCAGGAGCTCATCGACAACCAGCACGTCGTGGGCGTGACCACCAACCCGACGATCTTCGCCAAGGCGCTGGAGAAGGGCAGTTCGTACGACGAACAGGCCCGCGACCTCGCGCTTCGCGGTGTGGACGTGGGCGAGGCTCTGCGGTCGATCATGACCTACGACGTGCGCTGGGCATGCGACGTGCTGCGCCCGGTCTTCGACCGGACCGACGGCCGCGACGGCCGGGTGTCGATCGAGGTCGACCCGCGCATCGCCCACGACAGTGAGCGCACGGTCGCGGAAGCCAAGGCGCTGTGGTGGTTGGTCGACCGGCCCAACCTCTTCATCAAGATTCCCGCGACGCCCGAGGGACTGCCCGCGATCACGCAGACCCTCGCGGCCGGCATCAGCGTCAATGTCACGCTGATCTTCTCCCTGACCCGTTACGACGAGGTGATGGAGGCATTTCTCTCCGGCCTGGAGCAGGCGCACGACAACGGTCACGACCTGTCCCGGCTGGCCTCGGTCGCGTCATTCTTCGTCTCCCGTGTGGACAGTGAGGTCGACAAGCGCCTCGACAAGATCGGCACGGAAGAGTCCCGGTCGATGCGCGGCACCGCCGCCATCGCCAACGCCCAACTCGCCTACGAGCACTACGAAAAGGTGTTCGGCAGTGTCCGCTGGCAGTCGCTCGCGGATTCCGGGGCACACCCGCAGCGACCGTTGTGGGCATCCACGGGGGTCAAGGACCCGGCCTACGACGACACGCAGTACGTCGTCGAGCTCGTTGCCCCCGGCGTCGTCAACACCATGCCCGAGGCGACCCTGGAGGCGATGGCCGACCACGGCCAGGTCCGAGGCGACACGGTGACCGGCAACTACGGACCGGCGCAGGCCAAGCTCGACCGGCTCGCAGCCGTCGGCATCGACTACGACGATGTGGTGCAGACGCTGGAGGACGAGGGTGTGAAGAAGTTCGAGGATTCGTTCACGGAGCTCACCGAGACCGTGACCGACCAGCTCGAACGCGCGGGTGCCGACATCGACGCCGACGGATCCGCCCACCCGGCCGGCTCCGGCCCGGCGGCGGGTAGCCGGTCCGGCTCCGCTCGATGAGTTCTGCCGCCGGCTTCACCGTCGCCGTCACCGGCGAGGCACTGACCGCGGCTCGGGACACCGTGCTCGAAGCTGCCCGTGGCGACTCCGTCGCCGGTCGCCTCGCCGGCAAGGACGCCGGACTCTGGGGTCCGGAGGCGCGCGCGGAGGCAAGCGTCCGACTCGGCTGGCTCGACCTGCCGTCGTCGTCCCGGGCGCTGCTCCCCCGGCTGGCGGCCCTGCGCGCCGAGATCGCCGCCGACGGGCTCGATCACATCGTGCTCGCCGGGATGGGTGGCTCTTCGCTGGCGCCCGAGGTCATCTGCCGTACGGCCGGAGCCGCTTTGACCGTCATCGACACGACCGACCCCGGCCAGATCGCGGCGGCTCTGTCCGACCGGTTGACCCGCACGCTCGTCGTGGTGTCGTCGAAGTCCGGCGGCACGGTGGAGACGCTCTCGCACAT
>JBAVXU010000318.1:0-1707 GCA_049698415.1 Mycobacteriales bacterium
GGAGTAGGCGCCGGCGTAGCACACCGCGGTCATAAGTGCCGGGCCGTCGTCGATGCCCTTCCCGGTCTGATGCAGCACGGCCAGCCCGAACCCCACGGCGAACAGGGTGCCCAGGGCATAGTCGCCGCTGCCGGTGTCGTTGTACACCGCCTTGCCGTCCGCTCCGATGCGGATGTCCGGCACGCTGTTGTACGCCTGTTGGGCGATGTCGTCGCTGTAGTAGATCGTGTTGTCGTTCGGGCAGTACCCGAACTCCACCGAGCTGTCGGAGCAGGCCGGGTGGTCGGCCTTCTTGACCTGCACCTGCTGCCACTTCTTACCGCGGCCGACCTTGCTGAACGCCGTGGCCCAGAACGCGTTGAGGTCGCCGATGAGTCCGCCGGTCGGAGTGACGATCTGCGCCTCCGGCAGGTTGCCGCCGGCCGCGTAGTCCGCATCGGTGGTGTAGGGCCGCTCGGTGAACGGGCGGTTGGCCCAGTCGTCGCTGTAGCAGAACTTTGCGCCGTTGTGGAAGCCGTCGGAGAACGCGCTGGCCCGGTCGAAACCGGTGCCGTGTGTCTGCGGGTCGCTCGCGTTGTGCGGCTGCGAGTCACGCAGCAGGATCAGCCCGATGATCGTCTGGTCCAGCGCCGGCGGCAGCTCGCGGAAGTGCGGGTCCTTCACCGCAGGTACGGAGACGCCGTACTCGGCGGCTGTGAACGCACCCGCGGCGCAGTCGGCCTGCGACTCGAGGAGGATCGACGGCTCGTCGATGCCCAGCCGGTTCTGGATGAGGTGGCCGAACTCGTGGGCAATCACCACCATTGCGAACTCGGGACCGAACTGGTCGGCGAGCTGGCCCACCAGACCGGTGCGGTCGTAGGCGAAGCTGTCATCCGGCGGGCAGTAGAACGCGTTGTTGTCGGCCGCGGTCGGCTGTTGGGCCATGCAAGCGTTGTCCGAGTTGGGGTGACCGGTGGTCACCGAGTACACGCCACCCTTCAGCGGAACGAAGGCCTTGCCGTTGGAGATGGTGGGGAAGACTTCCTTCCAGAACTGCTCCACATCGGTGAGCGCATTGCGCGCCCGGATGTCGAACTTCGTCTGGCCGTCACCGATGATCTTGAGCTGCGAGGCGGGGACGTCCTGGGCCAGTCCACCCTTACCGGGCGTAGCGGTGCCGTTGACCGTGCACCCCGCGGCGACCAGCGCGATGCCCGCGACGAGCGCGACCATCTTGATGGAACTGCGGACTCGCGCTCGACCGCCAGTACCCATGAAGACTCCCTCATCCCCGCGCGTCACCCGCCTCGGACGACGTGTGTCGAACGCGCCGGTACCCCCCGCACCTGCGGACGTGCCCAGCTCTTTGATTCGTGCGCGTGAGTGTATGACACGACTATGGCCGCATCCGCCGGTCAGGAAACCCCAGCCGGCTAGGAATTGCCTAAGCCATCGGCTGTGCTGAGGTTCGCCAGCCGGACTTCGCCTCGCGCTGCCAACCGGCCGGCATCGTCATGGATCTCTACCAGCCACAGCTGCTGGGTACGTCCCCGGTGGATCGGCGTTGCCACGGCCCGCAGCTCGCCCTCGCGGACCGCCCGCAAGAAGTGCGTGGTGTTCGTGACCCCGACGACGTTGCCCCGCTCGCCGAACCACAGTGCGCCTCCCACGCTGGCTGCGGTCTCCACGAGACTGGAGTGCACGCCACCGTGCACGATGCCGTAC
>JBAVXU010000319.1:0-5780 GCA_049698415.1 Mycobacteriales bacterium
ACTCCTGCTCGCTCGCCTGCGCCACCCTCGCCGACGCACAGGCCGCCAATCCCGACACCGGGCTGACCAACGCGGCCACCGTCGGCGCGCTGCTGGCGCTGACCAACTCCCCCGACGTCACCGTCGGCCAACTGCTGCCCGGCCTGCTGCCGCGCGACCAGTTGCCGTATCAGCACCTCGCTGCCAACGACATCGCCGCTGCCTCACCGTTCCCGGCCACCGGCGTGACGTACACCGGCTCGTTCGGCATCGTCTGCAACACCGGTCCGGCAGCTGTGAACTTCACCCTCCCGGCCGGGTTCCGCTACCTGCCGGGCAGCGCGCAGATGACCGTCGGTGGCCAGGCCCAGTCGGTGACCGTGTCCACGGTCAGCGGTGTCACGGTGTCCGCAACGCCCACCTGCACCGGCCCCAAGCAGGTCGTCACGACGATCAAGGCAGAGCCGGGCCTCACGTTGGGCCTGACGAGTGCCAGCGCCCACATGAGTTACGGCGGCAGCACCCTGCCCGCTGACGACACCTCGCCGGTCACCGTCGTCGACAACGCCGCCACGACCCCGGTGCCGGCCGGCTCGACGGTCTTCCTCGGCCGGCTCGCGTCGCCAGGTGAGCAGGACTCGTACACGCTGGGCAACCTGCCCCGTGGCACCAAGCTGACCGTCTCGCTGGGCAACGTCCCGGCCGGCCAGGACTTCGACCTGTCGGTCTTCGGCCCGGCCGTGCCCGACCTGCGCTCCTCCCCGTTGCGCGGGTCCCCGCTGCGCGGCTCCCCGCTGCGCGGCTCCGCGGTGTCCGACACCGCGCTCGACCCGTCCAGCGACGGCACCCAGGTGCCGTCCGAGCCGCTCACCGACGTGCCGATCGACTTGGCCGGCTCGGCCGTGTGGGGTGTGTCGAACAACCGCGGCAGCGCCGACGAGTCGGTCACGCAGGTGGTTGCCGACGGCGCCTCGGGTCCGGTGACGATCCGGGTCAGCGGCTACAACGGTGCTGCGAGCGCGTCGCCGTACAGCCTGCTCGTCACGGTGACCCCGCCGGACGCACCGCCGACCTGCGCCACCCAGTCGGTCTCGGGCGGCACCGGCGGCAGTGCACCGGCCAGCGTCCCGGCCACCACGCAGACCCTCATCCTGACCAACCAGAAGCGTCTCGGCGGGCTGTACGGCACGTCGGCGGCATCCGGAGTGATGAGCAAGCTGTCGACCTTGGCCGCGCGTACCGACGTCAAGGGTGTCGTCGTTCCGGTCGAGTCCGACCCGGCTGTCAATGCTGCTTACACCGCCTGGGACGGCGACCCGTGTTCGCCGGCGGCAGCCAACGCCGTCGCGGCCGCGATCAACGCCTACGTCGACCGGCTGCGGACTACGAACAACCTGACCGACCTGCGCAACATCGTCATCGCCGGTGACGACCTGGTGCTGCCGATGGGCCGGGTGCGCGACCGGATCGCTCTTGACAACGAGCAGACCTACGCCGGCGAGCAGGTCTACAACAACCAGGACAACTCCCTGAGCGCCGCGCTGCGCGGCGGCTACATCCTCTCCGACGATCCGTACGGCGACTTCAACCCGATCTCCTGGCTCGACGGGCAGGCGTACGTGCCCGACGTCGGGCTGGGCCGCCTGGTCGAGACGCCGGCCGACATCACGGCTGCAGTCGACGCCTTCATCGCATCCAACGGTGTGCGCACACCCAACACGGCGTACACCGCGGGCTACGACTTCAACAGCGATGGTGCGCAGCAGATCGCCGACACCCTGGCGCCACGACTGCCGGTCGGTGCGTCCTCGACGAGCATCAACAGCACGTGGACCAAGACCGACAGCGTCAACGGCATCACCGCCGGCGCGCACGGCTTCGTCTCGGTCAACGGTCACTACGACGCGTACCGTTCGCTGCCCGCCAGCGAGTTCACCAACGGCACGCAGACCCAGGTGATGACCACCGCGGACCTGCCCGCCGATGTCAACGGCAGCCTGTTCTTCACCATCGGCTGCCACGCCGGCCTCAGCGTCGCCGACACCTACGTCAGCACGGCCGGTGACAACCCGCGCAAGGCCGACTGGGCACAGGCGATCGCCGGCAAGGGCGGCCTGAGCGCAGCCAACACCGGCTACGGATACGGCGACAGCGTGAGCATCGCCTACTCCGAGAAGTTGATGGCCGACTTCGCCAAGAACCTCGACGGCTCGGTGACGGTCGGGCAAGCCCTGATGTTCGCCAAGCAGAGCTACCTGCACCTGCCGCTGGCCGCCGTGGACGCCAAGGTCATGTCCGTGGCGACGTTGTACGGCCTGCCGATGTACCGCATCGGCACCGCCGGGCAGTCCGCTCCGTCTGTGGTCCCGACACTCGGTGCCACCGGCAGCAGCCCGGTGACGTCGGTGCCGGCCACGGCCGACTTCAACTCGGCGACCGGCCGGCACCTCGTCGAGCAGGTCACCGGCCGCGGGCGGTACTTCGTGGTGGCGAACGGGTCCGCGCTCGAGTCGCCGCTGGCGCTGCCAGGACGGCCGCTGGAGCCACAGACGTCAGTGGGCTACAACAAGCGCACCGACGGGCTGGTCGCGCACGGTGTCCTGGTCACCTCGCTCAATACGCGGGTCACCACACCGAGCGGTTCGTTCGACCCGGTCTACAGCGCGGCAGTGCCCGACTCCTCCACATCGACGCCGGAGCCGAACACTGTCAACGCGTACTTCCCGGCCACCGTGGCGGGACTGGTCTCGCGGGCGACACCGGCCGGGATCCGTGACTTCGTCACGCTCAACCCCGGTCAGTTCCGCGCCGCCGGCGGTAGCGGGCAGGGCTATCAGCAGATCGCCAGCAACATCGGATACTCGCTGCTGTACTCCAACAGCGCCGATGTCACGCCGCCGTCGATCAGCACGGTCGACGGGTCGGTCTCGGGCGGTGCGGTCCACTTCACCGTGACCACGCCGGACTCCGATGTCGCCAGCGTCGAGGTGCTCTATCTCGAGCGCAGCAGCACCGGACCCCTGGCGTGGCAGCGAGTGACGCTGACCTCGACCGGGGGCGGCACGTACACCGGAAGCCATGCCGTCAGCAACACCGACGTGGAGCAGTACATCGTCCAGGTCACCGACACGGCCGGCAACGTCGCATCCTCGTCGAAGAAGGGCCAGGACTTCCGCGCCGACACGGCTCCGATCGCCAACGCGCCGACCATCGCCCTGGACGGCTCTGCCGTCGGTGGCGTCTACACCGGGCCGCAGACGGTGACGCTCGGCGGCACGGCTCCGATCACGTACACAGTGGACGGTGGATCGTCGACGCCGTACTCCGCGCCGTTCGTGGTCAGTGGCTTCGGTAGCCACACAGTCGTCGCGACCAGCAACAGCCTGACGACGAACCGCACCTTCTCGATTCAGCCGACCTCGCCTTCGGTGACGATCTCGTCGCCGATCGACGGCGGAAGCTACGGTGTTGGTGCGTCGATCCCGGCAACGTTCTCCTGCCAGGGTGACGGGATCACGTCGTGCACGTCGTCGCCGGGGACCGTTGACACCTCACCAGGTGTCCACACGTTCACGGTCACGGCTGTCGGTGCGGGTGGCGCCACCACCTCTGCCACCGCGACGTACACCGTGCAGTATCGCTTCGCCGGGTTCACCATCCCGATCAACGACCCGCCGGGCTCGAACATGAGCGTGTTCAAGAAGGGCTCTGTCGTGCCGATCGCCTTCCAGTTGCGCGACGCCAACGGTGCGTTGATCTCAGACGCGGCTGGTGCGGCGATGGCGAGCAGTTGCAAGGCCAAGCTGACCTACGCCAAGGTCGGCACGACCAGCGCTGCTGTCAACGAGCCCAACTTCAACTACACACCCGACACCGGTAACTGTTTCCGTTACGACTCACACCTGCACGGGTTCTGGTACAGCCTGGGATCGCAGTCGATCACCGGCGCCTCCGGCGGAGCGGTGTTCCAGCTGACAGCCACCATTACCGGAACGACAGGGGTCATCGCGGTGCACTCTGCACCGGTCGCCTTCAAATAGTCCTACGCCAGGCCAGGGGCGTACGTCGACTCAGCCGCCTAGTGCGGCTGAGTTGACGACGGCCTGGACCACCACGAAGGCTGCGACGGCGAAGACCAAGTAGGCGAACCACCGGCGCAGTGTCGTGGCCGGCAGCCTGCTGCCCAGCCGACCGGCGGCGATTGATCCGACGACCGCGGCGAGGGTGAACGCGACGGCGATCCGCCAGTCGATGGTCGCGTCACCCATGTGCGCCACGAATCCGGCGGCGGAGTTGATCACGACGATGACCAGCGACGTCCCGACCGCCACCGCCATCGGCAGGCCGAGCAGCAGGGTCAGCGCCGGGATGATCAGGAACCCGCCGCCGACGCCGAAAAGGCCGGTCAGGAAGCCGACCACGATCCCGGAGCCGATGGCCTTGGGCAGGCAGCTGCGCCAGTTGACCCGGCCGCCGGGCAGCGCACAGTCACCGCCGGACTCCTCCTGCTCGCGCAGCATTCGAAGCGCAGCGGCCACCATGACAGCGGCGAAGCCGATGAGCACGACCCTGGGCTCGAGGAGGCGGTTGACCGCCGCTCCCCCGAAAGCGGCCGCTGCGCCGGTGACGCCGAAGACTGCCGCGATACGCCACTGCACCTGCTTGCCGCGCAGCCGCGGCAGCACAGCGGTGGCCGAGGAGACTCCGACGACGATCAGCGACGTCGGGATCGCCGCCGACAGCGGCATCCCGATGCCGTAGACCAGGGCCGGGACGGCCAGGATCGACCCACCCCCACCGAGCAGTCCGAGCAGGACGCCGATGACCAGGCCGAGCCCCACCGCAGCGATCACGGTGGGGTCCCCGGCAGCGCTGTCCGTACGGGACGATCACCCACGCGCTGCGTCGGCGTCGTCTTCGAGACCGGCCTCTTTGGCCGCGTCGTACTCGTCGTCGATCAGCACAATGTCGCGGCCCGGCCGGTCGAGGACCGACGACGCGATGGAGGCGCGATAGCCCGAGCCGCAGTAGATCCACAGCTCGCCATCGGGCGCCTCGTCGATCCGGTCGCGCAGTTCGTGCAGCGGGATGTGGATCGAGCCGCGTACGTGCCCCTCCTTGCGCTCGTCGTTGCGGCGGGCATCGAGCACAGCCACCTGCCGCTGCGCCATCTCCTTGGCCAGACCGGCGAAGTCGCTGACGTCGTAGGACCGCAGGTGCTGCCCGTCGGCCAGTGACTCGATGTCGCCGACCGCGGCACCGGCGATCTCGTCGACGCCGATGCGGACCAGTTCGCGGCGGGCGTCGGCGATCTGCTGCTCGCGCTCGCCGATCAGGGTGAGTGGCTTCTCGTGGCGGTAGAGCCAGCCGAGGTAGGTCGCGAAGTTGTCCGACAGCTCGAAGCCGAGGGTCTCCGGCAGGTGGGCGGCGGCGTACGCGGGTCGCTCCCGGAGGTCGACCACCCACTCGCCGGCCTCGATCCGCCGGCGTAGCTCGGCCTTGTCGACCGGCGCGGGGAGCGACAGGTCGACCGGCGCGGGACCGCGGGCGTTGATCGGGGCCATCCGCGCGTAGTAGGCGGGGTAGGCGTCCAGCCCGGCGAGCAGGTCGTCGACGTAGGACTGCTCGTCCTTGGTCAGCGCCGGGTTGGCCTGCGCCTGCTCGCCCACCGTCGAGGCGTCGCCGCTGGTTGGCGTCGACGAGCAGAAGCTGCCGAACCCGTGGGTGGGGAACACATCGGCTGCGGCCGGAAGCTCGCGGGCGAGCCGGCGTACGGAGTGGTACTGCGCTCGGCTGAGCTC
>JBAVXU010000320.1:0-5241 GCA_049698415.1 Mycobacteriales bacterium
CGGTCGGGCTGGTGCTGGTGGCGACGCCGATCGCGCTGTCGTTGTGGCAGCCCGGCTCGGGACTCGACGCGTCAGCGACGTCGGTGACCACGTAGAACAGGTAGTAGCGGTGATACGTCGAGGAGTACGTCACCTCCGGCGCCCACAGGTGCGCTCCCGGGTCGGCCAGCGCGGGGAGGCTGTCGAATGCATCACCGACGTAGGTCCAATGCACCAGATCGAGCGATCGCATCATCGGGATGTGGTGGAAGTTGAAGCCGGTCGAGTTGCGGTCGGCGTCGTTGAGCGGGTCGGACGTGCAGAACATGTACCAGTGGTGGTCGCCGGCCTGCCGTCCCCGGAACACGGTCGGGTCGGCGCAACTCTGCACCACGCCGTCACCGGGGATCCGCGGCTGCACGGGATTGGTGTAGGTCGAGCCGTGTCGCGTCGATGCGGCAGCAGACGCGCCGACCGGTGCCCCCAGCGCCAAGACGACGACCGCGAGCGCAAGCATCGCCCACCGTCGCACAGGTTGTTGCATGGTACGAGTCACGCTCGCTCCTCCCCGTTGGACATCACCCGAGCGAAGAGACTAGAGCGACTCATCGACGTCAGCCACTCGAAGCTCGACCCACACCCTCTTGCCACCGCCGGGGCTGGCATCGGTCCCCCAGCGGTCGGTCAGTTGCTCAACGATGTGCATACCGCGGCCCGACGTCTGATCCGCCTCGACCTGTTGGGCGATCGGCCGGAGCGCCGAGCCGTCACTGACCGAGATCCGGATGCATCGGTCCTCGAAGTTCATCTGCAGCACCAGCGAGTCGTTGGGCTGGCCGTGCTGCATCGCGTTCGAGATGAGCTCGGTGACGACGACGCCCACGGTGTCGGCCTGTGCCGCGAGTTGCCAAGTGGCAAGTACATCGCGGGCCAGATGCCGCGCCCGGGTAGGCGCCAGGTCGGTCAACGGCAGCGTCACTTCGTAGGACAGCGCGGCCGACTCCGGCATCGTGCCCTGCCCCCTGTCGGCCCGAACGCCACGGGCAACATCGCGACCGGCCCCCGGTTGAACGAAGTCAACCGCATAATCGCCGGGTGCGCAGGTTCTAGCCGGTCCGGTCCAACGAGTCGGAGTCAGGCAAGGATCTGGTGCGGGGTGCTGGGTCGACGACAAGCCCGAGGAATGATTCGAGTCCGGTGATCTGCACGACGCGTGCGATCGGTGGCGACGCATTGACGACGGCCAATTCAGCCTCGGGCAACATGCGCTTGCGCAGCGACACCAGGAAACCGATGCCGGTGGAATCCATGAAGCGGACGGCGCCCATATCGATCGTCAGCCGCTGCAGTTCACGCAACGGCAGGTGCTCCTCGAGCTGGCGAAGCGCTGGGGCAACGGCCATGTCGATCTCACCGTTGAGTTCCAGGGTGGCGTGAGCCTGATCTTCGCCCTCGTCACGCGAAAAGATCATTCTGAGGCCTCCAGTGCGGAACGAGTCATCGCTCGCATCCACTGCACTCTCCCGGCTACCTGCTGAACCGGCGTTGCGACGCACAGTAACGGATGCGCCAGTAACGATCAACCCGGGCGCGTGGACGAGTCAGATGTCGTCACTCTCAGTACATGGTGGGATACAAGCAGCAGCAGGGGGTGCACACATCGGCGTGGCTAACGGGGTGCGGTGTCCGAATCTCGGCGTCGCCCGGTGTGCAGCACGATGCGTTCGCCGTCGAAGCAGGTCACCTCGACGAGGATCGATCCGTCGACGTTGTAGAGATGGCGGATCTCGCTCTCGCTGAACAGGATCTTCGAGCGGTGGCGGGGGCAATACGCGGCAAACATGGGATAAGGGTGCGCTCGCGTGCACCGAAATAACAGTGGCTGACTTGCCACCTGTCGCAAGTAATCTGCCATAGTTGTCCCCATGCTCAAGAACGTTGCGGTCTACATCCAGGAGGGGGCCGGGGCCTTCGGCCTCGGTGTCGCGTGCGAGGTGTTCGGCTACGACCGAAGCGCCGAGGGCCTGCCGGCCTACGACTTCGCAATCTGCGCGTTGCAAGCCGGGCCGGTGCGCACCGACGCGGCCCTCGTGGTCCAGGCCGAACACGGCATCGAGCGTCTCGATCAGGCCGACCTGATCCTGATCCCGTCGTGGGAGAACTTCGACGTGTGGCCGCCCGAGCCGCTGCTCGCGGCGGTGCGCGCGGCCACCGCCCGAGGTGCGACGGTGGTCAGCCACTGCTCCGGCGCATTCGTCCTTGCCGCCGCAGGCCTGCTCGACGGCAAGCGGGCCACCACACACTGGCAACACGCGGCAGCCCTTGCGGCGCGCTTTCCCAAGGTCTGCATCGACCCCGGCGTGCTCTACGTCGACGAAGGCCGCATCCTCACCTCGGCCGGCACGGCGGCCGGCATCGACCTGTGTCTCTACCTCGTCCGCCGCGAGCACGGAGCACGGGTCGCCAACGCGATCGCTCGGCGGATGGTCGTGCCGGCGCACCGCGACGGCGGTCAGGCGCAGTACGTCGAGGCCCCGATGCCCGACATCGATGACACCTCGCACCTGATCGCGATCCTCGACTGGGCGCGTGCGCATCTCGACGACGACCTGACCGTCGAGTCACTCGCCGCGCGGGCACTGACGTCGCCGCGCAGTTTCGCCCGCCACTTCCGCACTGCGACGGGCACGACGCCGCACGCCTGGGTGCTCAGCCAGCGGATGTCGAGAGCAGAGGAACTGCTGGAGGACGGCAACCTACCGGTCGAGGAAGTGGCCCGGCGCTCCGGCTTCGGTACCACCGCCGCGATGCGCCTTCAGTTCGCTCGCCGCCGCGGCGTGCCGCCGCGGTCCTACCGCCGCAACTTCCGGCGCAACGAACTGCCAGCGTGAACCACCTCGGCGCCGCCCAGCGAACGTCTGGGCAGACCCGGAGAGGTCGTGACAGCGCAGGTTTCCGGGCGCATCCTGGACTCAGGAGGCCACCGATGCCCAAGGCGATCCTGATCGTTGCGCTGATCGCGACCCCGGGTGCCTTCGTCTACTCCGTGGCGTACTTCCCACGATTCCTGCGCCTGCTGGGCGAGGTGGCCGAGCGGGTCCATCCGGCCCGGCAGGTTCCACCAGGACCGCCGATCGAGCAACTGGTAGCCGACCTGCGGCGCATCTCCGCCAAGGTCGACTCGCTCGTGGCAGCCGGGCCGATACCCGGCCGGATACTCAAGGTGCGCTCGACGACGGCGGCCTACGACGAGACCCTGCTGCTGGCATGCCGATCGCTCGAGGTCGAGCCAGGCGGACGCGCCCTGCCGATGACGGCCGAACAGCGGCTGACCACCGAGGCAGCGCTGACTCACGCCGGCCTCCGCTGGTGAGCCAGGTGCGGGTTCAGCGCTGGAGGACGAGCGGGCGCGCCAGGCCGGCGACCAGCCCGGTCGGCCAGCGCGGGTCGACCGTCAGCACCTCCGGAAGGTCGGCATGGGCGAGGACGGTGTCCTCGCTCTTGAGCCCTGGCACGGTCGGATTCCAGGCGAAGGCCTGACGTTCTTCGATCATCGCAGCGCTCTGCGCAGTGGCCAGCCAGTCGCGCGCGGTGTATCCGGTCGGGCCGCCCTGGTGGTGACGCAACGCTTCGTGGGCGCCGAAGCCTGACCGGGCGTACTGCCCCGCGCCCACCGAGAACACCGTGCCGACCGTGGCACCCGTGCGGGTGGCGACGTTGAAGGCGGCATCGACCTGGAGCAGCCGGGTGTGGGCGTCCTGCTGCTCGTCGGACATCGGTCCCCAGGAGAACATCCGGGTCAAGCTGGCGATCAGCCCCTGCCGACGCCCGCAAACCGCGATCATCGCGTGCTGGCCGAGCGGTCCGGCCGTAGGCAGCGGATGGCGATGCGTGGCGATTCGCTGGTCACCGGCAACGAGCAGGACGACCGGGTCGATGCCCCGATCTGCCAGTGCCGCCGACACGACACCCGCCGCTTGGAACTCGGTCATGTCAGGAGTCAGCCCGAGGATCGCGTCGGTGAGGGCGACGGCGGTGTCGGCGCCGAGGGCACGGAAGCGATCAGCCTCGGTGGCCGTCAGAGCGCGCCGGGCCGCCTCCAGCGGGCCGGCCAGGTCGCGACACCCGGCATAGGGCACGTCTGTGCCGACCCGCTCACCACTCGGCAAGGCTGCCGTGAGGTCGACGTCCCAGGGCACGACCTCCCAGGCCGCGCCCAACCCGGCCAACTCCTCCTCTGCCAGTCGGTCCACCTCGTTGACGGTGGTGACGACGGTGACGGCGTCGCCGGTCACGACGACGGCGGCGACTCCGGTCGCGGGGGTCGCGACGATGTGGGTGCGCCCGCCCGCAGACAGCCACGCGACCGGACCCGGCCCGCGCAGCACCACGGCATCGAGATCCCCCTGGAGCAGCGCCCGCACCCGGCCCAGCTTCTCGGCGACTTCATCGGCGATGACCACGACGGCACAGTACGACGCGTACGGCCAGGTCCGAAACCCGCCAGCGGAGCAACTTCCCGGGTGGCATGCTCGACGTCGTGCCCGTCCAGTCATCGATCACGTCGACCGCGGAGCGGTCCCCGGAGTTCGACCGCAGATACCGCGCGGTCAGCAGCCGCGACGCCCGCTTCGACGGACGCTTCTTCACCGCCGTCACCTCGACCGGGATCTACTGCCGGCCGTCGTGTCCGGCGCAGACTCCGCGCCCGGAGAACGTCCGCTTCTACGCCCACGCGGCGGCAGCGGCCGCTGCGGGATTCCGAGCCTGCCGTCGATGCCGGCCGGACACCGCTCCCGGCAGCCGGGAGTGGGACGTACGCGGTGACCTCGCCGCCCGCGCCCTGCGGCTCGTGGCCGACGGTGCGGTGGACGCTGATGGCGTCGGCGGCCTGGCCCGTCGCTTGTCCGTCAGCGAACGCCACCTGCACCGGGTGCTGGTGGCCGAGGTCGGAGCCGGGCCGCTGGCACTGGCGCGTACGAGGCGTGCGCAGACCGCCCGCATGCTGATCGAAGCCACCGACCTGCCACTGACGACGGTCTGCTTCACCGCGGGTTTCGCCAGCGTCCGTCAGTTCAACGACTCGATGCGCGCGGAGTTCGGCTGTGCCCCGGGCGTGCTGCGTCGACGCCCGGCGACGAAGGTGCCCGGCGTGGCCGGCGGTCTGGTGCTGCGGCTCGCGTACCGGCCGCCGATCGAGGCAGGCGCGCTGTTCGGCTGGCTGGCCACCCGCGCGATCACCGGCATCGAAGAGATCTCCGC
>JBAVXU010000321.1:0-2223 GCA_049698415.1 Mycobacteriales bacterium
CCCTCTTGACAGCTGGCGACATTTCGCTACATTGGTCCTAACTTCATTACTCGACGTGAGTAGTGAATATACCAGAAGGGATGGGCAAACGATGGTGACACTCCGACTTGAGCTCGAGGTGCGCGACTTCGACCAGTGGCGGGAGGCGTTCGGCAAGGACGCCGGCCACCGGGCGGAGAATGGCATGCGCAGCTACCGGATCTACCGACCCGTCGACGACACTCATAAGGTGATGCTCGACAGCGAGTTCGACGGCCCGGATGCGGCCGAGGGGTTCCTCGAGGTCATGCGCACGCAGGTCTGGCCCGACCCGGCCAAGGCACCGGCGAAGATCGGCCAGCCGCGCACGACCATCGTCGAACTGGTCGAGACTCACGACTACTGAGGGGCAACGATGAGGGTAGTGGTCATCGGGGGCAGCGCGGCGGGACAGTTCGCTGCGCTGCTCCTTGCCCGTGCCGGGCATGCGGTTGTGCTGCTCGATCAGGACGACCTGGCGCCCCGACGAGGCGTCGATACAGCGGCGGTCAGCTTTCGCCCGGCGGCGCCGCAGACTGTCCAACCACATGCGCTGCTTCCCCGCTGCCGCCTCCTGCTGCGCGAGCACCTGATGGACGTGTACGACGCCCTCCTGGCGGCGGGCGCACTCGAGTCAACCCTGGACGTGGCCTCACCGCCCGACATGCACATCGCGCCGCAACCCGGCGATGAGGACTACACCTCGATCGCGACGCGGCGATCGACCCTGGACCTGATCCTGCGCCGCGCGGTCGCCGCGCAGCCTGGTCTCACCTGCCGCTTCGGAGTCCGGACCACCGGCTTGGTCGCCGACCCAGGCTCCCCGCCGCTCATTCGCGGCGTACGCACCGACACCGGCGAGCTCCACGCCGACCTGGTCGTCGACGCGACGGGGCGTCGTACCCACGTCGACAGATGGCTGACACAGGTAGGCGCGGAGGCCACCACCGTCGTCGCGGCCGAGTGCGGCCTGGCCTACCACTCGCGGCACTACCGCGTTCGTGCGGGGAGGGCCCTTCCCGGACACCCGGCGACTCGGCTGCTCTTCGCGCTCGACGAGTTCACTACCGGCTTGTGGAACTGCGACAACGGCACCGCCACGATAGCTATCGCCCCACTCGTGCAAGACCGCCGTTTCCGGGGAGTGAAGGAGCCGGCTGTGTTCGATGCGGTGGCGCGCACCGTGCCGGCGTACCGCCCGTGGCTCGAGGTTCTTGAGCCGACCAGCGACGTATTCGTCATGGCTGGGCTGCACAACACCTTCCGTCGGCTGCTGACTGACGGTCGTCCCGTCGCGACCGGCCTGGCACTCGTCGGTGACTCTCGCTGTACGACGAACCCGACCTTCGGCCGCGGTCTACCCCTCGCGTTGATCGAAGCGGCCGACCTCCTCCGCGCGACTGAGACGGACGGAGACGATCGGCTCCAGCTCACGCGGGAGTTGGAGCGACGAGCATTGGAGCACGTCGAGCCGTTCTACCGCGACCAGGCCCACAACGACGCAGTTCGCCTGGCTGGGCTCCGCCACACGATCTTCGGTGCGCCGCTGCCGTCGCTGAGACCGAGCCCGGATGCCGTGACATTCACCGAACTACGGATGTCGATGCCGCTGCACGCCGATGCGCTGCGCGCCTTCTGGCGAGTGATGGGGATGCTCGACCTACCCGACCGCATCTACACCGATCACGAGGTGGTGCGTCGCACCAGGCAGCTTCTCGGCACTACCGCCGACGTGCCGCCTTTTCCTCAACCGACCAGGAGCGACCTCGAGGCGGTGCTCTCGGGTGAGGTCACACCCGTCTGACCGTCGCCTTGCGCACGGACAATGCCAAAGCCCGTTCACTGGAGTACAAGTGAGCCACCCTGCACTGATCCTCGTCCCGAGACATACTCCAGACGGATCCGGTCATGTTGGGTGCCCCACGTCAGGTCGAGGGACCAGCAGCCGGGGGCGGGGAGGTGGATGCCAGGGCGAGCATGACGGTTGACCGGTGCTCGTCAAATCGCGAACCCACGCCCGCTCAACGGTGGAACACTGACCAGCAGATCTCGTTCCGCAGATCCTGGTCCTCTAGGACGACCTCGCGAATCGCTCTGGGGAGCTGGTCACGCTGCCACTGGCACTCGCGTCGACCTGCGCTCTCGCCCTCTCCGGCCGGCGCGGCAGCACGAGCGGCCTGAATCGCGTACGCCGCGGCCCCGAGG
>JBAVXU010000322.1:0-10787 GCA_049698415.1 Mycobacteriales bacterium
ATCATCGGGAACGGGTGCGGGCCCATGACCGAGCCGATGACGTAGTGCGTGCTCTCGACGTTGGTGACCCAGTCGCGCATCGCCTCGTTGATGGCGTCCTTGAGAGTACGGGATCCGGTCAGGACCGAAACGACCGTCGCGCCCAGCATCCGTATCCGCGCCACATTGAGCGCCTGCCGCTGGGTGTCCTCCTCGCCCATGTAGACGACGCACTCGATGTCGAGGTAGGCACACGCCGTCGCAGTCGCGACGCCGTGCTGGCCGGCGCCGGTCTCGGCGATGATCCGGCTCTTGCCCATCCTCTTGGCGAGCAATGTCTGGCCGAGCGCGTTGTTGAGCTTGTGCGAGCCGGTGTGTGCCAGGTCCTCGCGCTTGACCAGCACCCGGCCGCCGCCGAAGTCGGCCGCGAGCCGGCCGGCATCGGTAAGCGGTGTCGGACGGCCGACGTAGGTGCGAAGCAGCCGGTCCAACTCGGTCGTGAAGCTCTCGTCGTTGCGCGCCTTGTCGTAGGCGGCCGTGAGCTCGTCCAGCGCCGCGACCAAGGCTTCCGGGACGAAGCGGCCGCCGTACGCGCCGAAGTGACCGCTGAGGTCCGGGACGCTCCCGGTCATCGTCCGGAGTGAGGCGTCGCGGGATGCGACCCGGCGGTGACCAGATCGGCGACCGCCTGCCGCGGGCTGCGATCGGTGACCAGTCCCTCGCCCACCAGGACGGCGTCAGCGCCGGCGGCGGCGTACGCGATCAGATCGTGCGGGCCTCGTACGCCGGACTCGGCAACCTTGAGCACCGAACTGGGCAGTCCTGGCGCGATCCGCTCGAAGATGGAGCGGTCGACCTCGAGGGTGCGCAGGTTGCGCGCATTGACCCCGATGAGCCGGGCGCCGGCCTCGAGTGCGCGATCGGCCTCTTCGATGTCGTGCACTTCGACCAGTGCGGTCATGCCGAGTGACTCGATCCGCTCCAGCAGCCCCACCAAGACGTTCTGCTCGAGGGCGGCAACGATCAGCAGGCACAGGTCGGCACCGTGGGCACGCGCCTCGTGGATCTGGTAGCTGGTGACGATGAAATCCTTGCGCAACACCGGCACTTCGACGGCCGCGCGCACCGCGTCGAGGTCGGCGAGCGAGCCGCCGAACCGTCGGCCCTCGGTGACGACGCTGATGACCTGCGCGCCGCCGGCCGCATAGTCGCGGGCGAGTGCGGCCGGGTCGGGGATCTCCGCCAACTGACCTCGCGACGGGCTCTGTCGCTTGACCTCGGCGATGACACTGACGCCCGATGCAGACAGAGCGGAGAACGCATCGCGCGGTGCACGGGTCTGCTCCGCCTGGCGCTTGACCTCGTCGAGAGGTAGTTGTGCCTCGCGCTCAGCGACGTCGGCGCGTACGCCGACGATCAGCTCTTCGAGCACGTTCACGAGCACATCCTCCCCGTCTCTCGACGCAGGGGATGCTACCCACCGGCGGCGGGCGTCCTCGCCAACGGGTCCGCCAGACGCGGCAGGTGGAGCGCAAATCGCGAACCACCCTCGGCACACCGTCCGGCGGTCACTGCACCACCGAGACGGGTGGTGAGGCCGTGCACCAGTGCCAGTCCGACACCGGTCCCGACGCGACGCACGCCGCGATAACGCTCGTAAAGCACGGAGCGGTCGAACGCGACGCGCAGATCGTCGTCGGTCAACCCCGGCCCGCCGTCGCGCACCTCCGCGACCGCAGTGGTCCCCTCCGCGCGCGCCGCAAGGATGATCGGCCGCCCGGCCGGCGTCACCCTCAGCGCGTTCTCCGCGAGCCCATCGATGATCTGCCGCACCCGGGTGGGATCGGTCGCCACCCACAGCGGCTCGGCCGGCAACTCGGCCGAGAACGGCACCCCCTCGGCCGCGCAGCGGGCCGACCACACGGCGGCTGCATCTGCCACGAGGGCTCCGAGGTCGACATGGATGACATCGATACGAAAGTCCTGCGCGCCCAGCCGGGCCAGGTCGAGCAGGTCGGCGACCAGCCGTTCGAGCCGGACCGACTCGGCCAGCATGGTGGCGCCGGCGGGACGGACGTCGGCACCTGTGGTCACCCCGTCGGCCAGTGACTCGGCGAAACCCTTCACCGCGGTGAGTGGGGTACGCAGCTCGTGCGACACCGACAGCAGGAACTCCCGCTGCCGGCCCTCGCTGTGTTCGAGCGCGCCGGCCAGCCGGTTCAGCGAGTCGGCCACATCGGCCACTTCCGCCGGGCCGTCGGCGGCCAGACGCACGTCGCGGCCCCCCCAGGCCATGTCATGGGCTGCCGCTGCCGCGCGCTGGAGTGGCTGGGCCAACCGTCGGGCGAGCAGCAGGCCGGCGATGACGGCGACCGCGAGCCCGGCCAGCAGGGCCAGCGTCGTTCGCCACAGCACTCGGCCGGCCAGGCCGGTGGCCTGCGACCTGGGCTGGGCCAGGACGACCGTCCCGCCGCCGGGCAGCACCCGCGTCTCGACCAGCACGGTCTCGCCGTCGATGCGGGTACGGAAGGACCGGTCGCCCGGATCGGTGCCGAGCCCCTCGGCCGCCCGGCGGGCCACCGGGTCAGGCCCGGACACCAGCCCGGACCTCGTGATCACCACGAACTGGATCCCCTGCCGGCGCAGTTGCTCGCCCACCCGGGCCGGCACTGCGGCTCTGCGGGGTCCGAGCGGGCTGCTGTCCTGCGTACTGGCGATGACGTCGGCCTGCCGGGCGAGTGCATGCTGCGCCTCGGCATCGGCCGCCCCACGCACCAGGCCGTAGGACACCACGCCGGCGATGAGCACCGCGACGGCGGCCACCGCTGTAGTCACCAGGGCGATTCGCGACGCGAGGGTGTGACGGGTCACGGCACCTCGACGGAGTAGCCCACCCCGCGCACCGTCCTAATAGGACTGTGCGCTCCCAGCTTGCCGCGCAGTTGGGCGATGTGCACGTCGACGGTGCGGGTGCCGGCGGCCGCGGCGTAGCCCCAGACCGCTGACAGCAGGTGATCGCGCTCGAAGACCCGGCCGGGGCTGCGCATCAGGTGGGCCAGGAGGTCGAACTCGGTCGTGGTCAGGCCGATCTCCGTGCCGTCGGCCCAGGCACGACGCCGGGTGGGGTCCAGCCTCACCTCGCCCACGGTGAGGACCTGCTGATCGGCGGGAGAACCGGTGCCACGGCGGAGCACGGTCTTGACCCGGGCGACGAGTTCGCGCGGTGAGAACGGCTTGGTGATGTAGTCATCGGCTCCGAACTCCAGGCCGAGCACCCGGTCGACCTCGTCGTCGCGAGCGGTGACGAACAGCACCGGAGTCCAGTCACCGTCGCGCCGCAACTCCTGGCAGACCTGCGTGCCGTCCATGCTGGGGAGGCCGACGTCGAGCAGGATCGCCACCGGGTGCAGGCGCCGGGCGGCCGCCAGTCCGGCCTTGCCGTCGGACTCCACGTGCACGCCGAATCCCTCGCGTGACAGGTACAGCCGCTCGAGGTCGGCGATCGCCCGCTCGTCCTCGATCACGAGGACCAAGCCCTTGCCGTCCTGACTCATCGCGACCCATCCCTCGACAGTGCGTCAACGGTACGGCGGCCAGGATGAAACAGGCCGCAGCGACGGAGGTTCGCGCCGTGTTCGAGGAGTGTTCGAGCGGCGTTTCGAGCGCTCACCCTCGCTCAGCGCTCGGTCGGATCCTCACCGCGATCCAGTGCTGCCCATGCGTCGGCCGGACCGGGGGTCCGCGCCGCAGGGGCGTCGTAGCGAGATCCGAGAGCCGGCCAGCGACGGCCTCGAGCGAGTGTGAGGGCGCCGGCAGTGAGGACGAGTAGACCGCCGACAACGGTGACGAGCGGCCACAGCAGTCCGGCCCCACCACTCACCCGGATCACCGGCGCGGCCACGAGCACGATCCCGGCCGTCGCCAGCACGATGCCCACCGCCACCCGGGACCAGCCGCGCGCGGCCAGCAGCGCGACGACGCCGGCGAGCGCAACCAACCCGAGCGCCTTACCAGCCGCGACCCGCTCGCTGCCATGAGCAGCGGCGCCCGCCAGCAGGGCCAGGACCGCCCCGGCACAGGTGAGCATGCAGGCGACGGCGAGCCCGCGCCGCCCGGTCATCTCGATGCCCGCATCAGACGAGGCGGAGCGTCTCGGCCGCAGCGATGGCGTGCAGCACCGCACGCGCCTTGTTGAGGCACTCCTCGTGCTCGGTGGCGGGATCACTGTCGGCGACGATTCCGGCGCCGGCCTGGACGTACGCCATGCCGTCGCGCATCACCGCGGTCCTGATCGCGATCGCGGAATCAAGGTCGCCAGCGACGTCGAAGTATCCGACCACCCCGCCGTACAGCCCTCGGCGGGTCGGCTCCAGCTCCTCGATGATCTCCATCGCGCGCGGCTTGGGTGCGCCGGAGAGCGTCCCGGCCGGGAAGCTCGCCGCCAGAGCGTCGTAGGCGGTCACGCCCGGCGAGAGCTGGCCGGTGACCGTGGAGACGATGTGCATGATGTGGCTGTATCTCTCGACCTGCATGAACTCCACGACCTCGACGCTGCCCGCGCGGCAGACCCGGCCGAGGTCGTTGCGGGCCAGGTCGACGAGCATGACGTGCTCGCTGCGCTCCTTGGGGTCGGCCAGCAACTCGGCCGCCAGCCGCGCATCGTCCTCGGGGGTGGCCCCGCGCGGGCGCGATCCGGCGATGGGGTGCATGAACGCCTGCCCTGCCTGCACCTTGACGTGCGCCTCCGGTGATGAGCCGACCACATCGGTGCCGTCCGGGAACCGCAGGAGGTACATGTACGGGCTCGGATTGCCTGCCCGCAGAACGCGATAGACGCTCAGCGGGTCGGAATCGGTCTTCATCTGGAATCGCTGCGAGACCACGATCTGGAATGCCTCGCCCGCCTTGATCTGATCCTTGGCCATGACCACCGCAGCCTGGTAGGCGGCGGGCTCGGTGCACGAGACGAAGTCCGGGACGGTTACGTCCACTGTGGACGCCGATGGTGGCGTCGGCTCGGCCAGCGCGGTCGTCATGGCGTCGAGCCGGGCGACTGCCGCGTCGTACTGCCGCTCGGGTTCGCCCCGGTCGCCCACGACATTGGCCACCAGCAGCACCGAGCCGTCGGCGTGGTCGAGGACCGCGAGATCGCTGACCAGCATCATCGCGAGCTCGGGCAGCTGGAGGTCGTCGGTGGCCAGCGAGGGCAGCCGTTCGAGACGGCGTACGGCGTCGTAGCCGACGTAGCCGACCAGGCCACCGGTCAGCGGCGGCAATCCGGGCTGGCGCGGTGAGCGCAGCCGCTCCAGCGTGTCTCGCAGGGTCACCAACGGGTCGCCGTCACGCTCCTGCTCCGGGAAGGGACGAGCGCCCAGCCACACCGCCCGCCCGTCGCGGGAGGTCAGGGTCGCGGGGCAGCGCACCCCGATGAAGGAGTACCGCGACCACACGCCGCCGTGCTCGGCGGACTCCAGCAGGAACGACCCGGGTCCGCCCGCGAGCTTGCGATAGACCCCGACCGGCGTCTCCCCGTCGGCGAGCAGTCGCCGAGTGACCGCCACGACCGGCTGCTGGCTGAGCAGCCCGGCGAAGTCCTTCCGCGACGGGCGCACCGCGCCGTCGGTCATCCCGCCTGCTCGGCGACGACGGCCTCGAGCCGGCCGGCGTCGAAGCAGGTGCGGTCCCCGCTGTGGCATGCCGAGCCGATCTGGCTCACCTTGACCAGCACGGTATCCGCGTCGCAGTCCAGGGACACTGAGCGCACCCACTGCACGTGGCCGGAGGTGTCGCCCTTGACCCAGTACTCCCGCCGGCTGCGGCTCCAGTACGTGCACCGTCCCGTGGTGAGCGTGCGGTGCAGCGCCTCGTCGTCCATCCAACCCACCATCAGCACCTCGCCGGTGTCGTGCTGCTGCGCGACGGCCGGGAACAGGCCGTGTTCGTCACGCTTGAGCCGAGCGGCGATGTCGGGGTCGAGTGGCATGCGACCCATTGTGCCGAGTTTCCGTCCGTGCACGGGCTTGACCTCCCGCAGGTATTTCATCTAGCGTTGACTTCATCCGATGATGAATTCTGGAGGTGCCATGGATCAGCAGGGAATCCAGGTCTCGGGGCTGGTCGTCGACCGCGGCAAGCGGCGGGTCCTGCGCGATCTGAGCTTCGAGATCCCGGCCGGACAGGTGACCGGATTGCTCGGCCCGAGCGGCAGTGGCAAGACCACCTTGCTGCGCTGCCTGGTGGGCGTACAGGTCGTCGGCAGCGGAACCGTGACCGTCCTGGGCCGGCCGGCGGGCTCGAAGGACCTCAGGCACCGGGTCGGCTACCTCACGCAGGCTCCCTCCGTCTACTCCGACCTGTCCATCGGCGACAACCTGAGCTACTTCGCCACAGTCGCCGGGGTGTCGAAGGAAGCCGCCGCCGCCGCCCTGAGTGATGTCGGGCTCGCCGATCGGACCGGCGACCTGGTGGCAAAGCTCTCGGGTGGCGAGCGGGCGCGTGTCTCCCTCGCCTGCGCGCTCGTCGGATCGCCCGCTGTGCTGGTGCTCGACGAACCCACGGTCGGTCTCGACCCGGTGCTCCGGCGGGACCTGTGGCAGCTGTTCCACCGGCTTGCCGCCACGGGCGTGACCATCGTCGTGTCCAGCCACGTCATGGACGAAGCCGCCCGATGTGACCGGCTGCTGCTGCTGCGAGAGGGCCGGCTGGTCGCCGATGACACACCCGCCGCGTTGCGCACCCGCACCGGCACGGACGACCTCGAGCAGGCATTCCTGCTCCTCGCAGAGAAAGCGGAGGCACTGGCATGAACCCCCGGATCACCCTCGCGACCGCGGCTCGCGTGCTGCGCCAGTTGCGGACCGACCGCCGCACGATCGCGCTGCTGATCATCGTGCCGTCGCTGTTGATGGTGTTGTTGAGATACGTCTTCGACGGCTCCCCCGCGACCTTCAACCGGATCGGCCTGCCGCTGCTGGGGGTCTTTCCGTTCGTGACGATGTTCCTGGTCACGTCTGTTGCCATGTTGCGCGAACGCACGTCCGGCACCCTGGAGCGATTGCTCACCACACCGATGGCCAAGCTCGACCTGCTCCTCGGCTACGCCATCGCGTTCACCGTCGCAGCGCTGGTCCAGGTCGCCGTCGCGACGACAATCGCCTTCACCTGGCTCAGTCTCGACGTGCCCGGCGGCCTGCCGCTCGTCGTCGTCATGGCCGTCGCCAATGCCCTGCTCGGCATGTCCATCGGACTGCTGGTCAGTGCCTTCGCCGCCACGGAGTTCCAGGCGGTGCAGTTCCTGCCTGCTGTCGTGCTGCCGCAGTTCCTGCTGTGCGGCCTGCTCACCCCGCGCGACAGCATGCTCGACCTGCTTCGCTGGATCAGCGACGTGCTGCCGCTGTCGTACGCGGTCGACGGTCTCCGACGCCTCAGCATGGAAAGCGACTTCTCTCCGGCGCTGGGCACTGACCTGGCCGTCATCGGCGGCTGCATGGTGGTGGCCCTCACCCTCGGGGCTGCGACGCTGCGCCGGCGTACCTCCTAGTGGCACGCACCGGCCGCCGGCCGGGAGATCCCGACACCCGGACGGCGATCCTCGATGCGGCGCGGCAGGCCTTCGGCCACACCGGCTACGACGGGGCGACCCTTCGTGGCATCGCCGCAGCGGCTGGCGTCGACCCGGCCCTGGTCCACCACTACTTCGACAGCAAGCACGGGCTGTTCAGTGCAGCGATGCAGTTCCCCGTCGACCCGAGCAGCGTGCTGCCGGCGCTGCTCGCCTCCGGAGTCGACGGCCTCGGCGAGCGGCTCGTGCGGTTCTTCATCTCCCTGTGGGAGGACGGCGGAACGGCTAGCCCGTTCATGGCGCTGATCCGTGGTGCCGTGAGCCACGAGGAGTCCGCCGCCCTGCTGCGGGAGTTCGTCACGCGCGAGGTTCTCGGCCGGGTCGCGGCTACGGTCGACAAGCCGCAACCGCAACTGCGTGCCGCGCTGGTCGGTTCGCAGCTGGTCGGCCTGGCGATGGTCCGGTACGTCATCCGCATCGAGCCACTGGCCTCCGCCGCGCCGGACACGGTCGTCGCCGCGATCGCCCCGACGGTGCAGCGCTATCTGGCCGGCGAGATCGACGCATGATGGCCGGAGCGTTCAGCGGGCGGTGACGGCCCCTATGCGGGGAGTCGGAACGGCGTCGGTTGCGCCCGCGGGGGCGGCAGCGCGTGGATCGCCGACGTCGATGGCAGGCAACGCGGGAGCAGGTACAGCTCCCGGACGGGGATCGGCGGGCAGTAGTAGTAGCCCTGCGCACTCTGGCAACCGAGTTCGAGCAGGCGTTCGTGCTGGGCCTCGATCTCCACACCCTCGGCCACGACGTCCAGCCCCAGGCCGTTGGCCAGGCTCAGTGTGCCGCGGACGACGACGGCATCCCGGGGCGAGGTCAGCATGCGGGAGACGAAGGAGAGGTCGATCTTGACCTCGTCGACGGCCACTCGCGAGAGAACGGACAGCGAGGAGTAGCCGGTTCCGAAGTCGTCGAGCGAGAGCTGCACGCCGATGTCTCGAAGTCTGGCCAGCACCGTGTCGACCGTGTCCAGATCGCTCATCATCGCGGTCTCGGTCACTTCGAGTACCAGCTGGTGCGGGGGCAACCGGTGATGGTTGAGCAGCCGCCGCACGTCGTCCGGAAGGCTGAGGTCGAGCAGGTTCCGAGCCGACAGGTTCACCGACAGGGTGTAGTCCTGATCCTGGTCGAGCCAGCGGGCGCAGTCGGCGAACGCGAGGTCGAGAACATGGCTGGTGAACTCATGCACAAGCGCAGAGCGCTCGACTGCGGGCATGAACGCAAACGGCTGCAGCAATCCTCGGGTCGGATGCTGCCACCGGACCAGCGCTTCGACTCCGCGGATCTCGCGGGTAGCGAGGTCAACCTTGGGCTGGTAATGCAGGACGAATTCCGCGTTGTCCAGCCCGGTCCGGCACTCCTCGAGAATGAGCAGGCGATCGGCATGCGGCTGGTCGCGATCGGCGTCGTACCTCGCGTACCTTCCGCTGGCACTCCCGGCCCGCCTGCACGCGGCATCCGCCATCCGAAGCAGGTCGCGAACGCTCAGCGCGTCTTCGGGGAAGCAGGCGATGCCGATGCTGGCCGGCGCACTGATGTTAAGCCCGTCCAGAATCATCGGCTGGTCGAGGCTCTCGATGACCTCGACGCAAATCGTCAACGGCCGGTCGTTGCTGGTCTCAGCAAGGATCGCGAACTCGTGGGTCCCCAGCCGGACGACGAGCTCACCCTCGACGAGGATGGCGGAAAGCCGGCTGGCGATCTCGATCAGCAGTCGGTCTCCGGTGTCACGGCCCAACGTGTCGTTGACGTCCTTGAAGTGGTCGAGGTTCACCAGCAGCA
Source organism: Mycobacteriales bacterium (assembly GCA_049698415.1). Lineage (GTDB taxonomy): Bacteria > Actinomycetota > Actinomycetes > Mycobacteriales > QHCA01 > QHCA01. Next base: position 9,377 of record JBAVXU010000322.1, read on the forward strand.
GGGCTTGACCGGCTCCCCTGGCAGCGGCATCGGCCAACTGCGTCGAGCCGGCTTCGACCAGTCGCAATCGGTTGCCGAGACCGGTCACCGGATCGGTCAGCGCCTGGATCGCCTTGGCGTCGGCGAAATCTCGGGTCACCTGGTAGTGGTCGGCGTTGGCCAGGGCGACGCCCAGAGCGGTCGCCAGCGTCGCGAGCGCGTGGCGCTCCCGCCCGTTGAGAGTCACATGCTGGCTGAAGTTGAGCGTGAGGCTGCCGAGTGCCTCGTCCGCGGGCCCGAGCGGCACGACGATCTGGGACTCTCCGTCGGGTTCGGTGTCAGCAGGTGGTTCGAGCCCGGCACGCTCACCGTCGAACCGTGTCTCCGATCCGTCCGACCGGACGAACAGCACGTCCACGCGATCGGCCTGGAACATCGCGATGATGCCCTCGATGGCCGCCTGCGCGACCGCCGCGGGAACCAACTGGGTGAACGAGCGTGTGGTGTTCTCCAGGCGGGTCCAGGTCTCGCGTTCCTGCTGGCCGCGCAACCGGCTGTGGTAGGCGATCTGCAGGACGAACACGAGCATCGGCACCGTGGCCAGCAGCCAGGGGTCGAACCCAGCCAAGGCAACAACCATCAGCGCGGCGCCGACGTTGCCGAAGCCGGTGAGCAGTTCCAGCCCGAGCCCGACGCGCAAGGTGGCGAGGAAGTGCTCAGCTTGGGCGAGAGCGACAGCGGCCGACGCGCTGGCACCGGTGACCGCCGTGAACACCAATCCGGCCACTGTCAATCCCACGACCAGTTGCCAGGACATTCCCGAGACGCGGCCTTCGTCGAAGAACAGACTGGCCACCGCGGCTGCCGCCCCGGTCGCGATCGTGGCGCTCGCCGCGTTGTAGAGCGCCTTGATCGGCACTCGGCTCGGCATCAGCGCGAGAAAAGTCATGCAGCAGGCCGTGATCAGCACCTGCCAGGCAGCGGGAAGCAGCACCAGGCCGAGCAGCAGCGCGCCCTCGCCCCAGACGAATACCACCATCTGGCCACGAAGCCGCACTCGAAGGGCGGCAAGCTGACTGAGCACGAGAACGGAGGCTGCCAGGGCGACGCGCCACCATGCCGGATCTGATTGACCAGCGATAGCGACGCTCGCGAGTACCACCACGAGCGCAGCGCAGATCATCGCGACCGCGACCAGCAGCCGAAGACGGACAGGGCTGTCCCTCACGCGCTGTAAACCCCCCAACCACGCCGAGTAATACTGTCCCATACATCGGCCAAAAACAGAACTCCTGAACAGGGAATCCACGCGGGTCAGGAAATGACAAGGCTGACGTCCCCGAAGGGAGCGCCAGCCTCATCGGCCACTAACTGGAAACCACGTCAGCGGCGATCGTTGTCAGCCCCATGTCTTATTCATTCCGGTCACCCC
>JBAVXU010000323.1:0-1550 GCA_049698415.1 Mycobacteriales bacterium
CGTACACCCCGCGTCCCTCGAGCGGGGTGGACGCACTTCGCTCCACACTGAGGTCGAGCTCGACGCGGTGCGGTGCCGACGAGATGGCCGCCCGGGCGTCGCCGACCTCCTGCAGCATGGTGGCCGCGACGTTGCCCGGAACGTCGTCGTGCACCAGGTGCTGGGCCTGCTGCGCCGCCGGGATGCCGATCACCGGCGGCAGCACGTCGTAGCTGACGTGGACCTGCTCGGCGGCATCCTCGGCGAGGTAGCGGTCGCGGGCGACCACCATCACCACCGCCTCGCCGACGTGGTTGACCTCTGTGTGGGCCAACGCATGACCGGTACGTGGCTGCCGCAACGCCGGATGTGGGATCAGCACCGGCAGCGGCGCGGCCAGCCGAGCGGGCAGGTCCTCGTAGGTGTAGATCGCCACCAGACCCTCGACGTCGAGGGCGCCGGACACGTCGATGTCGACGATGCGGGCGTGCGCGTGCGGGCTGCGGACGAAAGCTGCGGCAAGGGCACCGGAACCGAGATCGTCGAGGTAGGCGCCGCGGCCGGCCAGCAGCCGCGGGTCCTCGGTCCGCTGCACGGGCGCACCGAACATCCGGGTCGTCATCGGTCCGCCCGCTGCTGTGGGCTGCCCCGCTGCAGTTCGGCGGCCCGGAGAGTGGCCTTGACGATGTTCTGGTAGCCGGTGCAGCGGCACAGGTTGCCGGAGATCGCCTCCACCGCTTCGGCATGCGTCGGTTCGGGGTTGTCGGCCAGGAAGGCGGTGACCGTGGTCAGGAACCCGGGCGTGCAGAACCCGCACTGCAGGGCGTGGCACTCGCCGAAGGCCTGCTGCACCGGGCTCATCTGCTCGTCCGGGCCGGCCAGGCCTTCGACGGTGGTGACCGATCGGCCCTGCAGCGATACCGCGAAGACGAGGCAGGCTCGGATCGGCTCCCCGTCGAGCAGCACCGTGCAGCATCCGCACACCCCGTGCTCGCATCCGACGTGCGTCCCGGTCAGTCCGAGGTCGTGGCGCAGGAAGTCAGACAGCAGCCGGCGGGCCGGTACGGCTGCAGTGCGTTGGATGCCGTTGACGACGAGCACGACATCGAGGGTGGGTTCGGTCATGCCGCAGCCTGCCGCAGCGCACGCACGGTCAGGACGTCGGCGAGATGCCGCCGGTATTCGGCGCTGGCGTGGATGTCGCCGTCGGGGTGGACACCGGCGGCCGCGAGGCGTCCGGCATCGGCGAAGTCCGCCACGTCGGCGAATCGCCCCACGGTCGCCTCGCTGAGGTCGAGGACGACAGGGGTGTCCGAGACGCTGATGTACGCCGCCCTGGCCCCGACGATCACGCCGTCGGGATCGCAGTCGATCGCCACGGCGACGCCGCAGACGGCGTAGTCGCCGTGGCGGCGGCTCACCTCGACGAAGCCGGACCGGGTGCCCTCGGCAAGGCTCGGGAACCACGCCGATGTGATCAGCTCGCCGGGTCGCAGCGAGGTCTCGAGCGGGCCGAGATACAGGTCAGCGGCGTCCACCGTGCGCCGGCCGTCGCGCGAGGCGGCTTCGAC
>JBAVXU010000324.1:0-1657 GCA_049698415.1 Mycobacteriales bacterium
GTGGTCCGCGGCACGAGATTGGTCACGCCCAGCCCGTACGACAGCAACTCGTCCTGCTCGGCGGGCAGGAGTTGTCTCGGGGTGAACCCGGCCCGGTGCAGCGCGGGCCAGAACCGGTTGCCGGGCCTTGCGAAGTGTTGTCCGAGTGCCCCGGACCACAGCCCCGGGTTGATCCCGCAGAAGAGCACCGACAGATTGCTCGCGACGACGTCGGGGATCGTCCGGTCGCGCGCCGCGGCAAGGTCCGCGCTGCTGGGGCGGGGCATCGGGCCAGCGTATTAGCGGTGACGGCTCGACCGGTGACTGCTCGACCGGTGACTGCTCAGCCGCTGACTGCTCAGCCGCCAACTGCTCAGCCGCCAACTGCGGAGGCGATCGCGAAGCCGCAGAATCCTGCGCCGAGACCCGCCAGCAGGCTGGCCAGCACGTTGGCCGTGGCGAACCACCGGTCGCGCTCCTGGACCAGGCGCAACGTCTCGTAGCTGAACGTCGAATACGTCGTCAGTGCGCCGCAGAAGCCGGTGCCGACCAGTGCGGTGACCGTCGCCGCCGCCGGCAGCCCGATCAGGAAGCCCAGCAGCAGCGACCCGATGACGTTGACGGTGAGGGTTCCCCACGGGAACAACGAGTCGTGCCGCGCCTGGACGGCCCGGTCGGTCAGGTAGCGCAACGGAGCGCCGAGCGCCGCGCCCAGCGCGACGAGGAGAAGCGTCACCGAGCCTCGTCCTCGGCGACACCGCTCAAAGCACCGGCTGGTCGGATCGCGCCCACGATCCGGCGACCGAGAGCGGTGCCCAGCCAGACGGCGGTCAGGGCACCGATCAGGGTGGCGGCCAGATAGCCCAGCGCCATTCCGGCAGCCCCGGCAGCGACCGCCTGCTGGATGTCCACGACGTAGGTGGAGAAGGTCGTGTAGCCACCCAGGACGCCGACGCCCAGCAGCGGCCGGAGCCAGCGGGCGAGCGGCCAGAGGTCGGTGACGAACACCATCAGGATGCCGATGAGCAGGCAGCCGGAGACGTTGATGGCCAGCGTCGCGAGCGCGATCCCGTCGGCCGGATGGGGGAATGCCGTGGCGATGCCGTACCTCGCCAGCGAGCCGATGACCCCACCGGCCGAGATCGCGGCCAGCAGACGCCATCCTCCGGCGTGCAGTTCGTCGCGTTGGCGCGGGTCGTGCGCGTCGTAGTCAGGATCGATCGGCGGGACGGGGGTTGCCGGCACGGATCCTCCTTGGGCAGTCACCACGACGTCGCGACCATCCTGGGTCAGTGGCGAACAGCCTCTTCCACCAGGTCGAGAACCGGCTCGAGGTCGTCGGCCGGCATGCCCATGGCCAGGTGCATGACCAACCCGTCCAGGGCCAGGGCGAGGAATCGCTGCAGGGTCTTGGTGTCGACATCCAGACGGAGTACTCCGGCCTCACGCTGGCGTTCGAGACGCTCCTGAGTGGCGTTGTCGATCGCCGCGGACCGGGCGGCCCACCTGCTGCGGAACTCCGCATCGGTGCGCAGCCGGCGCGACACCTCGAGTTGGGTGCCCAGCCAGCCCGGATCGGCGCCGCGCAGGAGGTCGCGCATCACCTGCACCAGACCGTGCTCGGCGACGACGGCCGCCATCTCGGCAGCGTCGTCCTCGGCCGCGGCCAGGAAGAGGG
>JBAVXU010000325.1:0-17978 GCA_049698415.1 Mycobacteriales bacterium
GTGTCACGTCATGCAGCGCGCGCCCGGTCGTACCCGCCGCCTGCGCCGCCGCGTAGGCCGACCGCAACTGGCCGAGAACCTGGGACTCGCCGAGGACCATCGAGTCCAGCCCGGCCGCCACGGTGAACAGGTGCTGCACGGCAGCGTCTTCGTAGTGCACGTAGAGATGGCCGCCGAGATCAACCACATCGGTTCCGACGCGTGCGGCGAGCATGTCCGACAGGTCGTTGACGCCGCCGTGGAACTTGTCCACCTCGGCGTAGAACTCCACCCGGTTGCAGGTCGACAGGACGAGCGCCTCGGTCACGTGTTGGCTGCTCATGAGCTGGGAGAGGACGCCGGCAATCCCGGCGGGTGGGATCGTCGCGCGCTCGAGCAGGTCGACTGCGGTCGTCCGGTGCGAAAGGCCGACAACGAGCAGGCTCATGTGCCCACCGCCCCGTTGTACTCCTCCTCGTCGGCCCCGCCACCGGTCGGCAAGCCGGTGAAGGTGGCCTTGCGGTGCTCGTGGAAGGACAGGATCTGCAACTCGATCGAGAGGTCGACCTTGCGTACGTCGACGCCGTCCGGAACGGCGAGGACGCACGGAGCGAAGTTCAGGATGCTCGTGACGCCCGCGGCGACCAACCGGTCACACACGTCCTGGGCTGCCGATGCGGGCGTCGCGATGACCCCGATCGAGATCGAGTGCTCCGTGACGACCGCCGCAAGCTCGGCGATGTCCTGCACCGTCAGGCCATGGATCCGCTCACCGACCCGGGTCGGTGCGGCGTCGAGCAGGGCTGCGATCCGAAACCCACGCGAGGCGAACCCGCCGTAGCCGGCCAGCGCGTGACCGAGGTTGCCCACTCCGACCAGCGCCACCGGCCAGCGCTGGGTCAGGCCGAGCGCCCGTGAGATGGAATCCACCAGCACGGCGACGTCGTAGCCCACCCCGCGGGTGCCGTAGGAGCCCAGGTGGGACAGGTCCTTGCGCAGCTTGGCCGGATTGACACCGGCCGACGTCGCGAGTTCCTCCGACGACACCGTGGCCTGCTCGAGGTCGGCCAGCGCGTGCAGCGCACGCAGATAGACCGGCAGCCGAGCCACGGTGGCATCGGGAATGCCGCGAGCCCGCTGGCGTTCGGGCGCGGCGTCGGGCTGGTCGGTCAAGGCGGCTCCAGGTCGGACGAGACACGAGGTTGCGCTCCGGCGCACCCCCGACGGGGTCGCCGCCGCTATGTGGTAAGGCGACGGCCGCTAGCCACGGTAGCCGCTTGTGAACGCTGGCACAAAGTCACGACCCAGCCCCCGCGGAGCCCAGCGGGGCTAGCCGCTCAGGGCCGAGCGGAGCCTTGCCTCGTCCACCCGCCAGTAGTCCAGCGGGCTGCCGTCGACCATGATGACCGGCACCTGCTCGGCGTAGTCCGCCATCAGGGCGGGGTCGTCGGTGATGTCGAGGTATTCCCAGGTCACGCCCATCTCGGTGGCGATCCGGGCCACCACGGCGGCCGCCTGCTCGCACAGATGGCAGCCCCTGGTGGACAGCACGCTGACCCGGGCCGCGGGCCGCGCCGCCGCCGCGCCGGTCACGGCCGGCCGCCTGGATCAGCCCGCTCAGGGCCGGCGGAGATCCCCCGCAACGCGCCCTTGAGCACCTTGCCGGTCGCGCTGCGCGGCAATTCGGCCACGATGTCGATGACGGACGGGCACTTGAAACGTGCCAGCGACTGCTCGCAGTGGGCGGTGACGTCGTCCCGGCTGACCTGGGCGCCAGGCTCGGCGACGATCACCGCGCGCACGGCCTCGCCGGTGTGCTCGTCGGGAACGCCGACCACCGCCGCCTGCGCGATGCCGGGGTGTTCGAGCAGCACCGCCTCGACTTCCCGGGGATAGACGTTGAACCCGCTGACCAGGATCAACTCCTTGCGACGGTCGACCAGATGCAGGTCGCCGTCGTCGTCGGCATATCCGACATCGCCCGTGGCGAACCATCCCTGCTCGTCCGGGCCGCCCTCGCCGTCGGGCCAGTAGCCGGAGAAGAGGTTGCTGCCACGCACGGTGAGCTCCCCGGCGTCGTCCTCCTCGACCTCGTCACCGTCCTCGTCCACCAGCATGACCTCGACACCGGGAATCGCCCGGCCGATCGAGTTCGGCTTGGGCAGGTCGCTCAACAGCGTGCTGGTCACCACCGGCGCTGTCTCGGTCAGTCCGTAGCCCTCGTAGATGTCGAGTCCTGCCTCGTCGCGCAGTCGGGACAGCACGCTGGCCGGCAGCGGCGCAGCCCCCGAGGTGGCGAGCCGGACGCTGGGGAACGTATTGGCCAGGTCGGGCAGCCCCGCCCAGGCGACATACATCGGCGGGGCGCCAACCACGTTGGTGACGTGGTGCCGAGTGATGAGCTCGAGCGTGCCCGTCGCGTCGAATCGCTCGGCGAGTACGCCGGTCGCGCCATGCCGTGCCACCATGCCCAGCCCGGCGTTCAGCCCGTAGATGTGGAACAGCGGGAGTACCAGCAGGACGACGTCGTCGCGGCGCAGCACCGGAGGTTCGATGCTCGACACCTGATCGAGATTGGCCAGCAGCGCCCGGTGCGTGAGCATCGCACCCTTGGGTGTGCCGCTCGTACCGCTGGTGTAGATGAGCAGGGCCAGATCCTCACCCCCCCGCGCCTCGCCCGCCTCGAGTGCGTCCGCAACGTCACTCACAGGCGTGGCCGCGACCAGGTCACCCAGGGTCCTGGCGCCGGCCGGGGCAGGTCCGCCACCACCGACGATGATGTGCTCGAGGTCGGGCAGATCGGATCGGATCCCCTGCACCAGCGAGGCGCCGGACTCGGTGGCGACCAGCGCCCGCGCGCCCGCGTCATCGAGCAGGTTGGAGAGTTCGCGACCGGTGTAGCCGGTGTTGAGCGGGACGCAGACGAGGCCGGCCCGCAGGACACCGAAATAGGCGGCGGGGAACTCCGGGGTGTTTGTGAGTTGCAGGCCGACCCGGTCACCGGCGGAAAGCCCTAGACCGAGCAACCCGGCCGCCACCCGATCGATGCGGGCGTCGAGCTCTGCCCAGGTCACCTGCTCGTCGCGGAAGAGCAGCGCGGGGGAATCGGGACGAGCACGCGCGGCAGCACGCGCCAGATCGGCGAGATTGTGTGCCACTGTGCAGTCGACCTCCGACTGTTGTCCCGGCTCGGGCCGCCTCGGGAAGTGTGACATAGCGCCGGCGAACCGCCGCGAAATGGTTGAACGACTACGATCCTCGGGTACGACTCAACTTTCCCTCGTGTTGAGTCACCTCGGGAGTCGGCCGTGTCCTGTACCCCTCGATCTCGTCTGCCGCTGTCCCCGGCGACATGACGGCGGCCGCACTCGGCATGGCGGCCGGGCATCCGCAGCAGCTCGGCATCCGGCCGGGCATCTCCGCGCTGCTCGATGCCATCCACCAGCTGATGCGGGCCGAGACGACGCAGCAGGACCGGCCGAGCGGCGCCAACGGATCGACGAGCGCGGGCTCCGGACTGGCCGCCCCGCCGCAACTCCCCGACGATGTCGATCACGGTGAGCCGGGGGCCGTATGGGCCGTCGTCTCCCGAGCCCAGGCCGGTGATCCGGACGCATTCGCCGAGCTCTACGACATGTACGTCGACACGGTCTTCCGCTACGTGCACTTCCGGGCCGGCACGCGTACCCAGGCCGAAGACCTGACCAGCGAGACGTTCGTACGCGCCCTGCGCCGCATCACGAGCGTGAGCTGGCAGGGTCGCGATTTCGGTGCCTGGCTGATCACGATCGCGCGCAACCTGATCGCCGATCACTACAAGTCCGCCCGCTACCGGCTCGAGATCAGCACCGCGGACATGGTCGATGCCGACCGCGCCGAGGACGGACCCGAGGACGCGGTGCTCGACGCGATGAGCAGCGCGACGCTCATCGATGCCGTCAAGGAGCTCAACGCCGAACAGCAGGAGTGCATCGTTCTTCGCTTCCTGCAGGGCTTTTCGGTGAGTGAGACCGCACAGGCGATGGGCAAGAACGAAGGCGCGGTCAAAGCGTTGCAGTATCGCGCCGTTCGTACCCTCGGGCGGCTTCTGCCGGACGGATTCGTCCGATGAGGGCCGTAACCGACAGCGCTGCCGTTGCGTTAGGCAAGCTGACTCGGGCTTCGGGGGCCCGGGCTTCGACGAGGTGGCTGGCGTGATCGCAGTGGGGGAACGTCGACGGGCGTCGCGTTTCGCAGCGGTGCTCGACAACCCGCAGGCCGAACCGGCGGGTGAGATCGCCGCGCTGGCCGGCCTCGCCCGCACCCTGCAGCGGGCTCCGATCGACGGTGATATCGACCCGGAGTTCCGGGCCGCGCTCCGCACCCGGATGCTGGCCATGGCGGCTGTTCAGGCACCGACGGGCACTGGTGGCGCCGGGACCCGAACACCCACCGAGCGCGCGCGACCGCGCCGGCGCCTGGTGCTGGCGGGGGTCGCGGTGGCCGGTGTGATGTCCATGGCCGGGGTGGGTGCCGCGAGCATGGGCAGCGTCGTCGGTGACCCGCTCTATGGCGTCAAGCGCGCCACAGAGGCGGCCCAACTCCGGCTGGCCGGAAGCGATACCGCGCGCGGCGAGCGCTACCTGACTCAGGCACGTACCCGCCTGCGGGAGGCAAGCGAGGCCAGGCTCGACCAGCGCCGGGTCATCGAGACACTGTCGACGATGGACACCGACACCCGGCTGGGAACCCGACTGCTGACCGGTGTCGCGGCAAAGAGCCAGGATCGGGCGCCGCTCGACGACATCGACCGGTTCGTGGTGCGCCAGCGCAGCGGTCTGGCGTCGCTGGTGTCCAGCCTGCCCGAAGGCCCCGCTCGGGTCCGTGCGGTCGAATCACTCGCGTTGGTCGAGCGCCTGCAGGCCCGATCCCGGGCACTTCGGGCCACGCTCGTCTGCGCGACGAATGCGGCCCCGGCAGATGACCTCGGCCCCCGGCCTGCGGGATGCGCCGAGCCGATCGTCGTCGCTCCCGGCGGCTCCCTGCAGGGTCCCGGCCTCGACGGCTCGACCCCGGGTGGTTCCACCGGCGGCCAGGGACTGCCCGGTGCCGCACCGGGAACAGGCGGCAACGGCGGCTCGGCCGGGGTGGGCATCGACGCTCCTCAGACGCCGACGCCGGGACTGGGCGCCCGGGAGCCGTTTCGGGGATCGTGGGCAGCATCGTCGGCGGACTCGGCAGCAACGCCAGTGCCCCGCCGGCTCCGAGCGGTCTTCCGCTGCCGCTCCCGTTGCCCTCCTTGGCGCCGGTGCCGCTGCCCAGCCTGGTCCCGACCCTCCCGCCGGTTCCCGGCACCAACTGAGGCCCGGCGCGCCGATACGCTGGGTTCAGTGAGTCCCCACCTGCGGCTGCCTCGCCTGGGCCGAACGTCCAGCGAAAATGACGACGTGCGCGCGGTGCTGGCCGGTGCCGCATCAGCCGCAGCGGCCGAGGTACGCGCCGCCGAGGGCGTTCCCATCGCATCCGACGCGGCGGCATTCTTCGACGTCGACAACACGATGATGATGGGCGCCTCGATCTTTCATTTCGCCAAGGGCTTGGCCGCCCGCAAGTTCTTCACCTCCCGTGACCTGGCGTCGTTCGCCTGGCAACAGGTGAAGTTCCGCGTAGCGGGCAACGAGTCGCATTCGGGAATGGCGCACGCCCGCGAGACGGCGCTGGCGTTCGCGGCCGGCCACCGGGTCGACAAGATCGTCGGCTACGGCGAGGAGATCTACGACGACGCGATGGCCGAGCGCATCTGGGCCGGCACGCTGGCCCTGGCTCAGGAGCATCTCTCCGCCGGGGAGCGGGTCTGGCTGGTTACGGCGACGCCGGTTGAACTGGCTGAACTGCTGGCCCGCCGGCTGGGCCTGACCGGCGCCCTCGGCACCGTTTCCGAGATCCAGGACGGCTGCTACACCGGACGCCTGGTCGGCGATCTGCTGCACGGGCCGGCCAAGGCCGAAGCCGTGCACGCGCTCGCCCGGCGCGAGGGCCTGGACCTGTCCCGGTGTACGGCCTACAGCGACTCCAGCAACGACATGCCCATGCTGTCCCTGGTGGGGACCGCCGTTGCCATCAATCCCGACGCGGAGTTGCGCCGGGTGGCCCGGGAGCGCGGGTGGGCGGTGCACGACTTCCGGACCGGCCGCAAGGCGATGAAATACACCCTTCGTACGGCACTCGGTGCCGGCGCGTTCAGCGGAGCGGTGCTGGCGGCACTGTCGCGGCGCCGCCGGCGATAGGCGCGACCCGCGAGCGACAGTGTCGGTCAGAAGAAGGCAGAGCCTCGGCGCTGCAGCAGGTGGTACAACGTCTGCTGGATCGTCGCGCGTATCTGGTCGGTCAAATTGAACATCAGCATGGGGTCCTCGGCCGCCGCCGCGCCCATCCCGCCGGTCTCGATGGGCTCGCCGAACTCAATCAGCCACTTCGATGGCAGTGGGAGCAGCCCCAGCGCGCCCAGCCAGGGGAAGGTCGCGGTGATCGGGAAATACGGCAGGCGGAGCATCCTGGCCAGGACCTTGATGTTGCCCAGCATCGGATAGATCTCCTCCGCGCCCACGATCGTGCAGGGCACGATCGGCGCGCCCGTACGCAGGGCGGCGGAGACGAAGCCACCTCGGCCGAAGCGCTGCAGGTGGTAGCGCTCGGAGAACGGCTTGCCGATGCCCTTGAAGCCCTCCGGCCACACCCCGACCACGTGCCCGGCTGACAGCAGGCGCTCCGCATCGGGCGTACAGGCAAGCGTCGTGCCGGTCTTGCGCGCCAGCTGCCCGAGACCCGGGGTGGCGAAGACCATGTTGGCACCGAGCATCCGCAGGTGGCGCCCGGCCGGGTGGTGATCGAGCAGAGCCAGCTGGGTCATCAATGCGTCCATGGCGATGGTCCCCGAGTGGTTGGCCACGATCAGGACCGGACCACTGTGGGGGACGTGGGACAAGCCGCTGACCTCGACGCGGAACCACTTGTCATAGAGCAGCCGCAACGGTGCCATCAGCACCTGGTCGTTCAGCTCGGCGTCGAAACCGAACTCGTCGACCACGTAGTCCCCGGTGATGCGCCGGCGCAGGAAGTCGAGCACGTCGGCAAACTGGCGTTCGCGAGTGCCCGACTCGGCAACCGGCTCCGGTTGGGGAGGGTCGATGTCGGGTCGCAGCGGGATGACCCGCGCGTTCTCAGCCATGACCCACCAGGCCGGCCATTCGGTCCAGCAGTAACCGCTCCGCGTGTTCGACCCGCTCCGCGGGCAGCGGAGCGCTCAACCGGCTGGCGAAGTCGGCGAACGCCGACGCGGTGGTGTGGCGCGGGCGGTAGCCGAACTCGTTCTGCAGGCGGGAGGTGTCCACGACGCGGCCGAAGTTGAGGAAGGCCATCTGCTCGGGGGAGAAGTCGACGAGGCCCGTGCTGCGGGCGAAGCGGGCAAGCACCGAGATCACCGGCGGCGGGACCGGCACCGGGACCCGGCCGGAGCGCCGGATCGCCTGTGACAGCAGGAGAATCCCGTCACCTGCGACGTTGAACACCCCGCTGCGGTTCCCCCTCACGGACATTCGCAGCACCTCGAGCGAGTCGTCCTCGTGGACGAACTGCAGGCGAGGGTCGAAACCGAGGATCGTCGGGACCACAGGCAGTGACAGATAGCTGACCATCGGGCTGGTCGTCCGCGGCCCGATGAAGTTGGCGAAGCGCAGGACGGTGACGGCGACATCGGGCCGCCGCCGGCCGAACGCGCGGACGTAGCCCTCGATCTCGACCGCGTCCTTGCCGTATCCGGATCGCGGCGTCGCGGTGGGCTCGGTGTCCTCAGTGAACAGTGCGGGGTCACGCTTGGACGATCCGTACACCGCGGTCGTCGACTTGAGCACGAGTCGCCGCAGCCCCTCGGTCTGCTGGGCCGCCGCCAGCAGTTGCATGGTGCCGAGGACGTTCATCTCTTTCATCGACGACCGGCCGCCGGAGAGGCCCGGTGTTGCCGAGACGTTGAGATGCACGATCGTGTCCACCCCGGCCGATGACATCAGTGCGGCGATGCGGGGGTGCCGGATGTCTGCCCGGACGAATTCGGCCCGGCCCAGAGTCTTCAGTGCGGCGCCGGTCGGCGCGACGGCATCGACGCCGATGACACGCCTGACGCTGCTGCGTTCGGCCAGCGACGCCGCCAGTCGGCTGCCGAGATCGCGGCTGACCCCGGTGACCAGGATGGTGCGAGCGGGTGCGGCCATCGCGTCGGTCCCTCGACTGGCTACTTCTTGTTGCGGCGCTGGACTCGCGTCTTCTTCAGCAGCTTGCGATGCTTCTTCTTCGCCATCCGCTTCCGACGCTTCTTGATGACGCTGCCCATGCGTGTCCCTCGATCGAGAATGGTGGGGGGTAGTGCAAAGATGCCTATTGCCAACAGGGTAACGGCACCCCCGGCGCGGCCCGACAGTCGCCCGGATCAGGCCGTATCAGTGAAGGCGTCGTTGAGGTAGGCATGCACCGCGGTCTCGGGAACTCTGAACGAGCGCCCGACCCTGACGGCTGAGAGTTCGCCGGCGTGCACGAGCCGATAGACCGTCATCTTGGACACGCGCATGAGGGCGGCCACTTCGGCAACCGTGAGGAAACGGACCTCCGACAGCGGACTGTCGAGCCGCTTAACTGACATCTGACACCGTTGCTTTCGGCACGAGTCGGGCTGCCCGGCGAGCGCCCCGATGAGAGGTGGAGCGGACAACGTACACGCACGTGTTGGTCTGGAGAGTAGCGCCCGGCAGGCGACCGTGGTACCTCGACGTCAGGATCGACTCGGCCGGAGCCGGTCGTTGACTCGTTGCCGAACACGTGCTGACTGTGTGTTGATTCCCCGCTGCGGAGCGCGGCTCGCGTGCCGCGAGCCCTGGCCCGGTCAGGCCTTGGTCGCCGGTTCGACGTGTTCGCCGAGGTTGGTCAGCATCCGGGAGAGCACCCCGCGGACGACCTCGATCTCGTTGTCGTGAAGTCCCGCGCGCAGCCGGCGGTCGTGGGCGACGGCGACGGTACGCAACCGGTCGAACATCGCCTCGCCCGCCTTGGTCAGCTCGACGAGGTGGACGCGACGGTTGGCCGGATCGCGTCGGCGGGTGAGCAGTCCGTCGTCCTCCATCGCGTTGAGGTGATGGGTCAGCGTCGCTCCTTGGATGCCGACCTCTGCCGCCAACTCGCGCTGGCTTGCTGCGTCCCGGGTCCGCACCGCAAGCAACACCAGCCAGGTCGGAAGGGAGCCGCCGGCCTGCGTCAGTGCCGCATCGAAGGCCCGGCTGGCGGCGCGGGCGGTACGCGAGAGCTGCAGCCCGATGGGCACCCCGGAGGGTCGCGGCGACATGGCGCCAAGCTACCACGACACCGTTGGCATCTAACGTATTGATGTCGTATCGTGTGATGTCTAACGTTCTGTTTCGCCGACCCGGCCCCCTCGATGAGGTGAGGAAGACATGTCACAGGTTTCTGAGCCCCGAGTCGTCGACCGGACCACGCCTCCCGTCGGGGCTCGAGTTCGCACGACGCCGGGCTGGCCGAAGGCGCTGTGGTGGGTCGGCACCCTCCTGCTGGGCGTCATGGTCTTTCACCTGATCGCCCTGGCTGTCACCGGTGGCGCGTGGAACGGGCCCGTGTCATTGCGCAAACCCGCGACGTTCGCCGAGACCGGTTGGCTGGCCGCGTGGTCAACGGCGCTGATCCTGACGGTCGTGCGGACCCGGCCCTGGCAGCGCAACGTGATCGGTGCAGCCGTGGCGCTCTTCGGCATCATCGAGACGACGGTCATGGGCATCCAGGCCTGGCGCGGGGTACCCAGCCACTACAACTTCAGCACCCCGTTCGACGCGGCGCTCGTCAGAGTCGGAGCGGCCGGCACCGCGGCGGTATTCCTTTTCGGAATGGTCGTACTACTGGTGGTGACGCTTCGCTCCGCGCAGACGCCGGCGCCGGTACGGCTCGGCATCGGCGCGGCCGTCGTCGTGACGCTCGTCGCGTGTGTCATCGGGCTCGTCATGATCTTCAACAACAGCGGCGTCTATCAGGGCACGATCGGTGCGGGTTTCGGCCGTACCGGCGGCTACCTGGGACCTGACGCGGCAACGGTGGGGCGGCAGTACCTGCTCATCCGTCCGGCTACTGCCGGCGGCGACCTCGTGCTCCCACACGCCATCGGCGTGCACGGCCTGATCCTTCTGGCCGCCCCGGCCGTCCTGCTCGCCCGGACCGCGGCCGGCAGCCGGCTTCAGCTACGTACGATCGCCGAGGCCGTCGGCGCTGTCGCGGTCGCGCTGGCGATCCTCATCGTTCACGCCGCCCGCCAACTCCCGCTGGACCGGCTGAGCCTACTGGCCCTCGTCGCCCTGGCGGTCTGCGGCATCGCCCTCGTCCACTCGTACGTTGTCATCGCGCTGGCCCTGCTGGCGCGACGGCGGCCCGGCGCCGCCTGACGACGCCGAGGCCGCCCGCATCAGCGGTGGCGCTGCTCTCGGGGCGGGCCGACGTTGTCCTTCAGCCACGCGTTCAATGGCAGGATCTGCCGCCATGCCTTGGCGATCCGGGTCCTGACCTTGGGTGTATACAGCCACTCGTCGGGTGGCTCGGACCTGCCGGCGATGAGTGACTTGTGCCTGAGCAGGTCGGCCCGCGGGTGGGTCTCGTCCCACGGTTTGGGTATCCGCTTGAGCTGCTCGCCCTCGATGTCCCAGCGTTGCTTGCGCAGGGCCGCGACGATCGTGGAGATCTCGCTGCCCGTGCGCTCATCGTCCACGGCGGCGCGCAACCGCTGAGCCTGGTCGGTGCTGGTGTGGTAGTAGCCGCCGCCCATGAAGAGACCGTCGGCCGAGACGGCGAAGTACAGCCCGCCCTCGCCGGGACCGTTCTGGACGAACGCGGCGGCCTGCGTCTTGTAGGGCGTCTTGTCCTTGGCGAAGCGCACGTCGCGATAAGGCCGGAAGAACTTCGCCTCACCGAACTCCGGCTCGAGATCGTCGAGCAACGCCCGCATCGGCGCCGCGACCGACTCGTCGTACACCTGTTTGTGGTCGGTCCAGTACGCCTTGGTGTTGTCGGCGCGCAGCCCCTCGTAGAAGCTCAGCATCCGGTCGGGGAACCCATCGAAGCCCATGTCCACAGATCCTGACCCATTCGGCCTCGGAAGCCCACCTGCCTGCCGCGCTCGGCGCAGGCTGTGGGCGCGGAACGCCTATAACTCTCCGTCGCCATACCGGCACTAACTGTCATGACTTGCCGAGAATTCGCGGACCTTAGCGGTGATGGCAGGCTGGCGACGTACGGTCTACGCAGAGTCACGGTACGACGCCGTCTGCCGTTTCTTCCGTGACCGCGCGCGACCCCTCGTGGTGCACACGGGGGGCCGATGTTTTCAGCTTGGAGAGCCATGAACGATCGCCGTTTCGCCGGAGCGCGCCGACTGCTCGTCGTCGTGGCCTCGACCGTGGCCCTGCTCAGCATCGCTGCGCCCGGGCAGGCCGCCGTCGCGGCAACAGCCCCGCCGGTGGTCAGCATCGACCCGGCGCTGCACTTCTCCCCGGGCAAGGCCTACGACGCCTACGGCGACGGCGACACGACCTACCTCGCTTTCGTGAAGTGGCACATGACATCTGCCAGTGGGATCTGCAATGTGAGCGGCGTCGCCACCGGCCTCTACGGCGACCGGCTGGCCTTCGCCGGTGACAGGTACCAAACGACCTACGCCCTCGAATACAGCGCGTACGGCAGGAGATCCACCTCGGTCTCGATCAAGGTCACCGACTGCGCGGGCCGCTCGACCACCGCCAGCCGACTGGTCAGCCCCGGCATCCTCACTGACGACCCCGCCGCTGTCTACACAGGACCCTGGACCACCGGCCTCTGCTATCACCCCGGCTGCTGGATCAACAGCACGGTCCACAAGAGCTCGCAGCCCGGCGCCGGCGCGCTCTTCACCGTGACCGGCAGTTCGTTCGCGCTCATCACCGACAACCGCGGCAGCTTCGACGTCTACTACGACGGCAAGCTCGCCAGCCATGTCGTCGCCGGGCAGTCGTCGGTCAGCAACGGATACCTGAGTTGGACGAAGTACTGCATGACCAAGGCCCAGCACACGATCAAGGTCGTCACCGTCGCCGGGCGGGTCGACGTGGACGGCGTCCTCGTCAGCTGATCCTGACCGGGCACGACCCGGTCCAGCACTGACGCGACGGCGCCAGATCGTCAGTCGAGTGCGTGGCCGAGGTCTCGAGCCCGATCGCGGGCCGCTTCGATCGCAGCGAGGAACGCCGCGCGTACGCCGTGGTTCTCCAACTCGCGAATCGCGTTGATCGTGGTGCCGCCGGGTGAGGTGACCGCCTCGCGCAGCCGGACCGGGTGCTCGCCGGTGTCGCGCAGCATGACCGCCGACCCGAGCACGGTCTGCACCATCAGGTCCGCCGCCACCGTCCGCGGCAGGCCGAGCAGGATCCCGGCATCGATCATCGCTTCGACCAGGAAGAAGAAGTACGCCGGACCGCTGCCGGACAGCGCCGTCACGGCGTCCTGTTGTGACTCCGGCACCCGCAGCACCTTGCCGACCGGCTCGAAGATCGCCTCGGTGGCGACCAGGTGCTCCTCGGTGGCATTCGCGCCGGCACTGATGGCCGACATGGCCTGGTCGACGAGCACCGGGGTGTTCGTCATCACCCGCACGACCGGCGTGTGCTCCCCGAGCCGCCGCTCGAAGAGCGCTGTGGGGATGCCGGCGACCACGGAGATGATCAGCTTGTCGTGCGTCGCGACCGGTGCCAGCTCGGCAAGCAGCGACTCGATGTCCTGCGGCTTGACCGTGAGCAGCATGATGTTCGACTCGGCGGCGGCTTCCACATTGGACACCGCGCGGACGCCGTAACGCTCGGTCAGCTCGGCCGCACGGTCGGGCCGCCGTGCGGTCACCATCAGGTCGGCCGGAGCGCGACCGGCCCGCAGTAAACCGGACAGCAGTGCCTCACCGAGCTTTCCGGTGCCGATCACGGCCAGCCGGGTCATCGCTTGGAGGCCAGTGCGCGCAGGAAGAACACGACGTTGGCCGGGCGCTCCCCCATCCGGCGCATCAGGTAGCCGTACCACTCGTCGCCGTAGGGCAGATAGATCCGCACGGTCTCGCCTGCGGCTGCCAGACGGCGCTGCTCGTCGGGGCGCACGCCGTAGAGCATTTGGTACTCGTAGCTGCTCGGCGCCCGGTCGTACCACTTGGCGCGCTCGTCGGCGATCGCGATCAGCCGCGGGTCGTGGGTGGCCAGCATCGGGTATCCCGGTCCGGCCATCAGGACGTTGAGGCAGCGGACGTAGGACCGGTCGACGTCGAGCGTGTCCTGATAGGCGACCGACTCCGGCTCTTTGTACGCCCCCTTGCACAGCCGGACCCGCGACCCCGGGGTCGCGAATTCCCGGCAGTCGGCTTCGGTGCGGTAGAGGTAGGCCTGCAGGACCAGGCCGAGCGACGGGAAGTCTCCGCGCAGGTCGCGGACGACGGTGAGTGTCGCGTCGGTGGTGCCGGAGTCCTCCATGTCGATGGTGACCGTGGTGCCGGCCCGCTGCGCCGCCTCGCAGATCGCCCGCGCATGGTGTGCGGCCATCGCCGGGTCGAGCAGGAGGCCGATCGCCGACAGCTTGACGCTCAGCTCGCAGGTGTCCGTGAGGCCGGCGGTGACCAGGTGGTCCAGCAGGTCGAGGTAGGACGCCGTCGCGGTCTTGGCCTGCGCCTCGTCGGTGGTGTCCTCGCCGAGGTAGTCCAGGCTCACGGTCAGCCCGGCACCGACCAGGTCGCGGGAGACACTCACCGCCTCGTCGACGGTGTCGCCGGCGACGAACCGCCGCACGACGGCGCGCGAGAGCGGAGCACGGGTGATCAGAGAGCGGGTGCGGCCCGATCGGGCGGCGGCAAGGATGGTCCGGCGCAGCATGGTGTCAGGCTACGGGGCAGCCAGCAACGGGCTCACCGGCGAGGGTGAGCTCAGGTGTGTACGGGTGAAGTCCAGTGCCTCCACGAGATCGGCCTCGCGCTCTTCGCGGCCGGCCGCCCGCCGGGTGTTGACCTCCACGACCACCCCGCCGGAGTATCCGCTGGCTGCCAGGCCCGAGAGCAGTTCGGCACACGGCTGGCCGCCCCGGCCGGGCACCAGGTGCTCGTCCTTGTTCGTCCCCCCGACCCCGTCGGCGATGTGCACGTGCGCCAGCCGCCGCCCCATGTCCCGGGCCATGATGAGGGCGTCGTTCTGCGCGGTCGCGGTGTGCGACAGGTCGAGGGTGAAGTGCGGGTAGTCGCCGGTCAGGGGATCCCAGTCGGGGGCATAGCCACTGAACTCCCGACCGCGGGCCCGCAGCGGGAACATGTTCTCCACCGCGAAGACGACGTCGGTCTCGTCGGCCATCCGCGCGATGCCCTCGGCGAATCCGCGGGCGTAGTCACGCTGCCAGACGAACGGCGGGTGCACGACCACGACCTTGGCGCCGAGTCGTTCCGCGGCCTGCTGCGAGAGTCGCAGCTTCTCCCAGGGTTCGCTCCCCCACACCCGCTGGGTGATCAGCAGGCAGGGCGCGTGCACGGAGTGCACGGGCACGCCGTGGTAGTCCGACAGCCGGCGCAACGCCCCGACGTCCTGGCTCACCGGGTCGGTCCAGACCATGACCTCGACGCCGTCGTAGCCCAGTCGGGCGGCGATCTCGAACGCGGTCGCCGTCGACTCGGGATAGCAGGAGCCGGTCGACAGGGTCACCGGGGTAGTCACGGGGCACCAGTCTAGGCGCCGTCCAGCCAGTCCAGACGCCGGAGGATCACACCCTCGCGCAGCGCCCACGGGCACAGGTCCACCGACTCGGCGCCGAGCAGTCGCATCGCCGCCTCGGCCACCACCCCACCGGCCAGCAGCTGATGTGCCCGGGCCGCACTCACCCCGTCGAGCCCCGCCAGGTCCGCACCGGGTATCCGGCTGATGAAGGCCACGACCTGGCGCAACCCGGTCAGCGCCAGCTGTCGCGGCACCCGCTGGCCGGCCGACGAGGGGGCCGCTCCGGCCAGCCTGGCCAGTGAACGAAAAGTTTTCGATGTCGCGACCACGCGGTCGGCGCGGCCGCCCTCGGTCACCGCGTCGATGACCGGCTGCAGGGTCTTCTCGACGTACGCACGCAGGGCGTCGACCGTCTCAACGTCGGGCGGGTCACCGGGCAGTCGCTCCCTGGTCAGCCGGCCGGCGCCCAGCGGCACCGAGATGGCCACGTCCGGGGATTCGTCCATGCCTGCCGCGACCTCGAGCGACCCGCCGCCGATGTCGAGCACCAGCATTCGCCCGGCACTCCAGCCGAACCACCGGCGTACGGCCAGGAAGGTCAGCCGCGCCTCGTCCTCGCCGGTGAGCACGTTGATGTCGACGCCGCTCTCCTCGCGTACGCGATCGATCACCTCCGTGGTGTTGGAGGCGTCGCGGATGGCCGACGTGGCGAAGGCGATCAGATCGTCGACGCCGAGGCGGTGCGCCGACTTGCGCGCATCGCCGATCGCCGAGACGAGGGCGTCGGCACCAGCGGTCGACAGTTTGCCCTTGGAGGTGACGTGCTCGGCCAGTCGCAGCACGGACTTCTCCGACTTGGCCGGCAGCGGATGCCCGCCGCGGTGCGCGTCGACCACGAGCAGGTGAACGGTGTTGGAGCCCACGTCGAGCACGCCGAGCCGCATGACCAAAACCGTACGCTGCACCTGTGCCGCCGCTATGCCAACTAGGGTGTGGCGGTGACAACTTCTCCGGAGCGCGAGGTCGGGCTGGACTTCGCCCGCGAGTGGGTCGAGTTCGTCGATCCGGCCGATGCAGAGCACCTCATCCGCGCCGACCTGACCTGGCTGCTGTCGTCGTGGACCTGCATCTTCGGTCGCGGCTGCCACGGGATCTTGTCCGACCGGCCCGACGACGGCTGCTGCAGCCACGGCGCGTTCTTCACCGACAAGGCCGACGAGAAGCGCACGAAGCGCTTCGCCGAGCAGTTGACGCCCGAGACCTGGCAGTTCCACAAGAAGGGCCAGAAGGGCGTCGTCAGCACCGACGAGCTCGAGGGCAAGACGGCTCGGCGCACCCGTACGGTCGACGGTGCGTGCATCTTCCTGAACCGCCCGGGCTTCGCCGGGGGTGAGGGTTGCTCGCTGCACGCGCTGGCACTGCGCATCGGCAAGCACCCGCTCGAGACCAAGCCCGAGGTGTGCTGGCAATTGCCCGTACGCCGAGCTCAGGACTGGGTCGACCGGGCCGACGGCACCAAGATGCTCGTGAGCACGGTCACGGAGTTCGACCGCCGCAGCTGGGGCTCAGGCGGCCACGACCTGCACTGGTGGTGCACGTCATCACCCGAGGCGCACGTGGCGACCGAGCGGCTCTATCAGGGCTACGGCCCCGAGTTGATCGAGCTCATCGGCGAGCCGGCCTACACCGAGCTGGCCCGGCTGTGCGCTGAGCGCCTCGCACAAGGCCTGGTGGCCCCGCACCCGGCCACGGTCGCGAGCGCCAGCAAGCGCGCCAAGTCCGCCAGTACCAAGACCGGCACTCCCAAGGCCCGCCCCGCCAACGCCGGCACTGCCAAGGCCGGCACCGGCAAGCCCACGAAACGGGCGGCCAAAAAGCCGGCGCGCGAGCCCGCCTCGCCGGCCTGAGCGCCGGTCAGGCTTCGTACTTGTAGCCCAGCCCGCGCACCGTGACCAGGTGCTTGGGCTCGCTGGGCAGGTCCTCGACCTTGGCCCGTAGCCGCTTGATGTGCACGTCGAGGGTCTTGGTGTCACCGAAGTAGTCAGCGCCCCAGACGCGGTCGATCAGCTGAGACCGGGTCAGCACCCGGCCGGCGTTGCGCAGCAGCAACTCGAGCAGCTCGAACTCCTTGAGCGGCATCGCGACCTCGACCCCGCGGATGCTGACGACATGCCGGTCGGCGTCGAGCCGCACCGGGCCCGCCTCCAACGTGCCGGGCATCAGGTCGGTGTCGGCTTCGGCACCGCGCCGCAGCACCGCCTTGATCCGGGCCAGCAACTCGCGTGAGGAGAACGGCTTCGTGACGTAGTCGTCCGCGCCGATCTCGAGGCCGACGACCTTGTCGATCTCGCTGTCGCGTGCGGTCAGCATGATCACCGGCACGGCGGACTGCTGGCGCAGTTTGCGGCACACCTCGGTGCCGGACAGACCCGGCAGCATGAGATCGAGCAGCACCAGGTCGGCGCCGTTGCGGCTGAACTCCGTCAGCGCGTCGGGGCCGTTTCCGGCGACGGCGACTTCGTACCCCTCTCGCATCAGCAGGTAGGTCAAGGCGTCGGTGTAGGACTCTTCGTCCTCGACCACGAGTACGCGGGTCATGCGCTTCCTTTCACGGTGGGTGCCGGCACGCGGACCGCGTTGCCGCGGGCAGCCGGAAGTCGCAGGGTGAAAGTGGAGCCGGCCCCTTCGGTGCTCCACACGGTGACACTTCCGCCGTGGTTTGTCGCGATGTGCTTGACGATGGCCAGGCCGAGCCCGGTCCCCCCGGTGGCCCGCGCCCGGGCCGGGTCCGAACGGTAGAACCGCTCGAAGACGCGTTCGAGGTCAGCGGCCGGGATGCCCATGCCCTCGTCGCTGACCGAGATCTCCACGAGTTCACCGGCCGGGCGTACCCCGATCGCCACCCGGGTGCCTGGCGGGCTGTAGGCGATCGCGTTGTCCACCAGGTTGGCCATCGCGGTGACCAACTGGGCCTCGTCCCCCCACAGCACCAGATCGGTGCGGCCGCCGGCGATGACATTGATGTCTCCGGCGGCCGCCGCCAGCCGGGTCCGGTCGACCACCTCGGCGATCACCCTGCTCACCGGCACCTCGGTCGGCTCCGGCTGCGGCTCACCGCCCTGCAGCCGGGACAGGTCGATCAGTTCCTGGATCAGCCGCGACAGCCGGCTCGACTCGTGCCGCATCCGCTCGGCGAACCGGCGGACGTTGGCCGGG
>JBAVXU010000326.1:0-12181 GCA_049698415.1 Mycobacteriales bacterium
CGCGACTACCACCTCGACGGGCTGCGGCTCGATGCCGTGCACGCACTGGTCGACGACCGGGCCGTCCACGTGCTCGAGGAACTCTCGATCGAGATCGACGCGCTGTCGACCCACCTGCGCCGGCCGCTGTCGCTGGTCGCGGAGTCCGACCTCAACGAGACCCGGTTGGTCACAGCACGCGACGCGGCCGGCTACGGCCTCACCGCGCACTGGTCCGACGACTTCCACCACGCCCTGCACACCGTCCTGACCGGCGAGCAGCAGGGTTACTACGCCGACTTCGGCTCGCTCGGAGTGCTGGCGAAGACCATCTCGCGCACCTATTTCCACGACGGCACCTGGTCGTCGTTCCGGCAGCGGCGGCACGGCCGGCCGGTCATCACCTCCGCGACCCCGGCGCACCGGTTCCTCGGCTACTTGCAGAACCACGACCAGATCGGCAATCGCGCGATCGGCGACCGGGTCAGCGCCTCGGTGGATGCCGATCTGCTCAAGGTCGGCGTGATGCTCGTGCTCACAGCCCCGTTCACGCCGATGTTGTTCATGGGTGAGGAATGGGCGGCGTCGACGCCGTGGCAGTTCTTCACCGACTATCCCCAGGGACCGCTGGCCGATGGCGTGCGCGCGGGCCGGCGCAGCGAGTTCGCAGCGCACGGCTGGGAGTCCGAGGACATCCCCGATCCGCAGGCCGAGAAGACCTTCCTCGACTCCAAGCTCGACTGGGACGAGGTGGCCCACGCAGAGCACGCCGACGTGCTGGACTTCTACCGCAAGGCGATTGCGGTGCGCCGGGAACGCGCGGAGTTGACCGACCCTCGGCTGGACACCGTCACCGTCGACTTCTCCGAGGACAGCCGGTGGCTGGTGGTCTCGCGCGGCGCGCTGCGGGTCGTCTGCAACTTCTCGGCGCACCGGCAGACCGTGCCGGTCGACGGCGCGCCCGTCGCGGTCCTGCTCGCCACGGCCGCCGGCTTCGTCTATTCCGACGGCAAGGTCGAGCTGGACGGCCCGTCTGCCGTAGTCGTCGAACTCGCCTGACCTGTCGGGCGCCTGACGGCCTCAGGCGATCGGCGCACCGAGCGGCAGGGTGGCGCTCACGCTTTCGTACAGCCAGAACTGCCGCTTGTCCTGCCAGTTGTAGTAGGTCTGTGCCCGCGGGTCCTTGATCTCGCGGCGGATGCCGTTGACCAGCATGAAGGTGCCCTGCGTGGTGGTCCGATAGATCGAACCGTCCTTGTACGTGATGACCGCGCCCTCGGCCGGCGCGCCGGCCTGGCCGAAGGTGCCGACCGGCACGGTGCCGACGCGGGCACCAGGGATGTGCCACTGCAGCCAGGTGCCCTGGTGGATCGGCCGGCGCAGGCCGTGGTCCATCCGGTACATCTGGGCGTTGCCGTACTCATGCACGATGGCGCCCTCGCGGTAGAAGCCTCCGGGAACGGCTCCGTAACCCTCCGGCGTGCCGAGCAGTGCCTCGTCGGTGACGGGCACGGCGCTCGTGGTCGGCAGGCCGAGCGCGGTGAGATCGCTCGCTGTCACCGAGTAGCGCATCCCGCCGGTGATCGCCCAGTAGGTCCCGCCCGCGGAGACGATCGAACCCGGCATCAGCGGCGCGATCCCGCGATAGGGGTAGCGGATGACCTCGTCGTACGTCACCAGCACCACGTCGTCATCGGTCCAGGCGTATACCGGCATCATGGACGCCGGAACTGCGCGTCGGCCGTCTGCCGTCACCAGCATCACCGGGCCGGTGGGTGTCCACCGGATCAGCTCGCCCTCTTGGTGCGGTGCGGCCGTGAGCGGGGCGGACAGCCGTGGCGCGGCGTTGAGCGAGTAGATCGGGTTGTAGACGACGCCCGACCAGGGGTCGGTGCCGCGGCGGAGCTCGAAGTGAAGGTGCGGTGCGGTGGACTCCGCATTGCCGGAGTCTCCGCGCCAGCCCAGCAACTGACCGCGGGCCACCAGCGACCCACGCTGCAGCCCGGGCAGGAAGGCGTAGCTGCCAGTCCCTTTGCCGTCATCGGTGCCGGGGTTGTCGTTGTTGACGTGCAGGTAGTTCACGGTCCACAGGCCGTCGTAGCTGGTGACGCTGACGATGTTGCCGTCGCCAGGTGTGGTCTCGCGCTGGATGTAGCTCACCGTTCCGCTGAACACGGCGACCAGGGGGCTCAGCTTGGCTCCCATCAGGTCCTGCCCGAGGTGCCGGCGGGTGCACCCGGTGCCACGGCAGGCGAGGAAGGTGTCGCTGTAACTCGTGGTCCCGACCACGGGGAAGACCATCGGTACGACCACCTTGGCCGTCGAGGCCGGCGGGTCGACGCTCTGGAACTGCGACTGGCTGCCGCCGAGGCGGACCGCGCTCTCACCCGTACGGGACGGGGTGGCGGCGGCCTTTGACGTGCCGGGTGCACTGGGTGCGGTGGCGGCGAGAGCGGCGGAGGCGGCGGGAACCGCCATTCCGGCGGCGACGAGAGCGATGAGGGACAGGCGAATGATGGATCGCGGCGACATGAAGAAAGCGGCCTTCCGGCTGGCGTCAATGACCCTTTGGACGTCGGCCGCCGGGCGCGGATTCTGAAGAGATCCGCACCAAGTGGCCGGTATCAGCCGCGTTGACTCCTCCGGGCGCCCACTACCGTGACCGGCGTGCACCAACTGCTGCCGGCCGCCGGCGAAGTCGATCTGTTCAGCGCCTACGCCCAGCGCGAGCACACTCTGCGGGTCAACTTCGTCGCGAGCATCGACGGTGCCGCGACGATCGACGGCCGATCCGACCCGCTGTCCAGCCCGGCCGACAAGAAACTGTTCGGGGTCCTCAGGGCGCTCTCCGAGGTGGTTCTCGTCGGCGCCGGGACGGTCCGGGTGGAGAAGTACGGCCCGATCCGGCTGACTCCCGAGCTCCGGGCCTGGCGGGAGGCCCGGGGAATGCCGGCGGTGCCAGCGCTCGCGGTCGCCAGCTCATCACTCGACCTGGACCCGGCCGGCGCGTTGTTCACCGAGGCACTCGTCCGGCCGATCGTCCTCACCGGAGCGGGCGCCCCGGCCGAGCGGCGAGCGGCGCTGTCGGAGGTGGCCGACGTCGTCACCGGGTCGCTCGCCGGCTGGCTCGAACACCTCGCCGGCCAAGGACTGAACCGGGTGCTCTGCGAGGGCGGCCCGACTCTCTTCGGATCGCTGCTGGCCGGGGGTCACGTCGACGAGGTGTGCCTCACGCGTTCACCCCTCGTCGCCGCCCAGCCCTCGATGGGAATCGCGTCGATGCCGGCCACCGCAGCTCCCCGGCGATTCGACCTGGTGCACGTTCTCGAGGAGGACGGCCACCTGTTCCTGCGCTACTCCGCGAGTGCCGCCAGCTAGAAACAGGCGATTCCCCGTAACTCGACCGGAACTGCCTCGTTTCACCCTCCGACGTCCTGAGGAGGACCAACATGCGCTCTCGCGCCCTTTTTGCCGCTGGTGCGGCGATCATCGCTGTTCTCGGTCTCACCACGGCCGGCGCGCACGCCGCCGACACCGCCGCGCCGGCTGCCCTGCCCGGCGTTGACGCGCTGGACACCAGCACGTTCGACGCCCGGCACGACGACGGCATCGTGCGAGCGACGGCTGCGCAGTCGACGGCCGTACGGTCGCTGGCAGCGGCTTCGGGTTCCGGCGTGCGGGTCACCTGGGATTCCCGCTTCGGCACCCCCCGCTCGATCGGCGGCAACGGCTGGCTGACCGGACCGGCCGCCGGCAGTGCCGTGGACGTGGCCCGCGGCTGGCTGGCCGCCAACCGGGACGCGTTCGGTCTCACCAGCGCCGGCGTGGCATCGCTGGCCGTGCTCCGTGACCACGTGCTGCCCGACAACGGCACGCACGTCGTGAACTTCACCCAGGCCAGTGACGGGATCGCGGCGGTTCAGGGTGGCCGGATCACCGTGGCCGTCAGCAAGGACGGCCGGGTGCTGCGATACGCCGGCAACCCGGCCCGCAGCACGGCCGTCGTCGGCGCGTTCTCGCTCACCCCGGCGCAGGCGCTGGGCAAGGTCGCCGGCCAACTCGCACCCGGCGTCGCTTTCACGCCCTCGGCGGCAGGATCGCTCGCGGGTTACACCACGTTCGACAAGGGTCCCTTCGCGGCCGGGTCGTACGTCAAGACGGCACTGTTCCCGACCAAGGACGGCCTGCGGGCCAGCTTCCGCGTGCTGTTCGTCAAGGATCTCGATGCCGCCTGGGACACCGTGGTCGATGCGCAGAGCGGAGCACTGCTCTATCGCACCAGCGTCGTCAACCATGAGTCAGAGGGCACCGTCTACCCGAACTTCCCCGGCGCGCCCGGCGGTGGTGCACCGGTGATCAAGTCCTTCGGGCCCAACGCGCAGTCACCGTCCGGCTATGTCGACCCGACCGGCCTGGCCGGCGTCCCCGGCCCGACGACCTTCGGCAACAACGCCAACACCTACGCCAACTACTCCAACTTCATCGCCCCGGCTGATGAGGGCCCCCGCCCGGTCAGCCCGACGAGCCAGTTCAACTACGCCTACGCCAAGAACTGGCAGCGCAGCAACGGCGCCATCGTGCCGCCGTCGTACGCGCTGGACCTCGACCCGGCGGCCACCAACCTGTTCTGGCAGCACAACCGCATCCACGACGAGCTCTACACGTACGGCTTCACCGAGACCGCCGGCAACTTCCAGGTCAACAACGGCACGAACGGCGGCTCGGGTGGTGACCCGATCCTCGGGCTCGTCCACGCCGGCGCAGCCTCCGGTGGAGCCCCGACGTACACCGGGCGCGACAACGCCTACATGCTGACCCTGCCCGACGGAATTCCGCCGTGGAGCGGGATGTTCCTGTGGGAGCCGATCAACGACGCGTTCGAGGGCCCCTACTCCGACGGCAACTTCGACGCCAGCGTCATCGAGCACGAGTACGTCCACGGCCTGTCCAACCGGTACGTCGCCGGTGGGTCGGCGCTCGGCTCGCACCAGGCCGGCTCGATGGGCGAGGGCTGGAGCGATTGGTACGCCCTGAACTACCTCTACAACAACAAGTTGCAGAGCAAGGCGGTCGTCGGCCAGTACGTCACCGGCAACCCGACCCGGGGCATCCGCAACTGGAGCTACGACGCGGACCCGACCACGTTCGCCGACATCGGCTATGACGTCACCGGGCCTGAGGTGCACGCGGACGGCTCGATCTGGACCACCATGATCTGGAACCTTCGCAAGGCACTCGTCTCGAAGTACGGCGCGGCCAAGGGTGGCCAGGTGGCTGCCCGGCTGATCACCGACGCCATGCCACTGACAGCTCCCGACCCGTCCATGCTCGACGCCCGCGACGGCATCCTCGCCGCCGACGTCAACCGCTACAACGGCAACAACTTCGACACCATCTGGACCACGTTCGCCAAGCGCGGGGCAGGTTTCTCGGCAACCAGCGCGACGCCTGACAACACCCCGGCCGGCGACAACACCGACCCGACACCGGCGTTCGACCACCCGACCGCGAGCCGCAACGGCACGCTGGCGGGCAAGGTGGTCAACTCCTCCACCGGTGCCGGCGTGCCGGGTGCCCGGGTCATCATCGGTCAGTTCGAGGCGCGGGTGTCGCCCGTCGCCAAGACGTCGTCAACCGGTGGCTTCGGCGCTCGCATGGTCGCCGGGAGCTATCCGGTGCTCGTACAGGCGCCCGGTTTCGGCAAGCAGTCGTTCAGCGTCACCGTGACCGCGGGGCAGACGTTGGCGCGGACGTTCAACGTCACGCCGAACCTCGCCTCGAGGTACTCCGGGGCGACGATCGTCAAGGCTTCCAGCCAGGACATCGGGCTCCCGGCGCAGTTCCTCATCGATGACACGGCGGCCAGCGTCTGGAGCACGCAGAAGGGCGCGACGCCGTACAACGACGGGCCGCACCAGTACGTCGTCGTCAAGCTGGCGAAGCCGGCCAAGATCACCTCGATCCAGGTCAGCGCGTTCAAGAACACGACCGCCTCGCGGTTCGAAGCGCTGAAGGACTTCGCCCTGCAGACCTCGACCGACGGTGTGACCTGGACGACCGCCAAGACGGGGTCGTTCACGTATCAGAAGCCGCGCCCGGTGGCCCCGGACCTCAACTACAAGTCCTTCGCGCTGTCCACGCCGGTGCAGGCCAGCTACGTGCGCTTCTTCGTCAACAGCATCCAGGGCGACACCAAGACTCGGGCGCAGGTTGCCGAGTTGCAGGTGTTCGGCCAGGGCGTGACCGGGCTGACCCCGCTCCCGTCGGTGCCGGAGCCGACATTCACCGACAGCGGCACGATCGTCACCGGCAACCCGGCAGCCGGCGACCCGACCGGTCTGCAGAACGTCTACGGCGTCACCGGCACGGAGTTCACCAACACGTGCACCTTCCCGCCGGCCAGCCAGGGAGCAGATGCCTGGGTCTCCAAGCTGCCCAGCGGCTTCGGCGACGGCCTGCACAACGTGACGGTGACCGGAGGAGACACCCCGGCCGGGCACGACATCGACCTGTACTTCCTGGACGCCAACTGCGAGTTCAACGGCTCGAAGGCGACCTCGGCGACTGATGAGTCGACGGTCATCCCAGGCGGTACGGCCTATGTCATCAGTCAGTTGTGGACCGGTGCCAACGTGCCGATCACACTGACGGCGAAGCAGTCCGCCTAGCGGCCGCCAGCCTGGCGCTGGACTGCCTCGCGATCTGGACCGCGAGCAGGACGAGAGGGACCTGCAGCGGCAGCCGGCCCCACCCGACGATCTGCTGGGTCGTCGGGCGGCCGGCGGTCATCAGGGCCATCTGGATGTTGGCGGGGAACACCGCGACGAGCAGCACCGCACTCGCCCACCCAGCAATCCGGCGGGTGGGTCGGTACGCGAGGCCGCCGGCGCAGAGCAATTCGGCGACCCCGCTGAGATAGACCAGTTCGCGGGGGAAGGGCAACTGCGGCGGGATGATCCGCTGGTAGCGCTCGGTGATGACGAAGTGCGCTGCACCGCCGACGCCGAGGACGGCCGCCAAGAGCCAGGGAGCCACCCGTGTCCAGGTGCTCGGCGCTGCCTGGGGTTGTGTCATCTCGTTCATGTTCGCACCCACCGGCACGGCAGGATGGGGGCATGGACCTTCCCGTCATGCCGCCGGTCGCCCCGATGCTCGCCAAGTCGGTCAAGGAGCTGCCGGTTGCGCCCGGCATGACCTACGAGCCCAAGTGGGACGGCTTCCGGTGCATCGTGTTCAAGGACGGCGACGACGTCGAGCTGGGCAGCCGCAACGAACGGCCGATGACGAGGTACTTCCCCGAGTTGGTCGAGGCGGCCCGCGCGCACCTGCCGAACCGATGCGTGGTCGACGGCGAGATCATCATCGCCCGCGGTGACCGGCTCGACTTCGAGGCTCTGCTGCAGCGGATCCACCCGGCCGAGTCCAGGGTCACCAAACTGGCCGCGGAGACGCCGGCCGCGTTCGTGGCCTTCGACCTGCTGGCCCTCGAGGACATCTCCCACCTGAGCACCCCATTCGCACAACGCCGCGCGGCCCTGCAGGAGGCCATGTCCGGCGCCGGTGCGCCGATCCATCTCACCGCGGCCACGACCGACCTTGACCTGGCCCGGGAGTGGTTCGACACCTTCGAAGGGGCCGGTCTCGACGGGGTCGTCGCCAAGCCGGCCGACACGAGGTACGTACCCGACAAGCGGCTGATGTTCAAGGTCAAGCACGAGCGTACGGCCGACTGCGTTGTCGCCGGTTTCCGCTGGCACAAGACCGGCCCGATCGTCGGGTCGCTGCTGCTCGGGCTCTACGACGACGACGGCCACCTGCAGCACGTCGGCGTCTCCGCGTCGTTCACCGCGGCGCGGCGGAAGGAACTCGTCGAGGAGCTCGCGCCGTACCGCACCGACGACCTCGACGGACATCCCTGGCAGGAGTGGGCCCAGGCCGAGGCCCAGGCCGGCGGGCGACTGCCCGGCGCTCAGTCGCGCTGGAACGCCAAGAAGGACATGAGCTGGGAGCCGCTGCGGCCCGACCTGGTGGTCGAAGTGGCCTACGACCACATGGAGGGCACGCGGTTCCGCCACACCGCGCAGTTCCGGCGGTGGCGCCCTGATCGTGAGGCGCGCAGTTGCACCTACGAGCAGTTGGAGGTGCCGGTGAAATACGACCTCGCGCAGGTCTTGACCGGATAGCGGGACCGCGGCGGGGCCGGCACCCGGCCGAACCTCGCGATCATCAAGGCGTACTCCATGGGCATCAGGCCGGTCTCGGAGCCGGGGACGACCGGCACCCGGTCGACGACCTCGCCGTCGCGAAGGATCTGTGCTCCCAGCCCCCACTGGTCGCCGATATCCCAGACCGCCTCGGTGCGCCGATCCAGCTGCACCCGCACGTCGAACCAGCCGGGACCGGATTCGGCGACGCGAGCCGGCACGTCCCAGCCGCGTAGCGAGGCCGCGATGGCATCAGCCAGCTCGTGTCGCATCGCGCCTCCCGGTCCGCAGTCCTGACCTAGGTATAGACGCTTGAGACGCCCAGGACGTTGCGCCGAGCCGAACGGAATATGAACCGTACTGTGCTTGGCCAGCGCTGCCGCTAGGGAGGTGGCATGAAGTACGGGTCGATGCCCATGGCCTTCCACGCGTCGAACGACTGGGTGGACGAGTCGACGTTCCAGTTGAAAACGGCGCCGTTCTTGACGTTCTCGGTGCTCCAGGCGACCACGCCCTGCACCAGCGGCATGTTCGTCTTCACCGAGGCCATCATGTCCTTGTACC
Organism: Mycobacteriales bacterium; assembly: GCA_049698415.1. Lineage (GTDB taxonomy): Bacteria > Actinomycetota > Actinomycetes > Mycobacteriales > QHCA01 > QHCA01. Next base: position 8,748 of record JBAVXU010000326.1, read on the forward strand.
AGGTGGCCTTGTGGTTGGGGATCGACGAGTCCTCCATGACGCCGTACTCCGAGACCATCAGCGGCCTCGGCTTGGTCGACGCCCACGCGTACCACTTGCCCAGCACCGTCTGGAAGCTCAGCCAGGTCGACCCGGGCTTGTTGGGCGCGAAGTTGTAGCCGTCGGCCGCGATCCAGTCGACGTTGGCGTCACCGGGATAGAAGGCTGGAGCCGACGGATTGGGCACCGTCCGGAAGGCGAACGCCGTCGTGGTGAACATCCAGATCACGTTCGTCGCGCCGGCGCCGGCGAACAGTGCCCGGGCGTGCTTCCAGGCGGCGATGTAGTCGGCCGGGGTGTGCACGATGTTCTTGCGGTAGGCGCCTTCGGGCTCGTGGTAGTAACGCAGGAACACCGGCGCGTTGAGCTGCTTGAGCTTCTGCGCCTGCGAGGTGATGAAGGCATCCTGCGACCCGTTGTTGATGGCATTCGTGTCCGTGGCTCCCCAGGTCACCATCGGGGTGCGCCCCCCGGCGATGTCCCAGACTTCGCCCTGCGTCCCGACGATCTGGGTGTAGGTATAGAAGTGATTGACGATGTCGAGCTTGCGACCGAACTTGTCCTCCAAGACCTTGACCTCGGCCGGCGTGCTCGACGGTGTGCCCCGGTCCGGGTTGACCAGCGCCCCGAACCACGCACCGCTGGCCCTGCTGAGCGGCCCGGTCGGCCTGGCCACCGCCGCCTCGGCAGGCACGGCCAGCACGGTGAGCAGGGCGGCTACGCCGCCGAGTGCAGTGAGCCGCCATCGCGGCGAGACACGAACAAGCATGTGAGGCCCCCCTAAGACTCCCCCTGTGCCGCACACCATGTCTGCTCGGCCGCAGCCGGTCAATAGAGCGAAATGGCTATTCGTCGCTAGGAGTCAGCTGGTTTGCGCGCACGGGAGGGCTGCACCCGCATCGGCTCGCCGGGCATCTTCGGGTAGTTCGGTGGATAAGGCGCATCGCCCAGGCCGCGGTCGTGCTCGTCGCGCTCGGCCCACTCCAGCAGGGGCTCGATCGACACCGCTCGGTCGTCGATGGCGGCCTGCAGGTCACCGAGCTGGGCGAATCGAGCCGGCACGGTCGCGATGGTGAAGTCCTCGGTGTGGACGTCGGGCAGTTCGGCCCAGCGGAACGGCGTCGAGACCGGAGCATCGGCCTTGGCCCGCACGCTGTAGGCACTGGCGATGGTGCGGTCGCGAGCATTCTGGTTGTAGTCGAGGAACACCCGCTCGCCGCGCTCCTCCTTCCACCACTTCGTGGTGAGCAGGTCCGGTGCCCGGCGCTCCAGCTCACGGGCCAGCGCCAGCGCGGCCCGGCGTACCTCGGTGAAGACCCACCGCGGCTCGATCCGGACGAAGACGTGGATGCCGCGGCCCCCCGAGGTCTTGGGCCAGCCGGTCCAGCCCAGTTCGGCCAGCAGCTCCTGAACGTGGCCGGCTGCCACCCGGGCATCGTCGAAATCGGTCCCCGGCTGCGGGTCGAGATCGATCCGCAACTCGTCGGGCCGTTCGGTGTCGAAGCGCCGCGAGTGCCAGGGGTGGAACTCCACGGTCGACATCTGGACCGCGTAGATCACCGACGCGACCTCGGTGACGCACAACTCGTCGGCATGCCGGCCGGAGGGGAAGGTCACCCGGACCGACTCCACCCAGGGCGGGCGTGAGGTCGGCACCCGCTTCTGATAGATGTCCTCGCCGCCGATCCCGGTGGGGAACCGCCGCAACATGCACGGCCGGTCGCGCAGGGCGCGCAGGATCCCCTCACCCACGCCGAGGTAGTAGTTGACCAGGTCGAGCTTGGTCTCACCCCGGGTCGGGAAATAGACGCGGTCGGGGTTGGTCACCTTGACCGTGCGGTCGCCCACCTCGATGTCCACGTACGGCGACGCCATGGCCGAACTCTACGGGCGCAGACGGTAACCAGCCCATAAGGCGCCGCGGGCCGTCCGGGTCGTACCGTGGGGCCATGAAGCGCACCGACACCCCACCAACCGTGCAGAAGACCGAGCAGCAGTGGCGGGCCGATCTCAGCCCGGAGGAATACCACGTGCTTCGCGAAGCCGGCACCGAGCGACCCTTCACCGGGGAGTACACCGACACCAAGACGACCGGTGTCTACCGGTGCCGCGCTTGCAGTGCCGAGCTGTTCAGGTCAGACACCAAGTTCGACTCGCACTGCGGCTGGCCGTCGTTCTTCTCACCGCTCGCCGAGGACCGGGTGATCCTGAGGGAGGACAACGGGATGTTCATGCGGCGCACCGAGGTGCTCTGCGCGAACTGCCACTCCCACCTCGGGCACGTGTTCGACGACGCGCCGCAGACACCGACGGGCGACCGCTACTGCATCAACTCGATCTCGCTCACCCACGAACCGGACGCGACCGCAGACGCCTAGACCGGCGCCTCAAGCTCAGGGCAGGGCGACGACGAGTTCGGTCATGGACCTGCGGCGGCCGGTGTAGAACGGCGTCTCGATGCGAGTGTGCCGACGGGCCTGCGCGCCGCGCAGGTGGCGCATGAGATCGACGATGCGATGCAGGTCATCGGCTTCGAACGCGAGCATCCACTCGTAGTCGCCGAGGCTGAAGGCCGACACCGTGTTGGCTCGGACGTCGGGATAGTCGCGAGCCATCTGGCCGTGCTCGGCGAGCATGGATCGGCGTTCGGAGTCGTCGAGCAGATACCAGTCGAAGGTCCGGACGAACGGATAGACGCTGACGTAGGAACGAGGCTCTTCGCCGGCCATGAAGGCCGGCACGTGACTCTTGTTGAACTCCGCCGGACGGTGCAGCGCGACTGCCGACCACACCGGCTCACAGGCGCGCCCCAACGAGGTACGCCGGAAGCGGCCGTAGACCTCCTGCAGGTCCTCGGCCGTCGGTGCGACCCACCACAGCATCAGGTCGGCATCGGCGCGGAACCCCGACACGTCATAGCAACCGCGCGTGACGATGTCCTTGGCGGCCATCTGCTCGAGCAGCGTGTCGACCTCGTCGGCGATCTGGTCGCGGATGTCGGGCAGCGGCTCGCGGGCACGGAACACCGACCACATGGTGTACCTGATCTGCTCGTTGATCGCCTTCGCCTGCTTGCCGTCAGCCATCTGCCCATTGTCGCAATCCCGAAAGCGCCCGCGTCGCCGCGGTCTGTCCCGTCCGGATACACGCCGGGATGCCGACTCCGGAATACGCGGCGCCGGCCAGCGCCAACCCAGGGATAGCCGAGATCGCGGACTCGATCCGGCGGATCCGTTCGAGGTGACCGACTTCGTACTGCGGGAGCGCTCCGCCCCACCTGCTGACCCGGGTCGCGACGGGATGTGCCTGGATGCCGGTCAGCCCGGCGATCTCACGTCGGGCCACCGCGACCAGGTCCTCGTCGTCACGCTGCAACGTCGCCTCCTCACCGTGCC
>JBAVXU010000327.1:0-5370 GCA_049698415.1 Mycobacteriales bacterium
CGCAGTCCGACGCGATCACCGCGGCGATCGCCCGCTTCGCCCCCGACGTGGTCGCCGTCGAGCGGGTGTTCAGCCAGCACAACGTCCGCACCGTGATGGGCACGGCGCAGGCGGGCGCGGTCGCGATCACCGCGGCTGCCCGCGCCGGGATTCCGGTCGCGCTGCACACGCCGAGTGAGGTCAAGGCGGCCGTCACCGGCTCCGGTCGTGCCGACAAGGCCCAGGTGACGGTGATGGTCACCCGGTTGCTGCGGATGGCGAGCGCCCCCCGGCCCGCAGACGCGGCCGACGCCCTCGCGCTCGCGATCTGTCAACTGTGGCGCGGCCCGGCCCAGGTCCGCCGGGCGGCGGCACTGGCGGCGGCAACCGCAGCAAGGCCGGTCCGATGATCGCCAGCCTGGCCGGCCGGGTCGCCGCGCTAGCACCCGAAGCTGCAGTCATCGAGGTCGGCGGCGTCGGGATCCTGGTCCAGTGCGCGCCGGCGACTCTGGCCGGCCTGCGGACAGGGGAGACCGCCCGGCTCGCGACCAGTCTCGTCGTACGAGAGGACTCGCTGACGCTCTACGGGTTTGCCGACGACGACGAGCGGACCCTCTTCGAGTTGCTGCAGACCGCGTCCGGGGTCGGCCCCCGGCTGGCACAGGCGACGTTGGCCGTCCTCAAGCCGGGCGAGGTGCGGCGGGCGGTCGCGACCGAGGATCTGGCGACCCTCACCCGGGTTCCTGGGATCGGCAAGAAGGGGGCCGAACGGCTCGTGCTCGAGTTGCGAGACCGGATCGGCTCTGTCGGCGAGTCCGCGGAGCACTTCGACAGCGCCCGGCCCGATGGCCAGACGCCATGGCGGGACCAGGTCCGGCACGCGCTCATCGGCCTGGGCTGGTCCACGCGCGAGGCCGACGAGGGTGTGCAGGCGGCGGTCGCCGACGCCGACGAGGGTGCCGACGTTGCGCTGCTGCTGAAGTCCGCGATACGCGCTCTGGGCCGGCGATGAACGGCGAGCCGGAGGTGGTGTCGCCCTTCGCCGAGCCGGCCGAACGTGAGGTCGAGGCCACCCTGCGGCCGCGGACCCTCGCCGAGTTCGTCGGGCAGCCGCGCGTACGCGAGCAACTCGAACTTGTGCTGCACAGCGCGCTGCGCCGGGGCAAGCCGCCCGACCACGTGCTGCTGTCCGGGCCGCCGGGGTTGGGCAAGACCAGCCTCGCGATGATCATCGCCGGTGAGCTGGGCGCGAACATCCGGGTGACGAGCGGGCCGGCGATCGAGCGCGCCGGCGATCTGGCCGCCATCCTCACCAACCTCGCCGCCGGTGACGTCCTGTTCATCGACGAGATCCATCGCATCGCGCGTCCGGCGGAGGAACTCCTCTATGTCGCCATGGAGGACTTCCGGGTCGACGTGATCGTCGGCAAGGGGCCGGGCGCCACCGCGATCCCGCTCGACGTCGAGCCGTTCACCCTGGTCGGAGCAACGACGCGCTCCGGCCTGCTCACGGGTCCGCTGCGAGATCGCTTCGGTTTCGTCGGGCACATGGACTTCTACGAGGCGGCCGATCTCGAGCGCGTTCTGCACCGCAGCGCGGGGATCCTCGGCGTCGCGCTGCGACCCGACGGCGCCGAGGAGATCGCCGGGCGGTCCCGGGGCACACCGCGGATCGCCAACCGGTTGCTGCGTCGGGTGCGCGACTTCGCCGAGGTGCGAGCCGACGGCGTCGTCGACCGTACGGTGGCCCGGGCGGCCCTGCACGTCTACGACGTCGACGATCTGGGTCTGGATCGGCTCGACAAGGCGGTGCTCGGCGCACTCGTCTCCCGCTTCGGCGGCGGCCCGGTCGGTGTCTCGACGCTCGCGGTCGCCGTCGGCGAGCAACCAGAAACCGTCGAAGAGGTCGCCGAGCCCTATCTCGTCCGCGCCGGGCTGCTGGCGCGGACCCCCCGTGGGCGGGTGGCGACACCGGCCGCCTGGCGCCACCTGGGACTACCGGTGCCGACGGGCGCGAGCGGGGCACCGGTACTCTTCGACGATATCTGAACGGAACCGCCCTGCGGATCGGCTCGTTGCTCGGTGTAGCCGACCGCACCTAGACTTCCGCGGCGGCTGCTGAGTCGCCCACAATGCCCGAAAGGCCGGACAAACGCTGTGATCGTCCCGACGTCGACGCTGACCGACGCTGCTCCCGTCCATCTCGCCGCCGCCAAGAGTGGCGGCGGTGGCTACACCGGACTGCTGCTGCTCGTGGCCCTGATGATCTTCACCTACTTCGTGCTGGTGCGCCCGCAGAGCAGGCGCAAGAAGCAGTTGCAACTGACCCAGGCGAGCTTGCAACCCGGAGCCGAGGTGATGACGACGGCCGGCCTGTTCGCGACCGTGGTCGACTTCGATGACGAATCGGTCACGCTCGAGACCTCGCCCGGCGTGCACAACCGCTATGTCCGCGCCGCCGTGGCCAAGATCATCGCTCCCGTCGCCGACGCTGACGACGCCTCCGAGGGACTGGCTGGCGACGGTTTCGATGAAGCCTCCGATGACAGCGGCGATGCGCCCGAGGACGCCTCCCGGCCAAAGAGCTGACCCGCGTTCGGCGATACTGAGCCGACGCACGACGATCTAGGAGAGACAACCTCGTGGCAGCACCCTCGGGACAGCTGCGGGTAGGCCCGTACTTCCTGGCCCTGCTCGCGATCACCGCGATCTTGTACGCGCTGGTCTTCTTCACCGGCACCACCCGCACCCCCAAGCTCGGCTTGGACCTGCAGGGCGGCAACACGGTGACGCTGCAGGCGGTGACCACCAACGGCAAGGCGCCCAGCGCCACTCAGCTCAACGAAGCCAAGCGCATCATCGAGAACCGCGTCAACGGCCGCGGCGTCGCCGAGGCCGAGGTCGTCACCCAGGGCAAGGACCAGATCGTCGTTTCGGCCCCAGGGTCCAAGGAGGACCTCCGCGACATCGGTGGCGTCGCCCAGCTGCGCTTCCGTCAGGTGCTCCAGGTCGGCGCGGGGACCGCGGCTCCGCCGCCCAGCCCGGCGGCCTCCCCCTCACCAGCAGCGAAGTCGCCCGCCGCGTCACCGAGTGCCGCTGGCCGCGCGCTGACCTCGGCTCTGCTGGCTCCGACCCCGACCCCCACGCCCAAGGCATCCAGCAGCGCGGCACCCGGCGCCACGCCGACGCCCTCCGCCTCGCCACTGCCCGGCACCGGCACCGAGATCGGGCAACTGCTCGCCAAGCAGCCGGCAGAGGCGCTGTTCAGCAACCCGCAGGTGACCTGCCAGTTGCTCAGCCAGCGGCCTGACGGCGCGACCGACGACGTGAAGAAGAAGCAGGTGGCCTGCGACACCGCCGGCGCCGCGAAGTACCTCCTCGATGTCGCCAAGGTGCAGGGCACCGACGTCGGCAGCGCGTCGTACGAAGCCAACACGGACTCTCCCGGTTCGTGGAAAGTCATCCTGAACTTCAAGGGCAAGGGACAGTCGAAGTGGACCGCGCTCACGCGGGAGGCTTTCGGCAAGACCTCACCCAACGACCAGGTGGCGATCGTCCTCGACGGCAAGGTGGTCTCCGCGCCGTCCATCAAGGGCGTCATCACCGGAAACGCCGAGATCACCGGCACGTTCACCCGCACCGAGGCCGAGTTGCTGGCCAATCAGCTCAAGTACGGCGCGCTCCCGCTCACCATGACGGCCACGACTGCCCAGTCGGTCTCGCCGACCCTGGGCACCGACCAGCTCAAGGCAGCTCTGCTCGCCGGCGGAATCGGCCTGGTCCTGGTCGTGATCTATTCGCTGCTCTACTACCGCGCCCTCGGCCTGGTGACCGTCGCCAGCCTGGTCCTGTCGGGCACGGTGACCTACGCCTGCCTGGTTCTGCTCGGCCGCGGCATCGGCTTCACCCTGACCCTGGGCGGTATCGCTGGGTTCATCGTCGCCGTGGGTATCACCGCCGACTCGTTCATCGTGTTCTTCGAGCGACTCAAGGACGAGGTCAAGGACGGGCGCAGTGTCCGCTCCGCGGTGCCACGGGCATGGATGCGTGCCCGGCGGACCATCCTGTCCGCCAACGCGGTGACCTTCCTCGCGGCAGCCGCGCTGTACACCTTCTCCATCGGCGCGGTGCGCGGATTCGCCTTCACCCTCGGCCTGTCCACCCTGCTCGACCTGCTCATCGTCTTCCTCTTCACCCATCCGCTGCTGTCGGTGCTGTCCCGGTTCCGCGGCTTCGACTCGCCCCGGATCACTGGGCTGGGCAACGTACGACACCGCGAGCCGGCCTTGGCCGGCGCCGGCGGCATCGCCCCGGCTATGACGAAGGAGTCCTGACGTGAGCCTCGCCGGTCGGCTTTACCGGGGTGAGACCAACTTCGACCTGGTCGGAAAGCGCAAGCGGTGGTACATCATCTCGGCCGTTCTGGTGGCCATCTGCATCGCGTCGTTCTTCATCCGCGGCTTCAACTTCGGCATCGAGTTCGCCGGGGGCAACCAGTTCCTCGTGCCGGCCACATCGGGTGCGACGGTCAGTCAGGTCGAGGCGGCCGTCGCGTCCGCAGGGGTGACGACTGCCGGCGCACCGCAGGAGGTGGGCAGCGGCGCCACGCGCCAGATCCACGTTCGCACGCCGGTGATCAGCGTCGCCAAGGCGCGTGACGTCAAGGCCGCGATCGCCAACAAGCTCAACATGGATCCCAGTCGGATCAGTGACGACGCCATCAGCTCGGCCTGGGGCGGCGACGTGACGCGCAAGGCGCTCACCGGGTTGCTGGCGTTCCTGGTGCTCGTGTGTGTCTACATAGGATTCAGATTCGAGCCCAGGATGGCGATAGCGGCCATCGTCGCGTTGTTCCACGACGTCGTGATCGCGGCCGGCATCTATTCCATCGTCGGTTTCGAGGTCACTCCGTCGACGGTCGTCGGTTTCCTGACCATCCTCGGTTACTCGCTCTACGACACGGTGGTGGTGTTCGACAAGGTCGCGGAGAACACCAAGGGTCTGCTCGGAGGCGCCCGGATGACCTACTCCGAGGCGGCCAACCTGGCCGTGAACCAGACGTTCATGCGTTCGATCAACACGTCCCTGGTCGCGCTGCTGCCCGTCGCGGGGCTGCTGTTCGTCGGCGCCGGACTGCTCGGTGTCGGAACACTCAAGGACCTGGCTCTGGTGCTCTTCGTCGGCCTGGCCTCGGGTGCCTACTCCTCGCTGTTCCTGGCCACACCCATCCTCGCCGACCTCAAAGAGCGCGAGCCACCGGTCGCAGCGCTCCGCCAGCGGGTGCTGGCCAAGCGCGCCGGTCTGGCGTCTCCCGCAACCAAGCGGGCCGGCCGACCGGCAACCGCCGGACGCGCTGCCGCACAGGCGCCGGCGTCCACCGCTGTTCTCGAG
>JBAVXU010000328.1:0-3217 GCA_049698415.1 Mycobacteriales bacterium
GCTCGACTTCGACAGCAGCCCCGAGAGGATCAGATACCGCATCGGCGAGCATCGACGTCACCAGCGCGCGGTCTGCCTGCCCGGCCGCCACCGGCACTCTGACCTGGCCGGCAGCCCTTCCTCGCGACGTGCCGAAGCCACCCGGCGGCACAGTGACCGCTGTGAAGAAACTGCCGCCCGCGTCCCCAGGCGCAAAGGCCGGGGTGGTCGTTTCGGTAACGGTTCCCACCGGCCTCCACGAGGAGGTCGTCTATGTCACCCGGACGTTTCCGCTCGCCCACTTCGTTCTTGGCCGGGGCGACGCGGAGGAGGACGAGGCCGACATCCCGTTCAGGCGCGCCGACGTGACGGGACAACTGCGGCTGAGGCGGACCGGCGAATGCGCGACCACATGGATCCTCACCCTCCTGCCACGCCGGTGAGTTGCCGACGACATCGTCGGGCCGCCGCGCATCGCATCATTCGTCACATGTCTGGTCGCAGGGCCGCGGCCCCCGCCGCGGTGAGTGCGAGTGCCAGCAGGGCAGCCGGCAAGGTCCCGATGAGGATGAGCACCGCGGCGCTGATGGTGGCGGCGTAACCGCATACGCGCCGGCAAAGTTGCCACCTGTTTGGTTGGGAAAGTGCGCGCGCGACCTGCGGGCTGTCGTGGCGCAAGTCATCGACGAGCATCCGCATCGCGCGCCGCTCACCAGCAGAGAGACGATCGGCCACCAGCAGATCATTCCGGGTGTACCTGAACGTGACATGAAGAGAACTGAATCCCGGATCACCCGTGCTGGGCGGCCAACGAATCGGACACCACGGTGGTGAACGTCGCGCTGCGGATGGAGTTGAGCAGGCCCCGGATCCCGACTCCGCAGACGGTCAGCAGAGTTACGTTGCGAAGCAGCAGGACGACGATCCCGACGGGATCCGAGTCTTGGAGACTGTCGAACAGTGTCGGAAACACCAGCTGGGTCAGTGCGCACACTAGAAGGGTCAGCAGGGCGAATCTTGTCGTATCGACGCTTCGGCTGACAGTGACCAGCACGCAGGCGGCCGACAGCAACCACGCGGCGTACTGCGGAGACTCGACCGGCGCGGCGACCAGGGTGATCGCCACGTAGGTCGCGAAGATCCATGCGAGCAGCGACGCGCTGATCGGTATCCGGGTTCGGCGCACGATGAAAAACGGCGCGAACACGCAAGCCAGCTGGACGCATCCAGTAAGAAGTGTCGCGGCCGTTGCCGCACTGTGCGCGCCGATCAGATTCTCCGAGCCCGAGGTCTGTTCGACGGTAACTCGGCCGCCCGTAAGGAGCGCCTTCATCCACACCGGGGTCGCCCATAAAGACTCGATCTCCAGCGGCCGCCGTCCCTGGCGGTGGAGGAGGTAGCCGACCATCGCGCCGAGCGAGCCGTTCGCCAACAGCAACGCGGCTGTGCCACCGAAAAGGACCAGGGCGCCGAGCGCAAGCCGCGCTCGCCCCGGCCTACGCAGTAAGAACAGAGCCGCCATCGGAGCGAACGGCCATATCTTCGCCAGCACGCCGATCATCCACAGGGCACCTCCGGTCACCGTCCCACGGTGAGCCGTGAGACCGAAAGCGATGACAAAACTCGCCACCACAACCAGGTCGTTGCGAAGCAGCGCCGTCGGACCGAGCAAACAGACGCCCACCACCCAAAGCAATCCTGCCTCGGCACCAAATCGAGACCGACTCAACCTCCACGTGACAACGCCGTCCAAGACAAGCATCAACACGCACCAAGCGATCACGAACGAGGCACGCGACGGTCCGCCCAGCAGCCACGCGAATGCGAGCAACGGCAATGTCCCTGGTGGATATTCGTACTGGAAGTCCACGTACGGCACCGCGCCATGCATCAAGTGCGAGGCAGCGTCGAAATACACCACCGCTACGTCCCCCGGCAACAACGCCTTTCGCGCGCCAAGATGTGCAACGACCAGACCGATTGCGAACGCCGCCCTCGTCACCAGCCAACTCGACCGGACTCCCGATGGCGTCACCGCCACGGCTGTTACCCAGCGGCGGAATCTGCCGCCGATCATGTTGCCAATGGGCCGGGCGCGCCGCATTTCCGGCCTCACCCGCCTCGGCCCCCTCGACGATTCTGGCATCGTGACCGGCAGCGTCCACCAGTCACCGACGGGCCCGGTCCTGGTCCAGTTTCCCGTCAGAACACCCGCAGACTACGCGACGGCCGTTCGGGTTGGGCATACCCAACGCCCATGGGCCCCCACCGTGAAACGCCCCGGGACTTTCAGAAATTTTACGTGAGTGGCACGACGTGACCTCGACGGCAGCTGGCCGCGGGCTGGAGAAGATCACGCATGACCACGAAGATCAGCCACGGGGTGCCTTGGACACCAGCCGGACGCGGCCCCGAAGTGCCAGCACCTCGCGCACGCTTGGATGTGCGTCCTTGGACTCGACCAGTAACCCCTCTAATCACCACGCGGCCGTTGGTCAGTGACGATCACCGACGGTAGCCGAGACTTCCGGGGTCGAGCGTTGGTTGTGCCCGTCTGTAGACCAATTGACCTGCTCTCGACAAGCCCAAGCGATCGCCCAGACCGCGAATGGCCGCCTTCACCGCCAGTCGTAATCCTACGAGTCCGGAGGCGACGCATCACGCCCCATCGCGTAGCGGACGGCGGCCCTGGCACGTCCGGCCACAGGCTGTGGACAGTCGTCCCGCGGCCAGGCGGCTCCAGGTCGCAAACCCGAACGAACTGCCGGATTTGCCGAATTGAGTGCGTGCCCAGGTCTAGTAGACCGATAGTCCGACACGGCGACGCGGGCAGCGTCCTGGCGAGCAGGCAATGCTCCGAGGTGACCGCATCCCTCGTCCCGACTTCCGATCGCCGGTCAGATCGAAATTCGCCTGGCACGTCGACGGCCCATGCGCGGCCGGCTCGGCGAGAAATGGCGATCACGGTCCGGCGACTCAACTTGACCTCGTCGCGTGCTGCGACGATCCTTAATCGTGGTGGCTCGGGAACGTGGCGGCTGCGCAAGGACGCTCCTGCCACCCCTGTTGAAGCTCCAGGTCGGTGGTCGTGCATCCCGAGACGTGGGATGCCGCGCATCACGTTCACCCCGATCGCTTGCTGGGCGGCATCCACACTCTGGCGTAGCGCCCCGGCGAAATGAGATGGAGCGGGTGGGAGTTCATCCCCGATCGCCGGGGCACTGAGCCACCGATGGGC
>JBAVXU010000329.1:0-2123 GCA_049698415.1 Mycobacteriales bacterium
GTCGAGTTCGACGCGCACGCCGAGCAGCCGAACGGGCCGGGCGAGCTCGAACCGCTCGAGCACCAGCAGGGCGGCCTGCTCGACGTGGGCAACGTCGGTGGTCGGCGTGGCCAGTGTGGTGATCCGGGTCTGGGTGAAGAAGTTGGAGTAGCGCACCTTGACCGCCACCTTGGTGATGATGCGACCGGCAGTCACGACGTCGGCGGCGAGGTCGCGAGCAAGCCCGGCAACAGCGGCCTCGATGTCGGAACGCTCGGTCAAGTCATGCGCGAACGTGCTCTCCCGGCTGCGGGAGCGCGCCACCCACGGGGTTGTCACGACCTCGGCGCCACCCTCACCGCTGGCCAGCCCGGGCAACCACGAACCGGCCGACGGCCCGAACCGGTCGATGAGCACCGCCTCGTCGGACCCGGCGAGTTCGGCGACGGTGGTCAGTCCCATCTCCACCAGTTTCTGCGACGTCTTCGGGCCGACCCCCCACAACTCCGCGACCGGCCGTTCCCCCATGACCGCCATCCAGTTGTCCTCGGTCAGCCGGTAGATCCCGGCCGGCTTGGCGAAACGTACGGCGACCTTGGCTTGGTTCTTGTTGTGCCCGATGCCGATCGAGCAGGACAGCCCGGTCCGACCGGCGACAGCGGCTCGGATGTCGGCCGCCAGTGACTCCGGGTCATCGGTGTCGGTGCCGACGAATGCCTCGTCCCAGCCGACCACCTCGACTCGTACGGGAAAGCTCCGAAGCACCGACATCACGCGGGCGGAGGCTTCTTCGTACGCGGCCCGGTCGGTGGGCAGGAACACCGCCTCCGGGCAGCGCCGGGCCGCCACCCGCAACGGCATCCCCGAACGGACGCCGAACGCCCGGGCTTCGTACGACGCCGTGGACACGACCATCCGAGCCTGAGTCGGGTCTCCGGTGCCACCGACCACAACTGGCCGATCACGCAACTCCGGGTGGCGGAGGATCTCGACGGCGGCGATGAACTGGTCCATGTCCAGGTGCAGGATCCAGCCCGACGCCGTCACATCGGCCAGTGTGTCAACCCGCGGCCAGCGCCTCGGCGAGTTCGGGGAGGGTCGTGACGGTGAAGGTCGGCGCGGTGAAGTAGTCGGGGTAGGGCAGCCCGGTGCGGTTGATCCACGCGGTGCCCATGCCGGCGCGGGCTGCGCCGTCGATATCCCAGGGGTGCACGGCGACGAGCAGCATCTCGGTGATCGGCACGCCGCAGAATTCCGCAGCGTATTCGTAGGCGGCCAGTGCCGGCTTCCACGCCGGGGCATCCTCGACCGACAGCAAGGCCTCGAACTCGTCGCGGATCCCGCCGCGCTCGAACAGTCCCTGGGCCACCTGAACCGCTCCGTTGGTCAGCGTCACCAATCGCAGGCCGGCCGCGCGCAACTGCCGGACGCCGTCGGCGACATCGGGGTGCAGCTCGAGCGAACCGAATCCGGACAGCACGTGCGACACAGCGTCGTCGAGATCCCGATCCAAGCTGGTCCCGGTGAGTACGCCGCGCAGCGCCCGGTCTCCGAGCACGCTGAACTGCTCCTGGCCGCCGGCCGCCGTCAGGGCGAAGCCGTCGCGCAGCAACGTGGCGAACCACAGCTTCGCCAGGTGCGACGGGGCGCCGACGTCGGCGAACCGCTGGCCCATCGGCGCCATATCGGACAGCGTCTCGTTCACGTCAAAGACCATCACCTGATATTTGGTCATGGTGTCCAGCCTTCCCAGTTTGGGTACACCTCAGGCCTGCGGCTTCCGGGCCGCCATGCCACTGGCCAGACTCGCGGACCCGGTCAATATGGGGTATCCGGTCCCCCCTCAGGGGCTGATTTCGTTCCTTAACGTGCTGATTTACGAGTTGCAGGTTATTCTGCAGCCAACGGTCGGGGGATCAACGCATGCAATGCGTGCGTGGTTGACCGAACGAGCCTCTTTTCGAGCACACACCAGGAGCCTCTTCATGCGACCACGTCTCTCCCTGCGGTTCGTCGCCATCTCCGCGGCAGCGCTCACAGCGCTGGCAACTGCCGGTGTCGTCGTGCACTCGGTCACCACTGCCGGCACCGGCCGCGCAGCCCACGAGTCGAACGCCGCCGTACAGTGCCCACCGGGCCGGCAC
>JBAVXU010000330.1:0-8151 GCA_049698415.1 Mycobacteriales bacterium
GGCTGGGCGTGACCAATCTCGTGCGGCGGACCACCGCACGGGCCGACGAACTCAGCCGGGCCGAGCTGGTCGACGGCGCCGCGCGGCTGGGACGCCTCGTCGCTGCGCAGGCACCGTCCTGGGTGGCGATCGTCGGCATCACCGCCTATCGATCCGGATTCCATCGTCCACATGCGACGCTCGGGCGGCAGGAAGAGCAGTTGCCTCCCGCGGGAATCTGGGTGCTGCCCAACACCAGCGGGCTGAACGCGCATTACCAACTCGATGCACTGGCCGAGGAGTTCGCCAAGTTGCGCGCCGCAGCCATTGGTGGTTGAGACTGTCACCCATGGATCTCGGACTGGCAGGGCGCGTGTACGTGATCAGCGGTGGCTCCCGCGGGCTGGGCCGGGCCACCGCGGAGGTGCTGGTGGCCGAGGACGCTCGGGTCGTCCTCGGTGCGCGAGATGCCGAGGCGGTGGAGCGGGCCGCTCAAGAACTCGGCGGTGCGGCACATGCCGTCGGGGTGACGGCCGACCTGGCCCAGTCATCGGCGGCGCACCGGCTCGTCGACGCCGCACACAACGCCTACAGCGGCCTGGACGGTGCCCTGATCAGCGTGGGCGGCCCGCCGCCGGGCACCGCCCTGGAGGCATCCGAAGATGACTGGCGGGCGGCGTTCGACAGCGTCTTCCTGGGCTCCCTCCGGCTGGCCCGCGCAGTCGCGGGGCAATTGGGCGAGGGTGGGTCGATCGCGCTGGTGCTGTCGACCAGCGTCCGCTCCCCCATTGCGGGGCTGGCCATCTCCAACGGGTTGCGGCCCGGCCTCGCGATGCTGGTCAAGCAACTCGCCGACGAGCTCGGGCCGCAGGGCATCCGGGTCAACGGGCTGCTGCCGGGACGGGTCGCGACCGATCGCACGCTCTCCCTGGACACCGGTGACCCGCAGGCTCGGGCGCGCAACGAGGCCGGCATCCCGCTGCGGCGTTACGGCGAGCCCGCGGAGTTCGGCCGGGCGGCCGCGTTCCTGCTCTCACCCGCCGCGTCGTACATCACCGGCACGATCCTCGCCGTCGACGGAGGAGCGCTGCGGGCGATCTAGCGGGTGGACCGGCTAGTCGGCCAGGACCTCGAGCGCCTCCTGGCGCTGGAACTGGGTGCGATAGAGCTCGGCATAGGCGCCGTCGCGGGCGAGCAGTTCCTCATGCCGGCCGGACTCGACCACCCGGCCGTCCTCGATGACGAGGATGGCGTCGGCGTCGCGGATGGTTGACAGCCGGTGCGCGATGACCAGTGACGTACGCCCCTCGAGTGCCCGCTTGAGGGCCCTCTGGACGGCGTATTCCGACTCGCTGTCGAGATGCGCGGTCGCTTCGTCGAGGATCACGATGTGGGGCTGCTTGAGCAGCAGCCGGGCCAGCGCCAGCCGCTGCTTCTCGCCACCGGAGAGGCGGTAACCGCGGTCACCGACCGTGGTGTCGAGGCCCTCGGGCAGCGATTCGACAAGGTCGAGGATCTGCGCCCCCCGCAGCGCGTCGGTCAGCTCCTCCTCGGTGGCCCCGGGCCGGGCGAAGACCAGGTTGGACCGGATCGTCTCGTGGAACATGTGGGCGTCCTGGGTGACCACGCCGATCGCATCGCGCAGAGAGGCCAGCGTGACCTCGCGCACGTCGTGGCCGCCGATCCGGACCGCTCCGGACTTCGTGTCGTACATCCGTGACACCAGGTGCGAGATCGTGGTCTTGCCGGCACCGGACGGCCCGACCAGAGCGATGAGCTGGCCCGGCTCGGCGCGGAAGCTCACGCCGTGCAAGACCTCCTGGCCGACCCGGCTGTCCAGCTTCGCCACATCCTCCAGTGACGCCAGCGACACCTCTTCCGCCGTCGGGTAGGTGAAATGGACATCATCGAACTCGATCGTTCGAGCGTCGGCCGGCAGGTCGATCGCGTCCGGCGCGTCGTCGATCATCGGCGGGAGATCGAGCACCTCGAACACCCGCTCGAAGGACACCAACGCGGTCATCACGTCGACCTGCACGTTGGACAGCGCGGTCAGCGGGCCGTACAGCCGGGCGAGATAGGCCGTCAGCGCGACGATGGTGCCGACGTCCAGCACGCCCTGCGCGGCCATCCGGCCACCCCATCCGTAGACCAGGGCGGTGGCCAGCGAAGCCGTGAGCATGAGTGCCACGAAGAAGATCCGGCTGTACATCGCCGAGGTGACGCCGATGTCTCGCACCCGCCCGGCCCGGTCGCGGAACGTGCGCGCCTCCTCGGCGGGCCGGCCGAACAGCTTCACGAGCAGGGCGCCGGACACGTTGAACCGCTCGGTCATCGTGGTGTTCATCTTGGCGTTGAGCGCGTAGCTCTCGCGGGTGATGGTCTGCAGGCGGCGGCCCATCCAGCGCGCGGGCAGCACGAACATCGGCAGGATGAGCAGCGAGACGAGGGTGATCTTCCACGACAGGGCGAACATCACCACCAACACGAGCGAGACGCTGATCAGGTTGCTGACGACACTGGACAGCGTGCCGGTGAAGGCCTGTTGGGCGCCCATGACGTCGTTGTTGAGCCGGGTGACCAAGGCGCCGGTCTGGGTACGCGTGAAGAACGCCAACGGCATCCGCTGCACGTGCTCGAAGACCCTTGAGCGCATGTCGTAGATCAGGCCCTCTCCGACCCGGGCGGAGAAGTAGCGCTCCGCCAGGGAGAGCGCTGCGGCGAACACCGCAAGGCCACCTACGAGCAGCGCCAGCGCGGTGACCAGCCCCGGCCGGTGGCCCAGGATCCCCTTGTTGATGATCTCGCGGAAGATGAGCGGGTTGAGCGTGCCGATGACCGCGTCGATCACGATCAGGACCAGGAAGACGATCAGCTCACGGCGGTAGGGCGTGGCGAAGCGGATGATCCGCCCCAAGGTCCCGGGGGCGAGCTTCTTGCGGGTGACCGAATCGTCCCGGGTGAACGAACGGATCGTCTGCCATCCCGCGTGCCCCATCGACAAGCTGCCGCACCTCCTCCCCTGAGCCAACCGCGCCGACCGGCCTCGTGTTCCACTCTGCCCGTTCGCTGGCGGCGTATCGGGGATTTCGGGTGCATCGGGTGGCTTGCCTTCGAGGCGGCCGGACGGGCTAGAAGGCGGAGATCCCGGTCAAGGCCCGGCCGATGATCAGCTTCTGGATCTGGCTGGTGCCTTCGTAGAGCGTCGTGACCCGGGCGTCGCGCAGCAGCTTGCCGGCGGGGTACTCGTCGATGTAGCCGTAGCCGCCGTGTACCTGGACGCACGCGTTGGCCGCGCGTACGGAAGCCTCCGACGCGAACAGCTTGGCCTTGGACGCGGCCAGGGAGTAGGACTCCCCGCGAGCCTTGAGATCGGCCGTGGCCCAGGTGAGCAGCCGGGCGCAGTCGACGTCGACAGCCGTGTCCGCGATGAGTTCCTGGATCAGCTGGTGCCCGGCGATCGGTTTGCCGAACTGCTCGCGCTGCCCGGCGTAGGCGAGCATCGCGTCCAATGCCGCCTGGGCGATGCCCGTGCACGAGGCGCCCAGCGAGAGCCGGCCGTCGTCGAGGGCCGACAGCGCCACCTTCATGCCCACCCCCTCCTCGCCACCGAGCAGGGCTTCGGACGAGACGGCGACATCGTCGAGGATCAGTTCGGCGGTGTCACAGGAGCGCAGGCCGAGCTTGCCGTGCACCGGCACCGTCGAGAACCCCGGGGATGACGTCGGCACCAGGAACGCGGAGATCCCCCGTGCCCCTGGCTCGCCGGTACGCGCCATGATCAGCGCGACGCCCGCGATGGTGCCGTTGGTGATGAACACCTTGCGACCGCTGATGCGGTAGCCGTCACCTTCATGGACCGCAGTCGTCCGGAGGTTGGCCGGATCGCTGCCGTGGTCCGGCTCGGTCAGCCCGAAACAGCCGAGGACCGTACCCGCCGCCATGTCGCGCAGCCACTGCGATTTCTGGGCTGCGGTGCCCCAGCGCACGATGGCGCCGGCGACCAGTCCCAAGTGGACGGATACGATGGAGCGTACGTTCGCGTCCGCCCGGCCCAGCTCCTCGATCAGCAATGCGTACGACAGTGGATCGGCGCCCTGCCCGCCGTACTCGACCGGCACGGTCAGGCCGAGGTACCCGTTGGCCTCAAGACCCTTGAGCGCCTCGTCGGGGAAGCGCTCGTCGCGGTCGTTGACCAAGGCCTGCGGGACGACAACCGCCTCGGCCCAGGCTCGCACCGAGTCACGGAAGTCGCGTTGCTCGTCGGTCAGCGTGAGGTCCACTCAGGTCTCCAATACGCCAGTGAGTTCGCGCAGGCGGCGCAGTTGAGCTGCGCGCTCTGCAGCCTCCTGCTCGGCTGCCGGCCGTCCGGCCGCCGCCAAGATGAGTGCCTTGGTCTCGGTGACTGCGCCGGCGGCGGGTGCCAGCAGTGCGGCGACAAGATCCGCTACGGCCGCGTCGAGCTCGTCGTTCGGCACGACCAGAGTGGCCAGTCCCAAGCGCATCGCCTCCCCGGCGCCGACCCGACGGCCGGTCAGGCAGATCTCCAGGGCGCGGGAGTGACCGACCAGCGACACCAGCGGCTGCGTGCCACCCAGATCGGGCACCAGCCCCAACGTCGTCTCCGCCATGCTCAGCTGTGCATCCTCGGCCAGCACCCTGAAGTCACAGGCCAGCGCCAGCTGGAAGCCGGCTCCGACAGCGTGGCCCTGCACAGCGGCCACGGTGACCAGATCCGGTCGTCGCAGCCAGCTGAAGGCTTGCTGGTAGCCATCGATGACGGCGTCCGCCTCGTGGTCGGGCAGCCGGGCCAGGTCGGCGACGCTGAGAGTGCCCTCGACGCCACCGGGAGCCATCATGCGGCGGTCCAGGCCGGCGGAGAACGCACGCCCGGCGGCGCGTACGACGACGACGCGGGTGTCGGCAGCCAAGCCGGCGCCGATCTCGCGCAGGGCGGACCACGTATGCGGGGTCTGGGCATTGAGCGCGTCGGGCCGGTCGAGCGTGATCGTCGCGACCGCGCCGGCGGTGCTCACTGACACGCCGCCCTCGTCATAGCGGCGACCGGTCACACCGAGAGGCTACAAGTGCGGCGAGAACGGGTCAGCAGCGCTCAGCGCTTGCGCTTGCGGGTGGCCCCGCCACGGCCGCGCAGCGTGGTCCCGGACTCGCTCAGCATGCGGTGGACGAATCCGTACGAGCGACCGGTCGAGGCGGCCAGCGCGCGGATGCTCTGCCCGGAGGAGTACTTCTTGGTCAAGTCACTCGCGAGCTTGGTCCGGTCCGATCCGGTGACCCGCGCTCCCTTCTTGATGGTGTCTGCCACGGAGGTCTCCAATCGCTCACCATGACCGGGCCAGGCCCGGGTGCTGACTCATGATCGCTCGCACCGGCGGCCGCCGCCAGTCCACTACCGTCATCGCATGCACGTGCGCACGCTGCGCAACCGCCTCGGCGACGCACAACGCGGTGACCTGCTGAAATGGCTGCTGCTCGCGGTCACCGGCCTGGCTGTCACAGCCATCGCCGTGCACGCCGGCGCCCGGCTGGGTACGGCCAGCGCGCCGTTCGTCGGTCGCTACCGGGTCGCGCTGACCCCCGGCTCACTGCTCGCACCGGCCGTCGCGGTAGCGGTCCTGGTGGCGGTGGCCCGCGGAGCCACCCAGCGGATCGAGTGGCGGCCGCTGCTGGCAAGTGCGTACGCCGCTGCCCTGGCGTGGGCGTTCTCGCTGGCCGCCGTCGATGGCACGAGGGGGCTGACCGACCCGATCACCCGGACGGAGGAGTACCTCCGTGATGTCGCCGGGATCGGGTCGGACCTGGACGGATTCCTGGCCGGCTTCGTCTCGAACGCCTCGCAGCACGCGGTAGCGACGCGCCAGCATCCACCGGGTCCGGTGGTGTTCCTGTGGGGGTTGCACCGGCTCGGCCTGGATCAGCCGCTGCTGCTGGGTGCGCTCATCACCGCCCTGGGCTGCCTGACCGTCCCTCTCGTCCTGGTGGCCGTTCGCTCGCTGTGCGGCGAGGAGGCGGCCCGCCGGCTCGCGCCGGCCCTGGTCCTCGCGCCGTACGCGCTCTGGGTAGCGGTCAGCCTCGATGCCGTCACAGCCGCGCTGAGCGCTGCGATGGTGACCGCCGGCGTCCTGGCCAGCGAAGCCGGCCGTCGTGGGCTGCCGGCCGTGCTGTGGGCGCTGGCCTGTGGCGCACTGCTCGGCGTGGCGGCGCTGTTCTCATATGCAGCACCGTGGCTGGCGCTATCGGTCATCTGTGTGTACTTCGTCCGGCGGCGGCCGCTGCTCAACGTCGTGACCGGCACCGCCGCCCTGGTGCCACTCGCGCTCGCTCAGGGCGCGGGGTTCGTCTGGACCGATGGGCTGACCGCGGCCCAGGCCGACTTCTCGATCCGGGTCGAGCCGCACCGGTCGGCGGTGACGTGGGGCGTGGTCAGCCTGGTGGTGCTCGTGCTCGCCTGTGGCCCCACCCTCGTCGCCTCGGCTCGCAAGGTCCGTCGTACGCCGGGGTGGCCGTTCCTGGTCGGAGCGGTCGTAGCCGTCGCCTTCGCCGTGACTGCCGGACTGGCCCGGGGCGAGATGGAACATGCGTGGCTGCCGTACTTCCCCTGGCTGCTGGTCGCGGCCGTCGCGCCCGAGAAACGGGGTGGGGCGCCACCGCCGACCCCGGTGATTCTCGTCGCGGTCGGTGCCGGTGCGGCCGTCCTGCTGGCCGCCGTCCTGCAGACGACCGCCTGACGAACGGGACCCTCAGGCCAGCGCGATCAGGTCCGTCAGGTCACTGCTCCACGAGTCCTCGACCCCGTCCGGGAGCAGGATGACCCTTTCCGGCTGCAGCGCCTCGACGGCGCCCTCGTCGTGCGTCACGAGCACGATCGCACCGCGGAACGTGCTCAGCGCGTCAAGGACCTGCTGCCGGGAGGCGGGATCGAGG
The DNA here is from genome assembly GCA_049698415.1 of Mycobacteriales bacterium. GTDB lineage: Bacteria > Actinomycetota > Actinomycetes > Mycobacteriales > QHCA01 > QHCA01. The sequence continues at coordinate 6,925 of JBAVXU010000330.1, forward strand.
TTGTTCGTCGGCTCGTCGAGCAGCAGGACGTTGGCCGAGGAGCACACCAGCCCGGCCAGCGCCAGCCGGGTCTTCTCGCCCCCGGACAACGTCCCGGCGAGCTGACCCGCCGCGTCGCCGCTGAACAGGAAGGCACCGAGGATGCGGCGCAACTCGCCGTCGGTGGCATCGGGTGCGGTGGCACGCATGTTCTCGAGGACGGTGCGGGCGGTGTCGAGTGTCTCGTGCTCCTGGGCGTAGTAGCCCAGCCGCAGGCCGTGACCGGGGTCGACGGTTCCGGTGTCGGGCTTCTCGATGCCACCGAGGAGCCGCAGCAGGGTGGTTTTGCCGGCCCCGTTCAAACCGAGCACGACGACCCGGGCACCGCGGTCGACGGCCAGGTCGACGTCGGTGAACACCTCCAGCGAACCGTAGGACTTCGACAGACTCTGCGCCGTCAGCGGTGTCCGGCCACAGGCGGCGGGTGTGGGGAAGCGCACCCGGGCGACCTTGTCGGCGACCCTGACCTCGGCGAGCCCCGCGGCCAGGCGTTCGGCCCGGCGGTCCATGGAGTGCGCGGCTCTGGCCTTGGTGGCCTTGGCCCGCATCTTGTCAGCCTGCGAGCGCAGGGCAACGATCTTCTTCTCAGCGTTGCTGCGCTCGCGCCGCCGACGCCGCTCGTCGGTCTCGCGCTGCTGGAGGTAGGTCGACCAGCCCACGTTGTAGATGTCGGCCTCGGCGCGATTGGCATCGAGATGCCACACCTTGTTGACCACGGCGTCGAGCAGGTCGGCGTCGTGACTGATCACCACGAGACCGCCTTTGTGGCCGCGTAGGAAATCACGCAGCCACCCGATGGAGTCGGCGTCGAGGTGGTTCGTGGGCTCGTCGAGCAGCAGGGTCTCGGCCCCGCTGAACAGGATTCGGGCCAACTCCACCCGACGCCGCTGCCCGCCGGAGAGGGTTCGCAGCGGCTGGGCGAGCACCCGGTCCGCCAGCCCCAGGTTGGCACAGATGCGGGCCGCCTCACTCTCGGCCGCGTAACCGCCCCTGGCAGCGAAAGCCTCCTCGAGCCGGCCGTAGCTGCGTACGATCTGGTCCCGCTCGGCGTCGTCGGCTACCTCTGCCATCGCGACCTGCGCCTTGGCCATGTCGTGCAGGAGGGTGTCGAGACCGCGGGCCGAAAGCACCCGATCGCCGGCGGTCACGCTGAGATCGCCGGTGCGCGGATCCTGCGGCAGGTAGCCG
>JBAVXU010000331.1:0-4663 GCA_049698415.1 Mycobacteriales bacterium
ACCCTGGGCCGCGCTTTCCGGCCTGACAAGCTCGGCCGATGAGCCTGCCCCTTCTGCAATGGCGCCGCTCGGTGGCCGCCGCCTACACGCTCGCCCGCGCCGCTGCGGAGTCGGGCCACCCCTCCCAGGGCTGGCTGCACTGGCGCGCGGCGCGCGACGATCTGTTCCGCGCCCACCCGGCGTCGCCGCTGTCGCCGGCTGCTCGAGCCGGGTTCGCCGGACTGCCCTTCGCGGCGTACGACCCCTCGCTTCGGTTCACTTTGCCCGTCCTGCCCACCGATCCGGCCCACCTCGATGTCCCGACCGGGACCGACGGGGTGGTGCCGTTCGACCGGCTCGGCCGGGTCGAACTACCCGGCCTCGGCAGCCTCGACGTCTGGTGGCTCGGGTCGTACGGCGGCGGGGTGTTCGTGCCGATCCGGGACGGCAGCGCCGGGCAATCCACCTACGGTGGCGGGCGTTACCTGCTCGACACGATCAAGGGCGCCGATCTCGGCGGTGACGACGGCATGCTGGTGATCGACCTGAACTTCGCCTACCACCCCTCGTGCGCCTACGACGAGGCATGGGCGTGCCCGCTGGCTCCTCCCGGGAACGTCATCTCCGCGAAGATCACGGCCGGGGAGTTGCTGCCGCCCGGCGGCTGGACGTAACCGCCCGCCGGGCCGGTCAGCAAGCCGGACTCAGCTCTGTTGCAACGTGCCGTCAGATGACAGCACCAGCGCGAGCGCGACGCGGCCGGTCTTGGCGAAGGTCTTGACCTGCGCACTGCCGGCGGATCCGGACGGCACGAACTTGGAGATCTTCAGGCCGTAGGTCGCCTTCAGACCGGGCGCGCACTGTGGCTGCTGGTCGCTGGTGCACTCGGCCGGGGCACCCAGGATGACACCGCCCGTGCAGGTCTTGGCCAGCTCGGAAAGGGTCTTGACCTTGTGCTTGTCGGCGAATGCCTTGGTGACGGCGAAGGCGTTGGTGTCCTGGGCCTCGGCCGGCTCACCGACGACCACCTGGTGCTTGGCGGCAAGTTCCTTCAGCGCGGTCAGTGTCTTGTCGACGTCGCCACTGGCCTTGGCCGGCGCGGTCGGGCCGTTGTCGGTCTTGTTGAAGTACTCCGTCAGGGAGCCGAGGTAGTCCGGCACCACCTGCACGTCGCTGCCCTTGGACAGGGCGGGTGCGTACGTGGGCCGCGGGCCGACCGTCTTGGTGCTCGCGGTGAATCCGGCCGCGTTGAGCACGGCGACGTAGATCTCGCCCATCGTCTGGCTCTCACTGAAGCCCTGGGTGCCGACCTTGATGGTGCCCGAGCCCTTCTCGAGGCCCTCGGTCAGCTTGTTGGCGTCGACGAACGCCTTGGCCGCGTTCTTCGGGGTGACCCGCTCGATATCTGTCTGCTTGTTGAGAGCGATCAGCTTGGCGGTGTCGAGGACGCTGGAGACCTTGTTGAGGACCGGCAGCAGCGTGGGTGACTTGGTGGCGGTGCCCGCGTTGACGGCCGGGATGATGTTCTCAGCCTGCTGCAGTTTCTTGTCGTCCTGCAGCACCACCAGCGCGTCGCCCTTGACCGGGGCGCACTCGCCTCCCGCTGCCTTCGTCGAAGATCCGCTGGAGCCGCAGGCGCTCAACGTCGTGAGCAATGCGGCAGCAGTCATTCCCAGAGCGAAACGCGTGTGCATGGCAAGCCCGCCTTCTGTGTCCCGCGCCCCTGTGGCGCGCGTGTCTGGCGGGTCAAACTGGCCCGCTAGGACGACACACAACACGTTTGGCGCGGGCGATGCAACCTTCGCGGATTACGGATTGGTTGCCATCACGCGCGGGCTGCCAGCGCATCGGGGGCCGGCCTACGCCGGGAGCGGCGTGGCTTGCGCAACGCGACGGGCGTGACCCGGCGTTGGACCAGCGCAGCCGACCCGTCAACTAGAAGTGACAGCGCGGCTACGAGGAGTCCGCTTGCCAACAGTTCGCCGGTGTTCTGCTGCGCCAGGGCGATCGTGATGAATGTGCCGAGGCCGCCGCCGCCGACGAGCGCGGCCAGCGTCGCCGTCGCGACGATCTGCACGGCGGCTGTTCGTACTCCTGCGGCCAAGAGGGGCACGGCCAGCGGGAACTCCACCCGGCGCAGCACCTGCCACTCGGAGAATCCCATCCCGCGGGCGGCGTCCTTGACCCCGGCGCTGACCTCACGCATGCCGACGTAGGTGTTGGTGATCACCGGCGGGATGCCGAAGACCGCCAGCGCGATCATCGTCGGCACGTTGCCGAAGCCCAGCGCGGGGAAGGTCGCGAGCGCGGTGAGCAGGGCCAGCGTGGGTATCGCCCGGGAGGCGTTGGACATCAGGACGGTGAGCCCGCCGCCACGGCCCCGGTGTCCCAGCCACAGCGCCAGCGGGATCGCGACCGCGCAAGCCGCCGCCAGGCCCACGAGCGACAGCAGCAGGTGCTCACCGGTGCGGTACGGGATGCCGTCGGTGCCCTGCCAGTTGGCCGGGTCGTTGAGGAACAGGAAGGCGTTGTGGAGGACTCTCATTGCGCGCGCGACCTTGCCCACGGACTGAGCACCCGAGCGATCCCAAGCAGCAGGACGTCGGCGAGCAGGGCCAGCGCCACGCAGGCCAAGGCGCCGGTGGCGATCTCGGCTCGGTAGAAGTTGTTGTTGAACCCGTTGATGATCAGCGCGCCGAAGCCGCCGTAGCCGACCGTGGCGCCGACCGTCACCAGCGCGATCGTCGAGACCGTCGCGATCCTGATCCCGGCCATGATCGCGGGCAGCGCGATCGGCAGGTCGACCCGCAGCAGCATCAGCGCCGGGGAGTAGCCCATGCCCCGGGCGGCGTCCCGTACCTCTGCCGGAACACCCTCGAGCCCGGTCAGGATGTTGCGGATCAGGATCAGCAGGGCGTACATCACCAGACCGATGATCACCGTGCGCTGGCTCAGCCCGGTGAACGGCACGAGGATCGAGAACAGCGCCAGGGACGGAACGGTGTAGAGCAAGCCGGCCACGCTCAGGATGGGGGTGGCCAGGATGCGGTAGCGCCGGGCCAGCAGCGCGAGGGGCATCGCGATCACGAAGCCGATGAGGATGGTGAGTACCGTCAGCGTGACGTGCTCACGCAGGGCGGTGAGGATGGTCCCGGAGTTGTCACGCAGATAACGCGAACTGAACCACGGGTTTCCCGGGGCGACGGCCGCGCCGAGAAAGGACACGTCGTGGAGACTACCGCCGAACCCGCGATCCGCCTCGATCACGTCGGCAAGGTCTATCCGGACGGCAGCACGGCGGTCAAGGACCTCAGTCTCGACGTTCCCGAGGGCGACCTGGTGGTCCTGGTCGGGCCGTCCGGCTGCGGCAAGTCCACCACCCTGCGCATGATCAACCGGCTGATCGAGCCGACCAGCGGCCGGCTGTTCCTCGAGGGCGAGGACGTCACCGGCGCCGACCCGGTCAAACTGCGCCGCCGGATCGGCTACGTCATCCAGCAGGTCGGTCTGTTCCCCCATCAGAACGTCCGTGACAACGTGGCCACCGTCCCGCGTCTGCTCGGCTGGGACCGCAAGCGCAGTGCCGCGCGGGTCGACGAACTTCTCGACCTGGTCGGCATGGATCCAGGCACGTACGGCGACCGATACCCACACCAACTCTCCGGCGGCCAGCAGCAGCGGGTCGGGGTCGCCCGCGCGTTGGCCGCGGACCCGGTGGTCCTGCTCATGGACGAGCCGTTCTCGGCCATCGACCCGATCGCCCGGGACCGCTTGCAGGTCGAGTTCCTCCGCCTGCAGGCGGAGGTTCGCAAGACGATCGTGTTCGTCACGCACGACGTGGAGGAAGCGGTCCGCCTCGGCGATCGGATTGCGGTGCTCAGCGAGCACGGACACCTGGAGCAGTACGCCGACCCCGCCACCATCCTCGGTGCGCCGGCCAACGACTTCGTCGCCCGCTTCGTCGGGGCCGACCGCGGGCTCAAGCGGCTCGCCGTCACCTCGATCGGGACGGACGATCTCGAACAACCACCGATCGTCCGCGTCGAGGACAGCCTGGAAACGGCACGGCAGGCGATGCAGTCGGCACAGGCGCGCTGGGCGGTCGTCCTCGACTCGCAGGGCAACCTGCACGGATGGCTCTCGGCCGAGCGCGCTTCCGGCGAGGGCACCGTGGCCGAGCGTGGGCTGCGCATGGAGGCATGGGTGCCCGCCGACGCGACGCTCAAGTCGGCGTTCTCGGTGATGCTGCAGCAGGACGCGGGCTGGGTGGCCGTCGTCGACGGTGCGCGATTCCTCGGCGTACTCACCCCCGAGTCGCTGCACATCGCGCTGCGGCGGTCGGTCGAAGGAGCCGAACCCGAGGTGGCCGGCGCGGTGTGATCCGGCGACACTCTCGCGTGATCATGGTGCGGGCACACCGACCCACGCGCTTGTCGCGCACCATGATCGTGTGCGGAGCGCCGGGGCCACCAAACGGAATCGCTCAGAGGCTCGGCAGGACCTGTTCGTCGTCCGGCGGGTCGGGCGTACGGCACGACATCTCGAGCCAGAGTGCCGCGCTGACCAGCAACAACGAGGTGAGGACGCCGAGCGCGCTGGCGAAGGCGTCGCGGTTGGCGGCGACCAGCCGGCCCCGCTCCAGGAAGGTGTAGGCGAAGGTGCCCCCCCAGGCTCCGGTGAGCAC
>JBAVXU010000332.1:0-1517 GCA_049698415.1 Mycobacteriales bacterium
GGCGTGGACCACGATGGCGTGCTGCATCCCCGGCACCCGAACGTCCACCCCGTACACCGCAGCTCCGCGTACCTTGTCGGGCAGGTCCAGGCGCGCCACCGGGGTGCCGATGATCCGGAAGTTCGCAGGCGCCGACAGTCGCGGATGTTGTGGCACGCGCAGGGTGGCCGCCAGGGCGGCGAGCTGCCCGTACGTGGCCGAAGACGCTGTGCCCTTGACGGTGACCGTTCCGTGCGCGGCGACGCAGCGACGGATCGGCACGCCGAAGGTGAGCGACGCTGCGCGCCGGAGCATGTCGCGCGCTGCCGCACCAGCGGTCCGCAGCGCGACGTAGTAGCCGCGCACACTCATGCTCCCGCCGGTGAGTTGGGCGCCGGTGACCGGATTCGCGAACAGCGGGTCGGCGGGGGCGGCCTCGGCACGCACCTGCGACCAGTCCACCTCCAACTCCTCCGCGACCAGTTGCGCGAGGCTGGTGAACACCCCCTGACCCATCTCCGAACTGCCGATGAGCACGGTGATCGTCTCGTCCGCGCCGATCCGGATCCAGGTGTTCACCGTCGCCGCACCAGCTGCCGTGCCGGCCCGGGCGGCCGGTCCGAAGGGCGTGCTCGCAAAGCCGATGGCCAACCCGCCGCCGACCGCAGCGCTCACTAGGAACGTCCGCCGAGAAAGGCCGCTTCCGGCCGGGGCGGTCACCGGATGGGGCCGGGTCATTGCCCCGCCGCCCGGTGGATCGCCGCGCGGACGCGCTGATACGTCCCGCACACGCAGATGTTGTCCATCGCGTTGTCGATGTCCGCGTCGGTCGGATGCGGCTTGTCGCACAATAGCGCGACAGCAGCGAGGATCATCCCGGACTGGCAGTAGCCGCACTGCGGCACCTGCTCGGCAATCCACGCGCGCTGTACCGGATGGGTCCCGTCGGCCGAGAGACCCTCGATCGTCGTCACCGGATCTGCTCCGACGTCGCCGACCGTCATGTTGCAACTCCGCTCGGCCCCGCCGCCGATCAGTACGGTGCATGCTCCGCACTCGTCGATGCCGCACCCGTACTTCGTTCCGGTCAGACAGAGTACGTCGCGCAGCGCCCACAGCAGCGGCATCGACGGATCGACGTTCAACGGATGCGTCGTGCCGTTGACCTTGATCGAGACCATGTCGCACCCCTCACCGCACCGGCCGTTATGAAGAAGCGACGGTCGTGCAGAACCTTACGCGGACTTGACACGACTGCGCCACGGTCTGCGCGGCGCTGGTGGGTTGGTTATGTCGGGCGGGCGAGACACTTGTCGGATGATCAGGTGATCGCGGTCGCGGTGCGCTGGTACCTGCGCTACGGCCTGTCCTACCGCGATGTCGAAGAACTGCTGGCCGAACGCGGCATCACCGTGAACCCCTTGAGGGTCTTCCGGTGGGTGCAGGCCTTCACGCCCGAGTTCATCGACGCCGCCCGCCCCGCACGGCATGCCAGTGGCGATCGGTGGTTGGTCGACGAGACCTACGTGAAGGTCGCC
>JBAVXU010000333.1:0-6575 GCA_049698415.1 Mycobacteriales bacterium
GCACTCGAGGACGCCGCTGCCCGGCTCGCCGTGGAACGCGAGGACCGCGCGCTGCTTGCCCTCTACGACGAGCGGGCCCGCATCGCACGCGACCTGCACACGCTAGTTGCCCGCCTCGTCACGACAATGGTCATCCAATCCGACGCGGCCGGCGAACTCGTCGGCACGAGCGACCCGAGAGCGGCGAGCTCCATCCGTGCTGTCGAGCAGACCGGCCGGCAGGCAATGATGCAGATGCGGCAGATGCTCGGAGTGCTGCGCAGTGCCCAGAGTCCGCCGTCCCAAACCCAACCGGTTGCGACGCCCGTTCCGATCCAGCAGGTCGTCCTCGAGGGGGTGCCGTCGTGACCCGCGTGGTGATCGCCGACGACCAGCACCTCGTCCGCGCGGGCTTCCGGATGATCCTGGCGACGCAGCCGGACATCGAGGTCGTCGGTGAGGCGAGTACCGGCGAAGAGGCAGTCGAGGTCACCACAACAACGCGACCTGACCTGGTGCTGATGGACATCCAGATGCCGGGCATCGACGGCATCGAGGCGACTCGGCGGATATTGGCCGACCCCCGCACCCGCGAGGTGCGGGTACTCATCCTGACGACCTTCGACCTGGACGAATACGTATACGACGCGCTGCACTCCGGCGCCAGCGGCTTCCTGCTCAAGGACGCTCCACCCGAGCAACTCGCCGCAGCCGTGCACATGGTCAGCCACGGCGACGCGCTGCTCGCGCCCAGCATCACCCGCCGACTGATCGAACAGTTCGCGACCTCACGAACCCCCCCGGCCACGACGCGGCTCGACCAGCTCAGCACCCGCGAGGCCGAGGTCTTCCGGCTGCTCGCGCGCGGCCTGTCCAACCGCGAGATCGCCGAGGAACTCTTTGTCGGCGAGACGACAGTCAAGACCCACATCACACGGATCTTGGCCAAACTCGACCTGCGCGACAGGGTGCAGGCCGTTGTGCTCGCCTACGAAGCAGGCGTGATCACCCCGGGCCGCACCTAAGCTTCTCCCCTCCCCCGAAGGAACGTGGCAAGGGACGCCAGTGCCCGGGACAGACCGCTTGCGTTCGAGGCTGAATCCGTGAGCGTCCCCATCCCGTAGCATCCGCCCGCGATCCTGCCCTTGCAGGCGATGCGGGAGGCTTCGTCGAACAGCCACCCGGCCGACAGCAGTTTGCCGCGGCGCAGGAAGACCTAGTCGAGGGTGCGGTCGGCGCGTGGGTCGTGGCGGGAGATCGCGTGGCGGGTCTTGGTCAGGGTCGATGACGTGCTGCAGAGTGGTGGCGGCATGATCGATGCTGACGGTCGCGGTTGCCCCCGCGGCACTGCAGGCGGCGGCAGGCAGTTCCTCATGGAGAGGACAACACGATGAGCGATGAATCGGCGGCGCCGGAGACAAAGGGCGTCGCAGTGGAGCTACTGGCGACGATTGATCTAGGTCCCGAGATCCCGGGCATGGAGGGGCGCCAATTGCGGATGCGAATGGTGACCATCGAGCCGGGAGGGGTCTTCGGCCCAGTTCACGACCACAAGGGCAGACCGGGGACGGTCTACGTGCTGCAGGGAACGATCACTGATCATCGAGACGGGGTCGCCACAGACTACGGGCCGGGTTTGGGCTGGCCCGAGGACCGAAACACCCTCCACTGGCTCGAGAACAGGGGAACCGTTCCAGCGGTGGAGATCTCGGTCGACGTCGTCAGCTAGCGACGACCCCCGGCGCTCGGCTGGGTTCGAGCGCGTTGGTGAGATCGGCCCACAGGTCGTCGACGTGTTCGCATCCGACGCTGAGGCGGAGCAGCCCGGCCGGTACGTGCGCCTGACCCGGGAGCTTCGCCCGGCGTTCGATGGTGGACTCGATGGCTCCAACGCTCGTGGCGTGGGCGATGACCTGGACGTTTGCGCAGACCGCGTCCGCGGTGGCGGCGTCGGCGAGGTGGAAGCTGAGGACGGCTCCGAACCCCCGCATCTGCCTCGCAGCGATCGCATGCTGCGGATGGTCGGGAAGGCCTGGGTAGCGCACCCTGCCGACAGCCGGATGCCCCACCAGGAGGCGTGCCAGCTCCCCGGCAGTCTCCTGCGCCTGGCGTAGCCGGACGGCCAGGGTGCGAGCCCCGCGCAGGGCGAGGAAGCACTCGAGCGTGCCGGGAGTCGCGCCGGCGACCTCGCGGCGGCGGACGAGTCGCGCGTGGTCGTCCGAGCGGCGGCATACGACCACTCCGAGCAGCAGGTCTGAGTGGCCGCCGATGAACTTTGTCGCGCTGTGCACGACGAAGTCCGCACCGAGTGCGAGCGGGTTCTGGAGCAGCGGGGTGGCGAAGGTGCTGTCGACGGCGACCAGAGTGCCGGCGGCCTCCGCCGCGGCGGTGACAGCGCCGATGTCGACGAGGTCGAGCATCGGATTGCTGGGCGTCTCCAGCCACACGAGGTGGGCGTCCCGAACCGCAGCAAGGAGCTCGTCGCCGCGCGTCATGTCGACGATGCGTACGTCCCAGCGGCCACCGGCCGCAACGCCGTCCTCGAGGAGCCCACGCAGTCCGGTGTAGCTGTCCTGTGGTGCAACCACGCGTGCGCCGACCGGCAGCAGCTCGAGGACGGAGGCAATGGCGGCCATCCCCGAGGCGAAGCTGACCGCCGAGCCGCCCTCGAGCTCGCCGATGAGCTGCTCGAAGGCCTCCCACCCCGGCGTGCCGTCGTCGCGCGCGTACTCCCGCCCGTCCGGACTGCTGGGGTCGGCCCGGAAGTTCGAGGCCGGCACCAGCGGCACGTTGAGCGGCTGCCCCGGCCTGTCCTCGCCGCGGCCAAGCATCGCCAGTAGGGTCTCGACCCGCAACCGCGGCACCGGCGCCCCGCCGTCGTGGTGCATCACTCGTCCTCCTCGGTGCGAGCCGCAAGTGATCAGAACCCACATGACCTCGACCGCCCAAGTGAATCACCCGGTCGCCTGAGAGCTGCCAGTTCTTGCCCAGGCCCGGTGCGTCAGGCGATTGGATGTGGCATGCCGTCGCACCCGCCCGATCACATCGTCAGAGCAGAAGCCGCGCGCACAGAGGCGTCAGATGCATCATTCGTCTGGGAGGTCGGCGAAGTCGCGCTTGGCCGTCCGATACCAGCCCATCCCGGCGATGGGATGCTTCCACCTGCCCTTCATGTCCTTCAGCGCGCTTTCATGAGTCTCATCGCCAGCCGCCACCGCCTCGCGCAGATGGGCGTCCTGCAGCTTGATGACCTCGTCCGCGGTGTCTGCGCGCATCGAGTGATCACACGGTCCGCCCAATTGCTTGCACGTCATCGTTTTCACAATCCGCACGTCCCTTCAGTTGGCGCAGTCGTCACCCACGAATAGCCGTGTCCACCGGGGACACCGGCCACACGGTGACCGTCATGGGCTGATCTTAGGAATGCCAAGACGTCCGGGGCTTCTTCGATCCTGATCAGTGCAAGAGGCGACGGACTCGGGCTAAGCCACGCGAACACCCGATTCGATCAGGAATCGAGAAGCGGCGCAGTCTTGGGCCGCCATAACCTTGCAGCAGACGCCGAACGAGTCGAACGGAGATCCGGGAATGCCCACGAAGAAGACCACGACCGATACCAAGGGTTTCACCGCCGAGGAGCGGGCCGCGATGAAGGCGCGCGCCGCCGAGTTGCGCGCCGAGGGCAAGACCGGCGCCAAGAAGGCCGATGGCCTGCAGGCCGTTCTCGACAAGATCGCCGAGATGGCACCGGCCGACCGTGCGCTCGCCGAGCGAGTGCACGCGACGGTGACCGCGACAGCTCCCGAGTTGACGGCGAAAACGTGGTACGGCATGCCGTCCTACGCCAATGCAGATGGCAAGGTCGTTCTCTTCTTCCAGGACTCGGGCAAGTTCAGCTACCGGTACTCCACTCTGGGTTTCCAAGATCAGGCACGACTCGATGACGGGGACATCTGGCCGGTGTCGTACGCGCTCATGAAGTGGAGCCCCGTGGTCGAGAAGACCATCATCGAACTGGTGCAGGCTGCTATCTCCTGACCCTCGCGGGGCGATTCCGTCGCCGGATCCGATGTTGCCGGTGAAGATCCCCTGTCGCGAACAAGCGTCGGCGTGCATACCATCCCGCTCATGCCGATTCGTACGGTCGTCCAACGCGGGCCGAAGGGGAAGAAGGCGGTCGCGTTCGCGGTGGACTGGCCGGGCTGGAGTCGTGGGGCGAAGACCCCTGAGGCGGCGCTCGACCTGCTCGAGTCCTACCGCGAGCGGTACCGCCTCGTCACGGCCAAGGCCGGGATGGCCAAGGACTTCGACGCCGCTGGATCCCTCAAGGTGGTTGAGGACGGGGTCGGCACGGGCTCCGTGGACTTCTGGGGCATCTCCTTCGCTCCGTCCGATCTCGAACACGAACCGATGGACGACCCCGCTCTCGACCGCAACATCGCGCTGCTGCGAGCGTGCTGGGCATTCTTCGACGCTACGGCCGCGCGAGTGTCCGCTGAGATGCGCAAAGGCCCCCGTGGCGGTGGCCGGGACCGCGACAAGATCATCCGTCACACGGTCCGAACCGAAAGCGAAGACTTCGCAAAGCGGGTGGGGCTGCGGATACCAGAGGACGGCGCGCTCACACCGAAGGGCCTGCGTGACTACCGAAAGGCGTATGTCGCCGCGATGAGGGCGTACAACGCCGGCGAGGGCAAGCGGATGCGAACGTGGAACCTGCCGTTCCTCATACGCCACAGTGCATTCCACACGATGGACCACGCCTGGGAGATGGAGGACAAGGACCTCACTAGGTCGGCCGAGTGACTGGCTGAGACGCAAGCCCCTGCTGCCTGGGCGTGCGTTCAGCGATCGCGCGCAGGCTCGGCAGATCCGGATTCATGCCGGTCATGTCCTCGGGCCAGCCCGTGACGGCGTCTTCCGCCCACTTGGCCCATCGCGAGACGAGGTCGCCGAACTCGGTGAGGAACTGCCCGGTCAGGATCAGTTGTGGCATGCGATCGGGGAACGGTCCGCCGGCGAGATACTCCCGGGCCAGGGCGATGCTCAGCGCTTCGATGTCGTCACCCCACTTGCGGGCGGCGCGAAGGTTCGCAAGTGCAGCCGCCTTCGTACCCTGCTCGACGAAGAAGAGCTTGAGCAACTGCTCCCACTCCAGTACGGGCCCCGCGCCCGGCTCGTCCAGCCATCGGCGCAGCTCGCGGCGGCCCTTCGGGGTGATCCGATAGACCGTTCGGCGGCGGCGGCCGACTGCTTCGCCGCTGGCTCGGGCAAGCCCATGCGCGACCAGCGTCTTGGGCTCGAGGTACAGATTGCTCTCGGCCCGCGGCCAGAACCACCGCAACGCCCGGGTCATCTGGCCGGTCAATTCGTAGCTCGACCAGGAGCGCACTCCGAGCAGGCCGAGGACGGCGTACGAGGTGGAGGTCAATCTCCGGTCGGTTGACATGTTGCTCCCCAGGCAGTACCAATACTCCTAACAGGAGGATACAACCATGACTGCAGCTCTGGTGAATGTCGAGCAGGCCCGATCGTGGGACGGCGATGAAGGCACCCAGTGGACGTTGCACGAGGAGCGCTACGACTCCGCCACCGCAGCACACTCGGTCCACTTGTTGCGGGCAGCAGCCATCCAGCCGGACGACTCGGTGCTCGACATCGGCTGCGGGTGCGGTGCCACAACCCGGCAAGCGGGTGGTTTTGCGAGCCAGGGACACGCGCTCGGTGTCGACCTGTCGCGAGAGATGCTCGTCCGGGCCACCCAGCGGGCCTCGGACGACGGTTTGGCCAACGTCAGCTTCGTGCAGGCTGACGCCCAGGTGCATCCGTTCGAGCCGGCCTCGTTCGACGTCGCTATCAGCAAGTACGGGGCCATGTTCTTCGCCGATCCGGTCGCCGCGTTCACGAACATCGCCGCTGCGGTCCGCCCGGGTGGGCGGCTCGCTCTGCTCACCTGGCAGGAGTTCAACGCCAACCCCTGGATCACCCGGATCCGCGCGGCGTTGGCAGCCGGCCGAGAGCTTCCCGAACCCCCGGCGAACGCGCCCGGCCCGTTCGGTCTCGCCGGACCGGACCACGTTCGCGATGTCCTCGGCCAGACCGGTTGGGGCGCACTGCAGCTCACCGAAATTTCAGGGACAGTCCGGTTCGGCGACGATCCCGACGACGCCTTCGATTTCGTCAGCAAGATGGGCCTGTCGCAGGGGCTGCTCGACGGACTTGATCCTGCAGTCCGGGACCAGGCCATGCAGCGCTTGCACGCGACACTGGCTGAAGCCATGAGCGACGCCGGGGTCACGTTTGCCTCCACGTCCTGGCTCGTCGAGGCCCGACGCGACTGAGGGCAACGCGCTCACCAAAGGTCGCAGCCCCACTGGATCAATAGTGACTGATGTCATACTTTCAGCTATCTTTCGAGGGACTCACCGAACGGTTAACCAGCCTTTGTCCTGTTTGGTCTCCCCGAGAGAGCAGGTTCTCCTATGCGTCATCGCGCGATTCTCGCAGTCAGCGCTGCGGCCCTCACCGGCCTCGCGACAATGGCCGCCCGCACTTCCCCGTCGGCCGCCGCCACTGCCCCCAACGCGAGGCACGGC
>JBAVXU010000334.1:0-5602 GCA_049698415.1 Mycobacteriales bacterium
AGGGCAGCGCGCCGCGCAACTCGGCCGCCCCGGCCAGACCCGCCATCGGGCCGTACGCGGTGAGCAGCCAGGTGCCGACCGACATCGGCGAGGTGGGCTTGGCGACCCGCAGCATGTTGACGAACCGCGACGGCTTGCCGAGGTCGTGCACCAACGCAGCGAAGGACAGGCTGATGCCCACCAGCGCGCCCAGGCGACCGGTGCGGGCCAGCGCCGGCCTATCAGTGGTCTCCGCGCCGGCCGCCAGCAAGGACGACCCGGCGGCGAGGCCACCGAGGAACAGGTAGGCCGGGATGTCCTCGGCCCACGGTGCCGGCTTGACCACCGGCCGCCCGTAGTACGACGTGAACGTGGCCTCAGGCACCATCGCTTGCTCGCCGCGGCGGCCGCCGCGGCGCTTGCGGCGACCCGGAGCGGTCATCGGCTCCCCCCGGCGAAAGCGGCGACCGCCCCGGCGACCAGGGTCAGCGCGGCCAGCCCGGCGCGCTTCCACATCAGCGGCAACTCGCGGGTCGGCACCACCGGATCCGGCGGGAGGCCGTAGACCTCCGGCTCGTCGAGGAGAAGGAACATCGCGCCCGCACCGCCGACCCCGTCGTCGGGATCGACGCCGTAGAGCTGCGCCTCGGCGACCCCGGCCGCATGCAGCGAGTCGCGCCGCGCTCGGGCCCGCTCCCGCAACTCGTCGACGTCGCCGAACTGGATCGACTCGGTGGGACATGCCTGGGCGCACGCCGGCGTCATCCCGTCACCCAGCCGGTCGTAGCAGAGCGTGCACTTCTGGGCGATGCCGACGTTCTTGGTCGCCGCGCCGCCCGACGAGGCGTCCCCCGCCCGCCGGTCGATCACGCCGTACGGGCAGGCCGGCACGCAGTAGCCGCAGCCGTTGCAGATGTCGTCCTGCACGACGACGGTGCCGAACTCGGTACGGAACAACGAGCCGGTCGGGCACACGTCGAGGCAGGCCGCCTCCGTGCAGTGCTTGCACACGTCCGAGGACATCAGCCACCGGAAGTCGGTGCGCCGGCCGTCGTCGTCGCTCGCTCCGGGGAGCGCGACCGACGGCATGCCCAGATCGACCGGCGGCGCGCCCGTCGGCTGCGGCACCGGCCGCCCTGGCTGCTCGATGAACGCCACGTGCCGCCAGGTGTTCGCGCCGAGCGCCCCGGTGTTGTCGTAGGACGACCCGAGCAGGTCGAACCCGTCCTCGGGCACGCCGTTCCATTCCTTGCACGCGACCTCGCAGGCCTTGCAGCCGATGCACACCGAGGTGTCGGTGAAGAACCCCTTGCGCGGCGGGTGCTCCTCCCAGCCGGCACCGGACGCCGGGTCGCGCGGTCCGGACAGCGACGTGGTCACGGCGTCTCCCCATGCGTCAGTGCCTGGTTGCTGGTCTCGACGGTGATGCCCGCGCGGCTGCGATAGTCGGCGACGTAGCGCAGCAAAGCCTCCCCGCGCGGTCGGCGGCCCGGCTGGATGTCGCAGGAGGCGACCTTGCACTCCTGGATGTGCACGTTGGGGTCGAGGGTCAGGCCGAGCAGGTCGTTGGCGGAGTCACCCTGCACGAGTGCCTCGTTGCCGACGCCCCAGTGATAGGGCATCCCGATCTGGTGGATGACCCGTCCGCCCACGGTGAGCGGCACCATCCGCTCGGTGACCATGACGCGCGCCTCGATCGCCGTACGTGCGGTGACGATCGTGGCCCAGCCGTTGTGCACGAGACCGCGCTCCTCGGCCAGCGCCGGCGAGATCTCGCAGAAGAACTCCGGCTGCAACTCGGAGAGGTACGGCAGCCACCGGCTCATCCCGCCCGCGGTGTGGTGCTCGGTGAGCCGGTACGTCGTGAACACGTACGGGAAGACGCCGGACTCCGGCCAGGGCGGCGAGGGGTTGCTGGGATTGTCCTTGCGCTTGAACACTTCCCGCACCGGATTGGCCTGCTGGCCGTACATCGCGTTGCGCACCGGTGACTCCTGCGGCTCGTAGTGCGCGGGCAGTGGGCCGTCGAGCAAGCCGCGCGGTGCGTACAGCCAGCCCTTTCCGTCGGCCTGCATGATGAACGGGTCGTCGCCCGCGAGTCCCTCGACGCCGCTGGCGCCCTCGGGCGGCCGGTAGGTCGGCGCCTTGGTCTTGGGAAAGTCGGGTACGTCGTGCCCGGTCCACTCGCCCTTGCCGCCGTCGGCGTCGGCGTCCCACCAGACGTAGGCCTTGCGTTCGCTCCATGGCTTGCCGTCGGGATCGGCCGATGCGCGGTTGTAGAGGATGCGGCGGTTGCTCGGCCAGGCCCAGCCCCATTCCTGCGCAACCCAGGACTGCTCGCTGCCCGGCTTGCGGCGGGCCGCCTGGTTGACGCCGTCGGCGTAGACACCGGTGTAGATCCAGCACCCGCCGCTGGTCGAGCCGTCGTCGGCCATCTCGGTGAACGCCGACAGGAACTGCCCTGCCTTGTCACCGCTCAGGTGCCGGCCGTTGATCTCCTGCAGCACCGCCTCGGCATCGGGATCGTCCGGTCCGACCAGCGGGTAGTCCCAGGTCAGTGCCTGGATCGGGGCGTCTCGCTCCTCGGTGCTGCCGGCCAGTCGCCGCTTGATGATGTCTCCGAGTTGCCAGAAGAACGACAGGTCGCTGCGCGCATCACCGCTCGGCTCGACTGCCTTGTGGTGCCACTGCAGCATCCGCTGGGTCTGGGTGAACGTGCCGTCCTTCTCGGTGTGCGCCGCCGCCGGGAAGAAGAAGACCTCGGTGCCGATGTCGGCGGTCGCCATCTCACCCGTCGCGATCTCGGGGCCGTCCTTCCAGAACGTCGCAGACTCGATCAATTGCAGGTCGCGTACGACCAGCCATTTGAGGTTGGCCATGCCCTGCCGCTGCAACTTGCCGTGCGCGGAGCCCACCGCGGGGTTCTCACCGACCAGGAAGTAGCCCTCGACCTGGCCGTCGACCATCCCGACGACCGTGTTGTACGTACCGTGATCGCCGGTGAGGCGGGGCAGCCAGCCGAAGCCGTACTCATTGCCGGCGTTGGCTGCATCGCCGAACCACGCCTTGAGCAAGCTCACGGTGTACGCCCTCGCGTTGACCCAGAACCCCTTCTGGTGCGGTGTGGTCACGCCGTCGACGTACTCGTCGAGATCCTTCGACGCGTCGACGGTGGGCATCGGCAGGTATCCGGGCAACAGGTTGAACAGCGTGGGGATGTCGGTCGAGCCCTGGATGCTGGCGTGTCCGCGCAGGGCGAGGATTCCGCCGCCCGGCCGGCCCATGTTGCCGAGCAACAGTTGGATGATCGCGGCACCGCGGATGTACTGCACGCCGACCGAGTGCTGGGTCCAGCCGACCGAATAGACCCAGGCCGTGGTGCGCTCCCTGCCGCTGTTGGCCGTGACCGCCTCACACGTGGCAAGGAAGGCCTCGGCCGGGACGCCGCACACCTCCTGCACCATCTCGACGGTGTAGCGGGCGTAGTGCCGCTTGAGCACCTGGAACACGCAGCGCGGATCCTGCAGGGACTCGTCGCGTGTCGTCGTATGCGCGCCGGCCGCCGACCCGCCACCGGCGCCGGCTGCATCTCCGGACCGCTGGGAATCGTCGTCCCCCTCGTGCATGTCGTCATAGGCCCACGACGAGTTGTCGTACGACCGTTTGTCCTCGTCGAAGCCCGAGAACACCCCGTCGAGATCCTCGGTGTCCTGGAAGTCCTCGCGCAGCAGGGTCGCCGCGTTGGTGTAGGCGACGACGTAGTCCTTGAAGTACTTGTCGTTCTGCAGGATGTAGTTGACGATCGCGCCGAGGAACACGATGTCGCTGCCGGCCCGCAGCGGAACATGCAGGTCAGCAACGGCGGAGGTACGCGTGAAGCGCGGGTCGATGTGGATGACCTTGGCGCCGCGTTTCTTGGCCTCCATCACCCACTGGAACCCGACCGGGTGGCACTCGGCCATGTTCGAGCCCTGGATGACGATGCAGTCGGAGTTCTGCAGGTCTTGCTGGAACGTCGTGGCGCCGCCCCGACCGAACGAGGTCCCCAGACCGGGGACGGTTGAGCTGTGTCAAATACGCGCTTGGTTCTCGATCTGGATCGCACCCAGAGCGGTGTAGAGCTTCTTCATCAGGTAGTTCTCTTCGTTGTCCAGCGTCGCGCCGCCCAGACTGGCGAAGCCGAGGGTCCGCCGCAGCGGACGGCCCTGCTCGTCGCGGTCCTGCCAGGTGCGCTCGCGAGTCTCGACCACCCGGTCGGCGACCATCTGCATCGCGGTGGCGAGGTCGAGCTCCTCCCAGTCGGTGCCGTACGGACGGCGGTAGAGCACCTTCGTCAGCCGGCTCGGGCTGTTGACGAGTTGCTCGCTGGCCGAGCCCTTGGGACAGAGCCGGCCACGCGAGACCGGCGAGTTGGCGTCGCCCTCGATCTGGGTGACCTTGCCGTCCTTGACGTAGACCTTCTGCCCGCAGCCGACCGCGCAGTAAGGGCAGATGCTGTCGACGACCCGGTCGGCGGTCGCGGTCCGTGGTTGCAGGGCCAAGGTGCGCGCCGACTGGGCCGCCGAACCGCGCCCGAGGGGGTCGCTGCCCGACAGCTGGCGCACCACCGGCCAGGACAGGAAGGTCCGTCGTACGTCCACTCGTCACCTCCGACTCACGGGGCTACCCACCGACAGCCTGCCTACTCGGCCGGCGTCCTGTCATCTCGAGCCGCCATCTTCGCGCAGGCCAGGATCGCATCGCGCAGAGTCTCGTCCTGCTCGGCCGGGACGGTCCGCAGGTCGAGCAGGCACCGGTCGTCCTCGATCCGGCCGACGACCGGGGTCCGGCCACGGCGCAGGGCGGCGGCGTACTCGCTGGGGAGGCTGACTGCCGCGCTGGGGAGGCTGACGCCTGGCGCGCCACCGCCGCCGACCGCGGACTCACACTCGACGCATGCGGCGTCGATGCCGCCTGCCGCCAGCTGGCGCACCAGCGCTTCCGCGCGCGTGAGCAGGCCTGCCTGCGATGCCGACAGCGCCCACGAGGTCGGAGTGCCCGGACCCCGCAGCGTGGCTTCGAGGGCGCCGAGCGTGAGCTTGTCGACACGCAGCGCCCGGGCGAGCGGGTGCCGGCGCAACCTGTCGATGATCGCTTGCGTGCCCAACAGCAACCCCGCCTGCGGTCCGCCGAGCAACTTGTCGCCGCTGGCGGTGACGAGCGAGGCTCCGGCGCGTAGCGCGGTGGCGGCGTCCGGTTCGTCAGGCAGCAACGGGTGCGGCGCGAGCAATCCGGAGCCGATGTCGGCGACGACTGGGACGTTCAGGGTCGCCAACTCGTCGATGCCGACGCCGGAGGTGAACCCCGAGACCACGAAGTTCGACGGGTGCACCTTGAGCAGCATCGCCGTGTCCGGCCCGATCGCTTCGGCATAGTCGCGGACCTCCGTGCGGTTGGTCGTGCCGACCTCTCGCAGCCTGGCGCCGGTGGAGACGAGCAGATCGGGCAGTCGGAATCCCGCGCCGATCTCGACCATCTCGCCACGCGACACGACGATCTCCCGGCCGGCGGCCAGGGCGGTCGCGGCGAGCACGAGCGCGGCGGCACCGTTGTTGACCACGTGCACCGACCCGGCGTCGGGCAC
>JBAVXU010000335.1:0-10682 GCA_049698415.1 Mycobacteriales bacterium
GGGGTCGACAGGACGGTGTCCATGCCGTCGTCGAAGGACTCGCTGAGCGGATCGAGGAACATCGGGCCGGCCCCGCTGGTCGGCACCAGACTCAGCAACGGAAGGGCCGACGCCGGCATCCGCTGCCGACGGTCCGAGCGCCACCTACTGAAGACGGCGCTGCGGTCGCGGCGCTGGAGCATGGCCACGGCCAGCCCGAGTTCCATCAACGGGGCCGGTCGCGGCGCGAAGCGCACCCGCATCAGGTCCTGCGCCGTGAAATGCACCCGAAGCATGCCGCCTCCCTTCCGCGTCGGACCCTGGCGTGATGTACCCGAGGCGCCCGGCGGGAAGCCTTCGGCCAGGTCCGAAAGGATGGCGCGGGCCGCTCCGTGGGTGTGAGCCTGTGTCGGATTGCCCGCCTCAGGCTGGGCCAACGCCGCCAGGAGGAACCATGAATCCGCGTACGAAGCTGACCGCGATGGCATTGGCCGGGACCGGCGCTGTGCTGTCCTTGCTCGTCACCGCATCCGCCCCGGCAGCCGCCAACCCGGCGGCCGGCAATACCAAGGCGCCAGGTGGCTGGGAGCGCTATCACGCGCAATCGTTCACGACCGCTCCCGGCGCCCTCTGCCCGTTCGAGCTGCACTCCCAGGTGCTCTTCGACCAGGAGTACGTGCGCACGACCAGCACGTACTCCGACGGCTCACCGCGTACGCAGGAGTACGTCGGGCCCCTGGTCGTACGGATGACCAACCAGTCCAACGGGCACTCGATCGTCCGCGACCTGAGCGGCCGAGCGGTTCTGGCCTTCAGCCCCGACGGCAGCTATCTGTTCCACCTGCAGGGACCCGGTGCGGTCGGCTTCCACCCGGGTGACAGCCTGCCGCCGGGCTACTACGTCCTGCACGGCGACCACGTCATCCGCTTCGCCGCCGACGGAACCCGCACGATGGTGGCCGACCACGGCACCGAGGAGAACGTGTGCCGGACCCTCGCCTGACCGCGACAGTTGTCAGCGCTTCATGCGTTGAAGGGCGGCACGGGCGAGAGTGACCAAGATGACGTCACGGTCTGCGGGGAAGCCGCCGAGCACCTTTTCCACCGCGATGACCATTCCCACATCGCCGTTGCGTACGAATAGCTGGTTGGCGTTGTTGAGGGCCTCGTCACCGAGACCTGGCACCGGCCTGGCAGTCGGGGATCGCACCAGAGCACGCTCGAGGCCGGCTTCGCCGACTTGGATGCTGACCGAATCCCCGCCTTCGACGCCGGCCGAATAGATGCATGAACCCCCGCCATCGGACTCCGGGTCGTACGTGCCCGCTGCTGCGACCGGCTCGCCCAACGCCTTCTCGGCGTCTTTCCCGTTCACCAACGCGCAGGCGTTGGGGTAGGTCTGCGGCCGGTCCACCAACCGGGAGCCCGCGCTCCGAGCCGACCCGCGCCCGGTCCCGCCGGACTGAGGCGTTCCGCACGCCACCAGCCCGACCGCGAGCAGGACCAGCGCGATCGTCGCAGCTGCCCTCACGATGTGGCCGAACAGTGCGCGGCGGTGTACGTCGCGTAGTGCTGCATGGCGGACTGCACCTGTGGTGTGTCCAGAGCGGACGAACTCTCCTTGTGCTGGACGATCCCGGTCACCGTGTCGGCGATCGTGGTGATGTCAGGCTTGATCTCCGGCGGCGCCGCTGCTTCGACCTGGTTCCAGTCGCTGAGCAGCTTCTGCGCGCTGGGGTCGGTGGCGTTGGGGTCGGTCATCATTGCCGAGAGGGCGGTGAACTTCTGCTTGAGCAGCTTGCAGAAGTCGTCGGTCGAGGCACCCGCGGGCGGGTTGGCCACCGCGGACGCGTGCGGGGCTGCGGCTTGACGTGCCGCTGCCGAGTGCGAGCCGGGCTTGTCGTTGCACGCGGACAGTGACACGGAGACTGCCGCGATGACGGCCGCGGCGGCGATCCGGTGGTAACGCATGGTGGATTCCTTTCAGATGGCGTGGCCGAACCGGAACCGGTTGGCCGGGTCGTAGGTCTGCTTGAGTTGGCGCAGCCGGTGATAGGTCGAGGACGGCCACGGCCGGGCTCGGTCAGTGGCGTCGCCGGGAGCACCGTGCATGTTGACCAGCGAGCCTCCGGTGGTGTGCCGAGCCATCGCTGCGATCAGGTCGTCGACAGCGCCCGGCACGAAGGCGGCGATTTGCGGCATCAACAGCCCGAGGACGAACAGCGAGTACGCCGCATCGCGACCACCGACGGCGTTGGGCACGGCGGGTGGTCCGGCCAGCGCACCTCCGAGGTGGCGTAGCTCCACCATCAGGATCGGCGTGGTCACGCCCGGACCGGCGACCGTCAGCAGCCCGTCGACCGCCTCGGCCGTCAGGTCGCCGATCAACCCGCCGCGTTCGTACACCGGCACCGGGTGCTGCGGGTCCTGGGAGATGGAGTCCACCGCGGCGTACGGAATGTCGTTGACGGTGTCGATCAGCGGCGGCGTGATCGAGCGCATCGGTTCCAGCATCGCCGGACCGCCACCACCGACATGAGCGACCCGCAACTGGACGACGAACTGCCCGCGCAGTGGCTCGGGAATCTCCGGGATCGGGGGAAGCCGCAGCAGCGTGACCGACGTCGATGTGGCATCCGACAACCCCGCGCTCCACTCCCGGTACGCGTGGAGCACGGTCGGCGCGGCGGTGCCGGGCCAGAAGATCCCGCCGCCGTAGAAGGTGGCCACCGGGAACAGGTCGATGGTCAGTTCGGTGACCACGCCGAGGTTGCCTTTGCCGCCTCGAAGTCCCCAGAACAGGTCGGTTTCGGTGCTGGCGTCGCAGTGCCGCACCACGCCGTCCGCCGTCACGACCGTGAGTGAGCGGACGTGGTCGGCGGCGAAGCCGAACGTGCGCCCCAGGATCGGCAGCCCCCCGCCGAGGGTGTATCCGACCACGCCCACGTCGCTGGAACTGCCGTTGAGCGGAGCCAGGCCGTACGGGGCGGACGCAGCGATCACCTCGCTCCACCGCGCGCCCGCGCCCACCGTCGCCGTACGCGCCACCGGGTCGACCTGCACTCCGGACATCGCCCTGGTGCTGATCAAGACGCCGGTGTCCACTGCGGTGACGGCACCGTGCCCGGTCGCCTGCACGCCGACCGGGAGGTCATGTGCGGCGGCGAACCTGATCACCCGGGCAACGTCGGTGGTGCCGGCAGCGGCTACGACAAGCGCGGGCTGATGTCGCGTCGCCAGGTTGAACGTCGCGATCTGAGCGTCATAACCGGCGTCACCCGGCGTCAACGCGCTGCCGTCGAGTTCGGCTTCCAGGCGGTCGATCTCCACCGGCGGCACAGCCATGGTCTGGGTCATGGGTCGGTCCTCTCAGCTTCGATGGGTTCGTCAGAACGGCACACGGGTGGCAAGCAGGTCGTCGCCGGGCTCGCGGCCGGACAGCGTCCGGCAGAACGCGATGGCGTCGAGTTCGAGGTGCGCACCGCCGGTGCCGACGGCGAACCGACCGCCGGCCGGGCCGGTGAGCACGAGGGTGAAAGGCCGGCCGTGGCGCACGGACCACTCCGCCACGACGTCAGCGATGAGACGGCCGTCGTGTTCGGTGGTGACGACAGGCTCGCGGCCCGTGGCGCGGCAGATGTCGATCCGGTGCATCCACGGATCGCGCGTATGAATGACGTCGAACAGATAGCCCAGCGTCCACGGCCCCTCACCCCGAAGGCCCGGGTCGTACGACGCCTCCCGTTGCTCAGCGGTCAGCCAACCGCGCGCCGCCAGCGCCCGCGGCACGGTCTCGTACAGGGCGCGGGACAGCTCCGACGTGCTCAGGTGAGCGTGCTCGCGTACCTGCATCCCGGTCATCGCATCGATGCGGCGGCCACCGATCTGCTGGGCGATCTGGACCGCCATCGAGACCTGACGGGCGCGCTCGGCCGGGTCGGCCTGCGATGCGAGCATGCCGAGGATGTGGCTGAGGACGTCCTTGACGGTCCAGCCAGGACACTCGGTGGGCCGAAGCCAGTCCAGCTGGGTCAGGTCATCGACCACGCGAAGGATGCGGTGGTACTCCTCCGCGGCCAGCCGCATCGCCTCGTCGTGGTCGGGCAGAGGAAGGGTCTCGACAGTGCGTGTGCTCACGTGACACAGGCGTTCATTCGACGCCCGGGTCGTTCACCGGAGACTGAACGATTCGCGCCACCTCGGTCGGAGCCGACCGATCAGCGGGTCCGCCGGTGATGATCGAGGGGGTGGGCGAGGGGGGACTTGAACCCCCACGTCCTTACGGACACACGGACCTGAACCGTGCGCGTCTGCCATTCCGCCACTCGCCCGAGCGCCGGTCGAGATTAGCACGCAGCACCGCGCCGAATAGACGCCCGTAAGGCCACAGATACCATCGAGAGCCACAGGTCAAGGAGGGGCTCCCATTGGGCGTGTTGCAGCGCTTTGAGCGGCGACTGGAGGGGCTGGTCGAAGGCGCGTTCGCCCGCGTCTTCAAAGGCGCCGTCGAGCCGGTCGAGGTCGCCCAGGCGCTCCAGCGTGAGGCCGGGGACCACAAGGCGATCCTCGGTCAGGGCAGGGTGCTCGTGCCCAACCGCTATGTCGTCGAGCTCGCCTCCAGCGACCACGAGAGGCTGGCGAGCTACGCCGATCCACTGGCTCGCGAACTTGCCATTATGGTGGGCGAGCACGTTCGCGAGCAGGGGTGGACGACGTTCGGAAAGATCCGGGTCAAACTGTTACAAGCGGATGATCTTGACACTGGCGTTTTCCGGGTAAGCAGCAGCGTTGATGACTCTGCAACTGGCGCCTTCCCTGCTGAGCCCACGGGAGCAAAGTTGGTCGACACATCCGGCGCCCGCGACTGGCCGCTGCGCCATGGCACCACGGTGATAGGCAGAGGGGAGGAGGCCGACATCCGACTGCCCGACGTCGGCATGTCCCGGCGCCACGCCCGCCTGGCGTTCGACGGCACCAGCGCGGTGCTGACCGACATGGGCTCGACCAACGGGACCCTCGTCAACGGCGTCCGTATCGGCGAGCAGTTGCTCCACCCCGGCGACCAGGTCCAATTCGGCGGCACCACCCTCGTCTTCCAAGCGGACGCGTAATGCCAGAAGTCGTTCTGACCGCCGCTCGCCTGGGCTTCCTGGTGCTGCTGTGGATCTTCGTGTTCGCTGCCCTCGGGGTGATCCGCAGCGACCTGTTCGGCACCCGAAAGGGTCGGCCGGTCCCGCCTCAACCGCGCTCCGCGCCACCCCAGCAGAAGCCGGCCCGGGTCCGCCGAGGCAAGACGGCCAAGATGCTCGTGGTCACCGAAGGCAGCCTCGCCGGCACCAAGATCGGCCTCGGCGATGCTCCGATCACGATCGGCCGGGCCAACGACTCGACGCTGGTCATCACTGACGACTACGCCAGCTCCAAGCACGCCCGGCTCAGTCCGCGCGACGGTCAGTGGCTGGTCGAGGACCTCGGCTCGACCAACGGCACCTATCTCGACCGGGCCAAGGTGGCCGGCCCGACACCCGTGCCGATCGGCGCTCCGATCCGTATCGGCAAGACAGTCCTCGAGTTGCGCCCATGACATTGATGCTGCGATACGCGGCACGCTCAGACGTCGGCCTCATCCGAGACACCAACCAGGACTCGGTCTATGCCGGTCCTCGGCTGCTCGCCGTCGCCGACGGAATGGGCGGGCACGCGGCCGGCGATGTCGCCAGCCGGGTGGTCGTCAGCATCCTGTCCTCGCTCGACGACGATGCCGTGGGTGGCGATCTGGTCGACGCCCTGCGCAAGGCCACCATGGAGGCCAATCAGCACCTCCAGGCGATGGTCGAGGGAGACTCCGACCTCGACGGCATGGGCACCACGCTGACCGCGATGCTCTTCGGTGGCAACAGGTTCGGCATGGTTCACGTCGGCGACTCGCGGGCCTACCTCATGCGCGACGGCGAGCTGAGCCAGATCACCAAGGACGACACGTTCGTCCAGTCGCTGGTCGACGAGGGGCGCATCACCGCCGACGAGGCGACGACGCATCCGCAGCGCTCCCTGTTGCTACGAGTGCTCACCGGTCAGGACGTCGAGCCCTACTTCTCCGTACGAGAGGCAGTGGCCGGCGACCGCTACCTGCTGTGCAGCGACGGGCTGTCCGGCGTCGTCAGCGAGGACACGATCGCCGAGGCGCTCGAGATCGACGACCCGCAGGAGAGCGCCGACCGCCTCGTCGACCTCGCGCTGCGCGCCGGCGCCCCCGACAACGTCACCTGCGCGGTGGCCGACATCGTCGAGGGCACGGTAGGGCCGGACGAGCCGGTCATCGGCGGCGCGGTTGCGGAGTACCAAACCCAGCGAGCTCCGAAGTCCGACAGTGCCGCAGGGCGCGCTGCCCTGGCCCGCCCGGCGCGGCCCGAGCCGGCCCGCGCCCCGGAGGACACCTCCGACCCGAAGCGCTCCCGCCGGCGCCTCATCTGGATCACGGCGACCGTCGCACTGGTCGTCCTTGCCGGGCTGGGCTCCTTGATCGGCTGGCGCTACGTCCAAGGCCAGTACTTCGTCGCGTCCGACGACGACGGCACCGTGGCGATCTTCCAGGGCGTCACCGGGCAGGTCATCGGCATCAAGCTCAGTCGCGTGTCGCACCGCACCGAGCTCAACATCACCGACCTGCAGCCGGTGGTCCGCCGTGAGGTACGCCAGGGCATCATCGCCGGCAGCCTCGGGCACGCCGACACCATCGTCGAACGCCTGCGGACCCAGCAACTGCCCGAATGTCCGCCGGCGCCGGGCGCCTCGCCCCAGCCGAGCACGACCCCCAAACCGGCCAGCACCGCCAGGCCGGCCTCGCCCAAACCCGCGCCCAAGCCCACTGGCAGCGTTCGGCCGTCGGCGAGTCCCAGCCCGAGCTCGCTGGTGCCCGGCGAGGACTGCCGGAAGCCGCGCGCATGAGCGCGTCGAGCGTCACAGCACAGCAGCCCACGCGGCGCTGGACCGAGCTGTTCATGCTGGTCTTCGCTGTCTCACTGGCCGGCATCGTGGCCTTGGCCATCGAGGGAGCGATGGGCGTCGGCCTGACTCCGGCCCCGCTCTACTTCGCCCTGACCCTGGGCGCGATGTTCGGCGCCGCGCACCTGATCGTGCGCCGCTTCGCGCCCTACGCCGATCCGCTGCTGCTGCCACTGGTCGCCCTGCTCAACGGGCTCGGGGTCGCCCTCATCCACCGCCTCGACCTGGCCGACAAGGCACAGAGCGACCGGTTCAAGGTGCACTTCCTCACCGGCGACGCCTCGCTGCAGTTGGCGTGGACGGCGGTCGGGTTGGTGCTGATGGTGGCACTGCTGATCGTCGTGCGCGATCACCGCAGCCTGTCTCGTTACTCCTACACCCTCGGCTTGATCGGGCTGTTCCTGCTCGCGCTGCCGTCGTTGCTCCCCGCCTCGCTCTCGCAGGTCAACGGTGCCCGCATCTGGATCCGGCTGGCCGGGTTCTCCATCCAGCCCGGCGAGTTCGCCAAGATCGCGCTGATGGTGTTCTTCGCCGCCTATCTCGTCGCCAAGCGCGACGTGCTCTCGCTGGCCAGCCGGCGGATCCTCGGCATCGACTTCCCGCGGGGGCGGGACCTCGGCCCGGTGCTCGTCGCATGGGTTGCCAGCCTGCTGGTCCTCATCGTCGAGAAGGACCTCGGCTCGTCGCTGCTGTTCTTCGGGATCTTCGTGGTGATGATCTACGTCGCCACCCAGCGCACGTCCTGGCTGCTCATCGGGCTGGGGCTCTTCGTCGGTGGCGCCTTCATGGCCTGGTTGGTGTTCGCCCACGTCCAGCAGCGGGTGTCCATCTGGCTGCATCCGTTCAAGGACCCGAGCAACACCGGGTTCCAGATCGTCCAGTCGCTGTTCGGGCTGGCCACCGGCCGGCTGTTCGGCACCGGTCCCGGCGCAGGTCGGCCCGACATCGTCCCGTACGCCAAGAGCGATTTCATCGTGGCGACGATCGGCGAGGAGCTCGGACTGTTCGGCCTGACGGCGTTGCTCGTGATCTACGCCCTCATCGTCGCCCGCGGCCTGCGCACCTCACTGACCGTCCGTGACTCCTTCGGCAAGTTGCTCGCCGCCGGCCTGGCGTTCTCGATGGGCCTGCAGGTCTTCGTCGTCGTCGGCGGGGTCACCAAGCTGATCCCGCTGACGGGCCTGACCACGCCATTCCTGTCCTACGGAGGATCCTCCTTAGTGGCCAACTACGTCCTCATCGGCCTGTTGCTGCGTATTTCCGACGCCGCGCGCCGTCCACCGGCATCCCAGCCGTCGGCCCAGCCGCTCGCGAGCGCCCCGACAGAGGTCGTGCGCTTGTGAACGCGCCCATCCGCAAGGTCGCCATCGCCGTCCTGGTGCTGTTCGGACTGCTGTTCATCAACCTCAACTACGTGCAGGTCGTGCAGGCCGACAAGCTGCGCCGCAACCAGGGCAACCAGCGCCTGCTGCTGCAGACCTACGAACGGCAGCGCGGGTCGATCGTGGTCGACGGCAAGGCGATCGCCACGAGCACGGCCACCAACGACCGGCTGAAGTACCTCCGGCAGTACCCCGCCGGTCCGCTCTACGCCCCGGTGACCGGCTACTACTCGCTGGTCTACGGCGCGTCGGCGATCGAACGATCCGAGGACAGCGTGCTCTCGGGCGAGGACGACCGGCTGTTCGTCCGCCGCGTTTCCGACCTGGTGACCGGCCGTGTCCCGCGGGGTGGCAACGTCGTGCTGACGCTCAACCCGGCCGGCCAGCTCAAGGCCACCCAGCTGCTCGGTCGGCAGAAGGGGTCGGTCGTCGCCCTCGACCCGCGCACCGGCGCCATCCTGGCCATGGTCTCCAGCCCGTCGTACGACCCCAACCCGCTGTCCAGCCACGACGCCGCCGCGATCAAGGCGGCCTGGCAGCGGGTCAACGCCGCGCCTGGCAAGCCGCTGCTCAACCGGGCCATCAACGAGACCTATCCGATCGGCTCGACCATGAAGGTGATCGTGTCGGCCGTCGCCCTGCAGAACGGCTACACACCCGCGACGATGATCCCGGCACCCAAGAGCTACACCCCGCCGCAGACGACCCGGCCATTGCCGAACTACGACGGGACGAGCTGTGCCGGCTCGGGGCAGCAGAGCCTGCTCGATGCGTTGCGGGTCTCCTGCAACACCGCATTCGCCCAGCTCGGGGTCAAGCTCGGCGCCGACAAGTTGCGCGAGCAGGCCGCCAAGTTCGGCGTCGGCGAAAGCGGACTGATGGTGCCGATGCGGGTGTCCACCAGTGAGATGGGCGCCCTCTCCGACCCGCCGATGCTCGCCCAGTCCTCGATCGGCCAGCGCGACGTACGCTTCACGCCGCTGCAGAACGCCATGGTCGCCGCCGCGGTCGCCAACAACGGCGTGCTGTACGAACCGCACGTCGTCAAAGAGGTGCAGGCTCCGGACCTCACCACGCTCGACCGGCCGGCGCCCAAGGTCATGAGCCGGCCGATGACGCCCGAGGCCGCATCGGCTCTGCAGACCATGATGCGCGCGGTCGTCGACGGGGGGACCGGCAAGACCGCTCGCATCGCCGGCTTCGTCGTCGGCGGCAAGACCGGCACCGCCCAGAACGCCGGACCCGACCACGGCTGGTTCATCGGATTCGCCGGCCGCGCGGGCCAGGACGTGCCCGTGGCCATCGCCGTCGTGCTCGAGAACGCCGGTCGTGGCGGCTCCCACAACGCGTCCACCATCGCCGGCCAGGTGATGGCGGCGATCCTGGCCTCACCGGGGGGCGGCGGATAGATGCTGCTTGCTCCTGACGTGACGCTGGGTTCGAGATACACCCTGCGCTCGCGCATCGCGGTCGGTGGGATGGGTGAGGTCTGGCGAGCCGAGGACACGGTGCTGCACCGCGAGGTTGCGGTCAAGGTCCTCAAGGGCGACCTGAGCGGGGACCCGTCGTTCCTCGACCGGTTCCGGGCCGAGGCTCGGCACACCGCGGCGCTCGCCCACCCCGGCATCGCCAACGTCTTCGACTACGGCGAGGCGACGACCGAGGGTTCGGAGCAGACGGACCTCGCCTACCTCGTGATGGAGCTCATCGACGGTGAGCCGATGTCGGCCCTGCTCGGTCGCGAGCAGCGCCTCCCTGCCGACCAAGCGCTCGACATCCTCGCCCAGACGGCACTCGCGCTGGCGGCCGCGCACGCGGCCGGGGTGATCCACCGCGACGTCAAGCCGGGCAACATCATGATCCGACCCGACGGCACCGTGAAGATCACCGACTTCGGCATCGCGCGCGCGGTCAACGCCGCTCCGGTGACAGCCACCGGCATGGTCATGGGCACGTCGTTCTATCTGTCTCCCGAGCAGGCGAGCGGGCAGTTGGTCACTCCGGCCAGCGACGTCTACTCCCTCGGCGTGGTCGGCTACGAAGCCCTCAGCGGCTACCGTCCGTTCGCCGCCGACAGCCCACTCACGGTCGCGATGATGCACATCCGCGACGATCCGCCGCCGCTGCCCGACGACGTCCCGCCGGCGGCCAGGGCGCTCGTCGAGCGGGCGATGGCCAAGGCCCCCGAAGCACGGTTCCCCTCCGCGGAGGCGATGGCCGAAGCCGCCACTGCTGCCCGCGGCGGCGTGACAGAGCCTGGCTCGACCGCGGCCATGGGCGCTCCGACGAGTGCCGACCCGTCCGCGACCACTGTGC
>JBAVXU010000336.1:0-3026 GCA_049698415.1 Mycobacteriales bacterium
GTCGACTGCGGCCAGCCTCGCCGCTTCCCGCGCGACGGGCTCGGTGGGCCGGGGGATCAGCCGGCCCTCGGCCTTGGAGACGATCTTCGAGGTGACGACCACGACGTCGCCGTCACGCAGCCAGGGGGCCCCGACGGTCACGATAGCGGCGAGATCGTCCCCCGGCTGCACCTCGGGAAGTCCGGTGACAGGCAACACCTGAATGCCCTCGGGAACCTGCGGAAGCTCAGACACCGGCCAGCTCCAGCGCAGCCCGGGCCATCGCCGCCGCGGCCTCGACGTCGCTCATGATCAGCGGCACCGGTCGTACGGTCACGTCCGGAACGGATGCGTCGGCGTCGCGGGTATCGACCAGCCAGCCGTCGAGCAGGCCGCCGGACGAGCGCGCGCCGTAGTGCCGCCCGACGCCACCGGCGGAGGTCTCCACACCGATCACCGGCAGGCAGCGCTCGGCCATCCCGCGGATGGGCGCACCGCCGACGATCGGCGACAGCCCGACGACCGGGGCCGGCGCACTGCGCACGGCCTCGGCCAGTCCGGGCACGGCCAGCACGATGCCGATGCTCACGACCGGATTGCTCGGGGCCAGCAGGACCGCGTCGGCCGTGGCGATCGACTCGAGCACTCCGGGCGCCGGCTTGGCGTCCTCGGCTCCGACAGGTACGAACGCGTGGGCCGGCAACTCGGCATGGTGGCGTACCCACCATTCCTGGAAGTGGATCGCCCGCCGGATGCCGTCGACGTCGACGACGACATGGGTCTCGACCCGGTCATCGGTCATCGGCAGCAGCCGGACACCCGGTTGCCAGCGCGCACACAAGGCGTCGGTGACTGCCGAGAGCGGGTAGCCCGCATCGAGCATCCGGGTGCGGATCAGGTGGGTGGCGATGTCGCGATCACCCAGCCCGAACCACGTCGGCTCGGCGTCGTAGCCGGCCAACTCCTCTCGTACGGTGAAGGTATCGTCGCGCCGGCCCCAGCCGCGTTCCTCGTCGATCGCGTCGCCCAGTGTGTACATCACGCTGTCGAGGTCAGGGCAGATCCGCAATCCGTGCAGCGTCACGTCGTCGCCGGTGTTGACGATCGCCGTCACCTCGGCGTCGGGAACGGCCGAACGCAGGCCGCGCAGGAACCGCGCGCCACCGACGCCGCCGGTCAGGACCACCACCTGCATGAGAAGTAGTCTCGCAGCGGCCATCAGGGCAACGCCCCGCCGGGTCTGCCTGGTTGCCTACGAAGCGGAGGGGCGGCGTTGGTGACGGCGGACTTCGGGCAGTTCGAACGCGTCGGCTGGGCCGGTCGCGGTCCCGGTTACACCGGCGGGTTCGGCGCGCTCACCGCACGCTGCGTTCCGGCGCTGCTCGACGCCGTCGACCCCTGCCACGGGCGGCTGCTCATCGACGTGGGTACGGGCACCGGCATCGTCGCAATGGCGGCGTCGGCGCGTGGCGCGTCGGTCATCGGCGTGGACGAGTCGGCGTCGATGCTTCGTACGGCGGCGGGGTACCTGCCGCGACTCCTGCGTGGCCGGGTCCAGCGGTTGCCGGTCCGTGATGCGTCGGTCGACATCGTCGTCGGCAACTGCGTGGTCAACCACCTGCCCGATCCGGTCGCCGGGTTGGCCGAGCTTCGCCGGGTGCTGCGACCCGCCGGTCGGTTGGCGCTGACGGCGTGGGACATGACCGGCGCCAACGAGGCGATCTCCGTCGTCGCGCGGGCCGTCCGGGCTGCCGGTGTCGACGCGCCGGACTTGCCGGCGAATCCGTTCGCCGCACATGGCGACCCGGCGGCCTTCGCCGCGCTGCTCGGCACGGCCGGGCTGCACGACGTGACAGTCGCGCCGGTGCATGTCGTCCACGTCGTGGAGCCGGGCGCATGGTGGGAGGCGCTGCGGTCCGGCACCGTCATGACCAGCGGTCAGTTGGCCGCGCTCGACCCTGCGTCACGCCAACGGGTGCGGGCGGCCTACGACGACCTGGTCGCCGCCTACGTCGACGCCGACGGGCTGGCTCACCTGCCCGCAGCTGCCTGGCTGGCCGCCGGCCGGGGCGGCTGACCCGGCCGGTCAGAGCCGGCTACCGACCTCGGAGGCGATCAGGTCCAGATGGTCCAGGTCGCTCAGGTCGAGCACCTGGCAGTAGATCCGCTCGGCACCGATCTCGGCGAACCGGGCGAGCTGGTCGACAACCTGCTCCGGCGTGCCGGAGACTCCCTGGCCTGCGGCCATCTCCTCGGCCGTCAGGTCGATCGCCTCCAGCCGCCGCCGCACCTCGGCATCCGTACGGCCCACCGCCACGGTCTGCGCCACCGAATAGACCATGTGGTCCCGCCCCGCTGCGGTGCAGGCGCCGCGTACCCGCTCGAACTGCTGGCGAACCGGCTCGACGCCGACGAAAGGCACGTTGAACTCGTCGGCGAACCGCGCCGCCAGCGCGGGTGTGCGACGCGGCCCCTTGCCACCCACGATGAGCGGCGGGTGCGGCGACTGCACCGGCTGCGGCAGCGCCGGACAGTCGACGAGAGAGTAGTGCGACCCGCTGAAGGAGTAGGTCGATCCGGCCGGGGTGCCCCACAGCCCGGTGAGGATCTCGAACTGCTCCTCGAGCCGGTCGAAACGCTCGCCGACCGGCGGGAACGGCACGCCGTACGCCGCGTGCTCGCGTTCGTACCACCCGGCGCCGAGACCGAGTTCGACCCGCCCGCCGCTCATCTCGTCGGCCTGGGCGACGGCCACCGCCAGCATCCCCGGAGAGCGGAAGGTCGACGAGGTCAGCATCGTGCCGAGCCGGATCCGGGTGGTCTCCCGGGCGAGCGCGGCCAGGGTCAGCCAGGACTCGGTGGGGCCGGCGCCGGGATCGCCCGGGCCGATCCGCTGCAGGTGGTCGGAGCGGAAGAAGGCATCGAAGCCGAGGTCCTCGGCGGCTCGAGCGACCCGCAGGAGATCGTCGTAGGTCGCGCCCTGCTGGGGTTCGGTGAATACGCGAAGCTGCATCGGTCCACTCTGCCGCCCCCGTGCGAGGAACGAC
>JBAVXU010000337.1:0-20348 GCA_049698415.1 Mycobacteriales bacterium
GTTCGGATGCGGTCGTCGGAGGTCTCGATGAGGACCCCGGACTTCACCCGCTCGCCGCCGAGCCAGGCCAGCTCGGCGTACCACTGGCTCAACAAGGCGGCTCGATCAGCACGCCAGATCCTTGAGCACCGCCTGCAGCGCGCGGACACCGTCGATGCAGTCTGCAAGGTCTGCCGACTCGGCCGGGCTGTGGCTGACGCCGGTGGGGTTTCGTACGAACAGCATGGCGCTGGGCACAACGGCCGCCAGGATCCCGGCGTCGTGGCCGGCGCCGCTGGGTAGGGCCGGCAGGCCGTCGTAGGCCGCCCCGAGCACGTCGCGCAGCCGCGTGCCCAACGCCGGATCGAACTCCACGATCGGAGTGAACGACTCTTCGGCGAACTCCACGGATACCCCGTGTGCGGCCGCGGCCGCCTGTGCCGCCCCGAGGATCTGCTCGACGATGGCATGTACGGCGACATCGTCAGGCCCACGGGCATCGAGCCAGGCGTGCACCCGTGCGGCGATGCCGTTGGTGCCGCCCGGTTCGATCCGCGCCTTGCTGATGGTCGCGAGACCGCCGGCGTGCTCGGCCGCCTCCCTGGCGGCCTGCACGGTGACGGCGAAGGGCAGCGTCGGATCGGCACGATCGGCCAGCCGTGTGGTGCCGGCGTGGTCGGCCCGGCCGGTGAAGCTCATCCGCCACCGCCCGTGTGGCCGGACCACCGTGGCAGTGCCGATCGGCGCCGGTGCGTCGACGAGCCCACGGCCCTGCTCGACGTGCAACTCGACGAACGCGCCGATCCGCGACAGGGCCTCGTCGTCGCGACCCAACCGGTCCGGGTCCGCTCCCGCCGCGCGCATCGCATCGGCCAGCGTGACTCCGTCGGCGTCGCGCAACTCGCGGGCGCGTTGCGGGTCGAGCACTCCGGTGAGGAGTCGGCTGCCGACACAGGCGACGCCGAACCGCGCGCCTTCCTCGTCGGCGAAACGTACGACGGCAACCGGGTTCGCGGGCGGTGGTGCGCCGGCATCCATGTCAGCGCGCAGCTCGTCGACGGCGAGGAAGCCCGAGACGACGCCGAGCGGACCGTCGTACGCCCCGCCCTCGGGGACGCTGTCGAGGTGGCTGCCGGTGACCACCGCGCCCGATCCGGGCTCGCCCCACCAGGCCCATTGATTGCCGTTGCGGTCGTCGACGACGGTCATGTCCCGCCGGGCGGCCTGGGTCCTGAACCACGTGCGCAGTTGGTCGTCCTCGGCGGTCCAGGCGAACCTGTTATAGCCGCCGGTCACGCAATTGCGCCCGAGCGGCTCGAGCTCGTGCCAGAGTCGCAGGAACGACTCCTCGAGAGTCACCCGGTTGATCTTAGGTGCCTTGACGCAGGTGCCCGGTGAGGCGGTGAGCCCGTGCCGACGATCAAGGCTGCGCCGACCGCCGTGGCCGCCTTCGTCGGCTGGCTGCCCGACGGGCCGATGAATCGTGCCGTCGAGGTCGCGTCCTTCGCCGACGTGGAGCGCGAGTTCGGCGGCCTGCACAGCGAGAGCGAGGCGTCGTTCGGGCTGTGGCAGTACTTCCGCAACGGCGGCCGCCGGGCCTGGGTGGTGGCCACCGGGGGCAAGACCGAGGATGCAGACGCAGGCCTTGCCGCCCTGCTCGGCACCGACTTCACGATCCTGTGCCTGCCGCGGGTGCTGGGCAACGCCTTGGACTTCTGTCGCGATCGGCAGGCACTCATGCTGGTCGATCCGCCGCCCGGTCCCGGACCCGCGGCACTGCTCGCCTGGCTCGACACCGTCGGCTCGTTACGTGACGACCACAGCGCGATGTACTACCCCCGTGTCACCGTCGCTGACCCGACCGCCGCCGGGCTGACGAGATCGATCGGCCCCTCCGGCACGATCGCGGGCCTGATGGCGGCGACCGACGAACGGCTGGGCGTGTGGGCCGCCGCCGCAGGCACAGACGCTGTCTTGGACGGGATCGAGAGCCTGGACTACTACCTCGGCGACGAGCAGGTTGCCGAACTCAGTGCGGCCGGCGTCAACTGCCTGCGTGACGTGCCGGGTTACGGCCCGGTGTGTTGGGGCGCCCGCACGCTGATCGGCGACGGCGAAGACTCGCCGTACCGCTTCGTTCCCGTGCGGCGCCTCGCCTGCTTCATAGAGTCCAGCCTGCGGCCGGCGACGGCGTGGGTGCAGTTCGAGCCCGACGACGAGCAGTTGCGAACGCGGCTGCGCACCGATGTCGAGGATTTCATGAGCCGGCTGTTCCGCCGGGGCGCTCTCGCCGGCGAGACGCCCGCGGACGCCTACTTCGTACGATGCGACAGCAGCACCACACCGCCGGGCGACGGAGGGCATGGAATCGTGGCCCTGGAGGTCGGCTTCGCCCCGATGCGGCCGGGCCAGTTCGTCGTACTCCGGATCGAGCATTTGATCGGGCAGTCACGTTCCCGGGGAGCAAACAGTTGACCGAGGTGTCGGGAGCCGGAACGCACGCGGGCATCGCCCGAACCGGGGTCTACGACGACCCCGAACTGCTGCGACAGATCATCACGGTCGTGACGTCCACATTGGACCTCGCTCAGCTGGTACAGGGTGTCGCTGATGTCATCGTGGCCGCGAGTCGGACCGACGCCTGCTTCGTCCACCTGCTCGATCTCGATGCCGGTGGGCTGGTGCTCTCCGGTGCCAGCCCCCCACTTGAGAACGCGGTCGGCCGGGTCAAGCTCGCCATCGGCGAGGGCGTGACGGGCTGGGTCGCCGCGCGCGGGCAGTCGGTCGTGATCGTCGACGACAAGGCCGCCGACCCGCGCTACAAGTACTTCCCGGAACTCCGCGGTGAGGACTACACCTCGATGGCGTCGGTGCCCATGGTGACCATCCGTGGCTCGCTGATCGGGGTGCTCAACGTGCACACCCTCGAGCGGCGGGAGTGGCTGGCCGCCGACGTCGAGGTGCTCACGGCTGTGGGCGGCCTGATGGCCGGTGCCGTCGAAAACGCGCGACTGCATGCCGCGGCCGCACAGCGCTCGAATGAACGGGCGCAGTTCGCGGAGCAACTGGTCGAGGTCCAGGAGCGGGAGCGGCAGCGCATCGCCCGCGACCTGCACGACGGGGTGAGCCAGCGGCTGGCCAGCCTGGGCTTCCACCTGTCGGCGGCCATGGAGAACGTCGGCGTCGACAACGCGGCGGCCACCACCGAGATCGATCAGGCGCGGGCGCTCAGCGTCGCCGCCCTGGACGAGGCGCGGGCCGCCATCAGCGGCCTGCGGCCACCGGTCCTCGATGACCTCGGTCTGGTCGCAGCGCTGCACAGTCTCTCCGCGGCCGTGCCCGGGGTCGCCGTGGCGGTGCAGGCCGACAACGACATCGGCATCCCGCGCCACATCGAGACCTGCATCTTCCGGGTCACCCAGGAGGCGCTGCAGAACATCGCGAAGCACGCGGCAGCCGACCACGCCTGGATCACGCTGGGCAGGCGAGCGGATCGGCTCGTCCTCGAGGTGGCCGACGACGGCGTGGGGGTCGAGGCTGCAGGGGCCGGAGGATCGGCGCACGACTCGTACGGGATGCAGAGCATGCGCGAACGTGCCGAGATGGTGGGCGGCAAGGTCCGGTTCCGCAGCCGGTCGGGGGGCGGCACGGTGGTGCAACTCCTCCTCCCGGTCAGCGCCCTCGCCTCGCGGGATGCACCCGGCCGGGCCTAGCAGCCGCCGCCTAGACGGGGAGGGTCTCCAACTCCGTGTCGTAGCCGCCGCGCGTTGCGGCGGCATTCGCCCGGGAGCGGATGAACAACACGTGCTGCGCGGCTTCGACCTGGCCGGGGTCTCCCTTCCAGGTCTCCAGTGCCGAGGCGATCAGCGCCCGGCCGAAGGAGAAGCTCAGTGACCACGGGTGCACCGGGCCGGCGTTCATCGCTTGCAGGTGCTCGGTCGCGGCCACATCCTGCTGCCCGCCGGAGAGGAAGGCGATTCCCGGCACGGCAGCGGGTACGGATCGATACAGCGTGCGCAGCGTGGCCTCGGCGACGGCGTCCACGGTGACCTGGTCGGAACAGTCCTGGCCGGGTACGACCATGTTCGGCTTGAGCACGATGCCTTCGAGCAGCACATCCTGTTCCTCGAGCGCCGCGAACACCGTACGCAGAACCGAGGTGGTGACCTCCTCGCACCGGTCGAGATCGTGGTCGCCGGTCATCATGACCTCGGGCTCGACGATCGGCACGATCCCCGCCTGCTGGCACAGGGCGGCGTACCTCGCCAGGGCGTGCGCGTTGACCTTGACGGCCATGACCGACGGCAGCCCGTCGCCGATGTCGATCACGGCGCGCCACTTGGCGAATCGGGCTCCCATCTCGGCGTACTCCGTGAGCCGGTCCGCCAGGCCGTCCAGGCCTTCGGTGACCTTCTCGCCGGCGGAGTTCGCCAATGGCTTGGCGCCGGTGTCCACCTTGATCCCGGGGATCACCCCGGCGGCCCGGACCAGCTCGACGAAGGCCTGGCCGGTGCTCGTCGTCGCGCGGATCGTCTCGTCGTACAGGATGACGCCGCTGACGAACTTGCCGAGCCCCTGCGTCTCCAGGAGCATCTGCCGATAGGCCGACCGGATCTCTGGCGTGCCCTCGAGCCCGACCTTCTCCAGCCGGGAGTTCATCGTGGCGTTGCTCTCGTCCGCCGCCAGGATGCCCCTGCCGGGATTCGTCAGCTCCTGCGCCGTCTCGCTCAGGCCGGCGGCATGCTCGACGTCGGACACGGTGTACGGAGCCACGGGAACCTCCTGGAGTCGCCGATCGCGCTGAGTGAGAGCCTGCCACCAGCCGCGGCCGCCCGGCTCCCTCGCACGGATGAATCGGGGGGTGATGTGCCGCTGGAGGGGTAGCGGCGGGAATCGAGGAAAGGACAGGCCTATGGCAACCACGCGGAACCCGTCCACGGACGGTGATCAGGCGCTCGTCCTGCTCGGGATCTATCTCAACGACCACCTCGCCGGGTCCACCGGTGGCCTGGAGTTGATTCGCCGGATCGCCTCGGCGCACCGCGGCAGTTCCGCCGGCGCGACGCTCGACCGCATGGTTGTCGAGTTCCGCGACGAACGCGAAGCCCTGATGCAGATGATGGCTGCGCTGGGGGTGCCGGTCCGGCACTACAAGGTCTACGGCGCATGGGTGTTCGAGAAGGTCGGCCGGTTCAAGCTCAACGGCAGCCTGCTCCATCGCTCACCCCTCTCGGACCTGGTGGAGTTGGAGGGCATGCGGCTGGGCGTGGAAGGCAAAGCAGCGGGCTGGCGGACCCTCCGGACTGCAGCAAGCCGGTACGACGTGCTCGACGCGACGCGGCTGGACCGGCTGATTGCCCAGGCACGAGCCCAGTCCGACACCCTCGAGGAGTTGCGGATCCAGGCCGCCGAGCGTGTGACGACCGGGACCAGCAGGGACTGACCCGGCGGCGATGCCGTCCCCTCGGCCGCCCGGCCGCATATCCTGAAGGTCACCTTCGGGAGGGCGTCGTGACGCGTCATTCGCATGTCCGCTACACCTCGTCGGCCGGTCAGCAGACCCCGTTCCCGCCGATCGCCGACTATGCGTTCCTGTCCGACTGCGAGGTGACGGCGCTGGTCGCTCCCAGCGGCGCGGTCGAGTGGATGTGCCTGCCCCGCCTGGACGGGCCCAGCGTGTTCGGCGCGATCCTCGATCGCGATGCCGGTTCCTTCCGGCTCGGCCCGGCCGAGCACATGGTGCCGGCCGCGCGCCGCTACCTGCCCGGCACTGTGGTGCTCGAGACGACGTGGAACGTCGGGGAGGGCTGGCTGATCGTCCAGGATGCCCTGCTCATGGGGCCGTGGCGGCTCACCGATCCTGCCCGGTCGGACTATCGCCGCGCCCCGACAGACTATGCCGCCGAGCACGTACTGATCCGTACCGTGCGGTGCATCAACGGCGAGGTCCAGCTTCTGCTCGACTGCGAGCCGGCATTCGACTACGGCCGGGACGATCCGCGGTGGAGCTACACCGACCGCGGCTTCCACCAGGCCGTGGCGCGCGGCGGTGCCGACGACGCGCAGGTGACGCTCACCACCGACCTGCGACTGGGGTTCGAGGGGTCGCGTGCGGTCGCTCGTACGCTGCTCAAGGAGGGCGACGTACGTTTCTGCGCCATGAGCTGGGGGGATGCCCAGCCGCCTGAGTCCTACCAACAGGCCGAGGAGCGGCTGGTGTGGACCGCGCACCACTGGCAGCACTGGCTGGCCCGCGGCAAGATCCCCGATCACAGATGGCGTAGCTACCTGTCCCGGAGCGCGCTCACACTGAAGGGCCTGACGTACGCCCCGACCGGTGCGATCGCCGCGGCGGCAACCACCTCGCTGCCGGAAACCCCGGGAGGCGAGCGCAACTACGACTACCGGTTCAGCTGGGTGCGCGACTCGACCTTCGCGCTCTGGGGGCTGTACACCCTGGGCTACGACTGGGAGGCCAACGACTTCTTCAACTTCATCGCCGATCTCGCCGAGCGTGACGGGGACCTGCAGATCGTTTACGGCATCGGCGGAGAGGCCGACCTCACAGAGCGCTCGCTGCCCCATCTGAGCGGGTACGACGGCGCGCAGCCCGTACGCATCGGGAACGCCGCCTACCAGCAGCGCCAGAACGACGTGTGGGGCGCGGTGCTGGATTCACTCTATCTGCACGCGCGCTCGCGGGACCGTCTCGACGAGCGCTTCTGGCCGCTGGTGCAACACCAGGTGGAGTCCGCCCTGGCGAGTTGGCGCGAGCCGGACCGCGGCATCTGGGAGGTACGCGGGGACCCGAAGCACTTCACCTCCTCGAAGGTGATGTGCTGGGTGGCCGCCGATCGC
Organism: Mycobacteriales bacterium; assembly: GCA_049698415.1. Taxonomy (GTDB): domain Bacteria; phylum Actinomycetota; class Actinomycetes; order Mycobacteriales; family QHCA01; genus QHCA01. The sequence goes on from JBAVXU010000337.1 coordinate 6,838, forward strand.
GGCGCTCGGCTGGCACGGATCCGCGAGGACGCCGACCTGGCCGACAAGTGGGAGGCGGCCGCCGCGGAGATCAAGGCCGACATCTGCGAGCACGGCGTCGACAGTCGTGGAGTGTTCACGCAGCACTACGACACCGACGCGCTCGACGCCTCAGCCCTGCTCATGCCACTGGTGCGCTTCCTGCCTCCGCACGACCCCAGGATCCGCGCCACGGTCCTGGCCATCGCCGACGAGCTGACCGAGCACGGCCTGGTGCTGCGCTACCGGGTGCAGGAGACCGACGACGGATTCAGCGGGGAGGAGGCCACCTTCACGATCTGTTCGTTCTGGCTGGTGGCGGCGTTGTCTGAGATCGGGGAGAAGGATCGGGCGCGCCTGCTGTGCGAGAAGCTGTTGGCCTACGCCAGCGCCTTGCATCTCTACGCGGAGGAGATCGACCCGCACAGCGGCCAGCACCTGGGGAACTTCCCGCAGGCGTTCACCCACCTGGCCCTGATCAACGCCGTGATGCATGTGATCCGCGACGAGACTCGCAGCGAACTCGGGGCCGCGGTGACCGACAGCCGGGTGGCCGATCATGACGGCGTGGGCTGACCGCGGCGGCCGGAACATGTCTGACCCTGCCCTTGTTGTCGCTAAGGTGATTGAACGTGCAACGAAGTCGGAGGAGCACCCATGCCAGCCGTAACCGCCGATCCACTCGTGCTGCCACGCGTCCCGGCACCCGGCCCCGATGACGTCCAGCGAGCCGTCCGGAGCGTGACGACGGCCCCGCGGGGTTTCGAGGGCGAGGGCTTCCCGGTCCGCCGTGCTTTCGCCGGCGTGCAGTTGCACGATCTCGACCCGTTCATCCACATGGATCAGATGGGCGAGGTGGAGTACGCAGCCGGCGAGCCCAAGGGCACCAACTGGCATCCGCACCGGGGCTTCGAGACGGTCACCTACATGCTCGACGGAGCCATGGAGCATCAGGACTCCCACGGCGGTGGTGGCCTGATCACCAACGGCGCGACGCAGTGGATGACAGCCGGCGGCGGGATCCTGCACATCGAGACGCCGCCTGAGGCACTCGTCGTCTCGGGCGGACTGTTCCACGGTTTCCAGCTGTGGGTGAACCTTCCCGCGGCGGACAAGATGCTGCCCCCGGCGTACCAGAACCTCGAAGGCGACGACGTCACGTTGCTGTCCTCGTCCGATGGCGGGGCGCTGGTGCGGCTGATCGCGGGGCAGCTCGGTGACCACCGCGGCCCGGGCTCGACGCACACCCCGATCACGCTGGTCCACGCCACCGTCGCCCCGGGCGCGGAGCTGACGCTGGGCTGGCCGATTGATTTCAATGCCCTGGTCTACGTTCTTGCCGGGTCGGGCACGGTGGGGGCCGAACGCCGACCCATCTCGGCGGGGCAGCTCGCCGTGCTGGGAACGGGAGATGCGCTCAGCGTGCGGGCGGACGAGAAGCAGGAGTCGCGGACCGATGCCCTCGACGTGCTGCTCCTGGGCGGCCGGCCGATCGGCGAGCCGGTCGCGACGTACGGGCCATTCGTCATGAACACCCGGCAGGAACTCGCGCAGGCCGTTGCCGACTACCAGTCGGGTCGGCTCGGCGTCATCCCGGCAAATGCGCTGATGCCGCACGTGGTGCGCTGACTGCACGAACTTCCGTCGTCGCGACGTGCCGTCTGCGACGCTTGGCATCTCAGGTGCGGGTTCGCCAAGCGATTCAGGGGTAGCCAATGACGAGCGTTGTCCAGCAGCCGCGGCCGAAACATCCAGCGTTGATCAGCGTTGCCGAGCAGCGGGCGGGAAGCGCCCAGCTGCGGATCGCCGATGCGATCACGTCGTTCGCCGGCTCGATGATGTTCGTCTATCTGCACATCGCGCTGTTCGCCGCATGGATGCTCTTCGTCGAGTCCGACCCGTGGCCCAAACTGACCCTCGTGGTGTCTCTGGAGGCGATCTTCCTGTCGACGTTCGTCATGATCGGGCAGAACCGGCAGGCGGCGTTCCAGCAGGCCAAGGCGGACCATGACTTCAACGAGCAGGAGCTGGAGCTCAAGACCAATACCGAGCTGACCAGGGCGATCCACACGCTGACCACCGAGCTGCACCGCAGGCTGATCGACCAGCCGGGCTGACGGCCGGCCGAGCGGCTAGCGGGCCTTTTGCTCCTTGTGGTCCGCTTGCGGGACCCGAGGGGTGACCGGCCGGAGGCGCGGGTCGGTGAGGTCGACCGTGACGATGTGGTGGGGGGCCGCGGTCAGCACCGCGGAGCCGTCCGGGGTCATCGGAACGAGGTGGGCCGGGATGTCGGCGAACTCCATCCGCACGCACTCCACCGGCCCGTCCTGGCGCGGCTCGCGGGTGCCGGCGGCGTGCCCCGGAGCACGGCAGTAATCGCAGTCGCAGGTGCTTTCGCGGGTCAGCACCACTTCGTCGCCGGCCTGAACGGTTGCCGTGCCGCGAGCCCGCTTGCGTGCCTGGAAGACCGTGCGCAGAGCGATCCAGCTTGCTCCGGCCAGCACGAGGAGGACGGCCCAGATACCTAGCACTTCCATTACGACCATGGCGTGTAGTCCGTCTCCTCTGCCCCCACACTGTTGCACAAACGTCGTGATCGTGTCGCCACCGACCAGTTACGGACAGTCACTAGCCGCTCCACTTGCGGAACGTTCGAGGGTCGTCGTACCCATAACCAGGCTGCGCCACTCGGGGCGACGCCCTGCAGTCTGAATACGGCGGGTAACGAACGCGAACTCCGGACCGTGGGCTGGCGGGGCGCTTGGAGCCTAATCCACCCGATAAATGGGCACTAGAGGCAGGTCTCGATCCCGGGGATCAGGGCCTGAAATAGTCGCTCAGCAGCATGCCCACCCAGGGCGGTTGCTCCACGTGCGCCGGCAGGAACTCGCGCATGACGGGCTTGATGTCGAGGACCGGAGTGCCAACCACCGCATCGAGAGCGCGCACCCGTAACAGCCGGCCGGCCGCCGAGACGATCTCGCACTTGCTGATGCCCAGGCGGTTCGGGCGGCGCGGGCCTCGTTCGGCAAAGATGCCCACAGCCGGCAGGTCCGCCCTCTCACGGGGTCGCCGAGGCTCGAGGTAATCGTCCTGCTCGCTGGTCAGGTGGAAATGGAAGACGATTTCGACGTGCGAGAACCCGTCCAGGCCTGATAGGCACCGGTCGCCGAACCGTGCGTCGACCTCGATGGTGCTAACCACCTGACCCCAGTAGTCACTCTGGCCAGGGTCGCCGCGGCCCTCGCGCACCCAGCCCACCGGGATGACCGAGTACGCCGTTTCCAGGGCCGGATGACGCATCGCTATGTCGCTCACCGCTGCAGGATCGCACTCTCACCGCGGCGCCGGTGGTCCGTTTCCTCAGACGGCGGCATTCGTGGTGGCTAGGTATCAGGTGCCCGCCTCGCACCCTCCGCCCCGACCTGTCCCGCGTCCGTCGAACGCCTGGGTCACTGGCCGGTTCGACCGTCGATGCACTCGCGCAGCAAGTCGGCGTGACCGGCGTGGCGGGCGTACTCCTCGATCATGTGTACGAGCACGTCGCGTGGGCTGACGGTGCCGTCGCGGATCGGAAGGTCATGGCCCAGATCGGCCTCCGCGAAAGCAGCGAGCCACTCCTCGGCCTTGGCGATCTCGGCCTTCCAGGTGGCGAAGGCGTCCTCGACCAACGCGGGCTCCGGCTCGGCCCCCTCGAAATCCCAGTCCGGATTGTCCGCGGGCTTGTAGAGGCGCGGCCCTTCGGTCCGGCCTTGCAGCACCCGTTGGAACCAGTGGTTCTCCACCTGGGCGAGGTGACGGACCAGGCCGAGCAGGCTCATCGTGCTCGGCGGGACCGAACGTCGAGCGAGTTGGTCGGCGTCGAGTCCGTCGCACTTCATCTCGATCGTCAGACGGTAGTTGGCGAGGTACTCCTGATACGTCGCCTTCTCACCGACCGGGTTGCCGTACGTCCTGGGGTCGCCCTCCGGGGAGGTCCACGTGTCAGCCATGGGCGCAACTCAAGCGCTGGTCAGGTCGCCGAGCAAATCGTGCAGCGGGCAACGAACCGAACATCGTATCGCCATCACCGGCGTCGTCAGGCACGGTTGATCCGGTAGCGGTGCTCGGGCCGGCCGGTGCTGCCGTAGTTGAGGACCAGTTCCACGATGCGACGTCGGACCATGTCGGCGAGATAGCGTTGCGCGGTCGCCCGACTGATTCCGAGGCTGTCCGCGACTTCGGCCGCGGACATGTCCTGCTCGGCGGCGCGGACCGTGTCGAGCACTCGGGCCATGGTGGGGGACATACGGCGGGTGTCGGCGAGTCGGTCCGCGGTTCCGCGCATCAAGCCGTACAGCGCGTCCACGGTGTGCTGGTTGGCGACGACGACCTGGCCGAGCCCGGCTTGCAGCTTCCGGTAGGCCGTCAGTTGTTCGCGGAGCTGCGCGAAACCGAACGGCTTGACCAGGTAGTACATCGCGCCGAGCTGAATTGCGCTGCGGACGCTAGCGATGTCCTGTGCGGCCGTGATCACGATGAAGTCCGGTCGGGGGTTGAGGTCGCGGTCGGCCAGTGAACGGATGAGGTCGAGGCCGTTGCCGTCGGGGAGGTACAGGTCGAGAAGCAGAAGGTCGGGACGCAGGGACTGGACCAAGCTGCGCGCTTCCTCGTTGGAGTGGGCTTGGCCGATCGTCGTGAAGCCCTCGACGCGGTCGATGGACGCGGCGTGCACCTTGGCGACGCGGTAGTCGTCGTCGACCACAAGCGTTCTGATCACGGCGTCTGCCTCGAGGCGGCGGTTTCGTCGCGCGGGAGCTGGGTCGCGGGTACCGGCAGGGTCGCAGTGAATGTCGCCCCGGGGTCGGAGGTGACCTCGATGTGGCCACCGAGCTGGGTGACGAGACGGTGGACGAGCGCGAGTCCCAGCCCCCGCGGTCGGCCGTCGGGGGAGCCCTTCGTCGTGTAGCCGTCGTGGAAGACTCGTTCGGCCAGCTCCGGTGACACACCGGGTCCGCTGTCGGATACCCGCACAACGATCACGTGGGCATCGTCGTCGTAGGTCAGGCGAACGGTCACCCGCCGTGGGGGTGCCGAAACGGCGACCGCGTCCAGCGCGTTGTCGATGAGGTTGCCCACGATGGTGACCAGGGCCTGCGGATCGGGGCCTGGGTGGTCGAGTCGTGAGTCGTCGGTGACTTCGAGGACGGTCCCTCGTTCGGCGGCGATGGTGACCTTGGCGAGAAGCAGGGCGGCCAGAGCGGCGGGTGTGATTCGCGCTCGTAGCTCCTCTGCGTGGCCGGCGCTGGTGGTGGTGATCTCGCTGAGGTATGCCATCGCCTCCTCGGATTCGCCCATGCCGACCAGCACCGACAGGACGTGCAGGCGGTTGGAGAACTCGTGCTGTTGCGCGCGCAGGGCGTCGGTCAGGCCGTTGACGCTGTCCAGCTCACGCAGCAGCGCCTCGAGCTCGGTGCGGTCCCGCAGTGTCACCACGGCACCCACGTCGCGCCCGCCGGCCTGGACCGGCATCCGGTTGACCACGAGCAGGTGCGCGTCGGTGAGCACGAGTTGGTCCTGCCCTTCGATGTCGCCGCTGAGCAGGTCACGCAAGCGTCCTTCCGGAAGCAACTGGTCGAGAGGCTCGCCGACTGTTGATCGTCGGAGTCCGAGCAGGCGGCGTGCCTCGTCGTTGACCATGCTGATTCGTCCTTGCCGGTCGAAGGCGATCACCCCCTCGCGGACGCCGTGCAACATCGCCTCACGCTCCTGCAGGAGAGAGGTCAAGTCATGGAGCTCGAGCCCAAAGGTCATCCTCTTGAGCCGGCGGGCCAGGACGAGCGAGGCGAGGACGCCGACAAATAACGCAAGCGCCGTGAAGAGCAGCAGCACCGGGATCTCGTCCCACAGTTGGCGAGAAACGTCCTTCTCGAGGAAGCCGACGGACACCTCGCCGATGATTGCGCCGTCGGGGGCTCGTAGCGGTGCCTTGCCGTTGGCCGAAGGCCCCAGGCTGCCGGGGTCGATGCCGACATGCGTACGGCCGTCGAGGGCCACGACCGGCTCTTCGATGGTCTTGCCGATCAGAGCCGGGTTGGGATGGGAGTGCCGGACACCGGCCCGGTCGATCACGACGACGTAGGCGGCTCCTGTCGCGGCGCGGATCCTCTCGGCGGTCTGCTGTACGGCGTGCCTCCGGTCACCGGATGCCATCTCGGTGCGCACCGACTGGTTGGCGGCCACGCTTTGGGCGACCGCGAGCGCGAGCCGCTCGGTGTGCCTGTCCAGGATGTTTCTCGTGACCTGCGAATAGAGGCCGAAACCCAGCAGCGTGGTCACGACGAGGATCGCCAGCACGTAGCTGGTGATCACGGCGGACATCGCCCTGGGCAGCCGCACGACCTCTCCTTTGCCGACCCACTGAGTGTGCCGCAGCACTGTGACCTGGCGGAGTTTTTGGGCGCTGCGCAGAACGCGCAGAAGTCGAGGAATCGCGGCTAAGTGCGAAAAGCAGCACAAGCCTGGGCTTGTGACGGCGCTCACACCTACCTTGACCCCTGGCGAAGCAGAGGAGACACCCGATGTCTAGTTCAGCGCAATGGATGCCCGGATCGACCGAACCCACTCCGGCCATCGAGCTACGGGGGGTGACCAAGCGCTTCACGACCCCCAGCGGCGCGGTCTACACGGCGTTGAAAGACCTGGATCTCAAGGTGGCACCCGGCGAGTTCTGCGCCATCGTCGGACCGACCGGCTGCGGGAAGTCGACCACTCTGACGCTGGTCTCGGGTCTGGAGCGCCCATCGATGGGAACCGTGACCGTCCACGGCGAATCCGTCTCGGGCATCACGCCAGGTGTCGGGTTCGTCTTCCAGACCGACGCGGTGCTGCCGTGGAAGTCGGTGCTCGACAACGTCGCGATCGGCCCGAGGTTCCGCGGGACCCCGCGGGCAAAGGCGTACGCCGCGGCACGTGACTGGCTGCGGCGGGTCGGACTCGTCGGTTTCGAGGATCGGTTCCCCCACCAGCTCTCGGGTGGCATGCGCAAGCGGGTGGCGCTGGCGCAGAGCCTGATCAACGAGCCGGCGATCCTGCTTATGGACGAGCCGTTCAGCGCCCTGGACGTGCAGACGCGGGCCATCATGTCCACCGAGCTGCTGACCCTGTGGGACCTCACCCGTCCCGCAGTCGTCTTCGTCACCCACGACCTCGAGGAGGCGATCGCTCTCGCGGACAAGGTGGTCGTGCTGACCGCCGGCCCCGAGGGGACGGTCAAGGCGACGTTCGGGATCGACCTTCCCCGGCCGCGAGTGGTTCAGGAAATCCGCTTCGAGCCACGGTTCGTCGATCTCTATCGCCAGATCTGGGAAGCCCTGCGCTCCGAGGTCGACATCGCCTACGCGCAGACGACTCACCTCGCCCCGACCAAGGCATCGTGATGAGCGCGGTCTCACAGCCCAGCACGACTCGCGGGAGGATCGAGGTCTCGCCTGCCCAACGGGCCCACCGTGCGAAGCTCCGCAATCGTCGGCTGAGGGTGCGCCTCACCCAGTTCGCCGTCCTGTTCGTATTGCTCGGTGGCTGGCAGTTGTTCGTGGGGGGCGACTCGCGCAGGGTCATCCTTTACGGCGAACCGTCCGGGATCGTCGAGCAATTGAGGACCTGGATCACCCAGGGAACGGCGCTGGGCTCGCTCGGCGACCAGATCAGGATCACCCTCGAAGAGGCCGTGATCGGGTTCTTCATCGGCACCGCGCTGGGCATCATCTGCGGGATCGCCCTGGGCCGGATCCGCTTCCTCGCCGAGGTCTTCAGCCCGTACATCAAGGTGCTCAACTCCATCCCGCGCATCGTGCTCGGGTCGGTGTTCATCCTGGCCTTCGGTCTGGGTATCGAGTCCAAGATCCTGCTGGTCATCGTGCTGGTGTTCTTCGGTGTCTTCTTCAACGCGTTCCAGGGCGTACGAGAGGTCGACCGCAACCTCATTGCCAACGCCACCATCCTGGGCGGTTCGAGGTGGCAGGTCACCCGGCACGTCGTACTCCCGTCCGCTTTCACCTGGATCGTCGCGAGCCTGCACGTCAGCTTCGGGTTCGCGCTGATCGGCGCCATCGTGGGCGAGTTCCTGGGCGCCTCCCAAGGGCTGGGCCAACTGATCAAGGAGGCCCAGGGAACCTTCAACGCCAACGGGGTCTGGGCAGCCATGGTGATCATGGGCCTCGTGGCCCTTGCGGCGGAGTGGTTCATCACCCGCCTGGAGAACCGCCTACTGCGCTGGCGTCCGCCGCAACTGACCGGACCGGACCTCTAGCTGGCCTGTCATCCCTCGCCGTCTTCGCGACCCACTCAGCCCGCCGCGTCCCTATTACTGCCGTACTGAAGGAGAAACCATGTCCAGACCCAGCGTCCTCGTCGTGTTCGGCGTCGCAGTGGCCCTCGCCGTGACCGGCTGCGCCTCAACGGCCACCACCAGTTCGAGCAAGCAACAACATGCCGGGGCCGCATCCGGGGCCAAGGTCAGCATCATGGTCGGCGGCCTGAACAAGCAGATCTACCTCCCGTTCAAGCTGGCCGACCGGCTCGGGTACTACAAGGAGCAGGGTCTCGACATCACCCTGACCGACGAGCCGGCCGGGGTCGACGCCACGACCAACATGCTGGCCGGCAAGGTCGACGGCGTCGGTGGGTTCTACGACCACACCATCGCGCTGCAGGGTCTCGGGCAGTCCGCGGAGTCCGTCGTCTCGATGCTCGTGACCCCCGGCGAGGTCGAGCTGTGCCGCAACGACCTCAAGGGAAAGATCACGTCACCGGCCGACTGGAAGGGACGCAACCTCGGCATCACCGACACGGGATCATCCACCGACTTCCTCACGCAGTACCTCGCCCAGAAGTACGGGGTCGACCCCAAGACCACCCACCGCATCGGCGTGCAGTCCGGACCGACGCTGATCGGTGCCATGGCCCACAAGAACGTCGACTGCGCGATGACGACCGAGCCCACCGTCTCGCAGCTGCTGGCCAACAAGCAGGCCTACATCCTGCTGGACATGCGCACCGCCGCCGGCACGACGAAATACCTCGGCGGGACGTACCCGGCCACGTCGCTCTACATGCTGACCAGCTACGTCGACAAGAACCCGAAGACCGTGCAGAAGCTCGTCAACGCCTACGTCAAGACACTCAAGTGGATCAACACGCACACCGCCGCCCAGATCACCGACATGATGCCGGCCGACTACTACGCGGGCGTCGGCAAGGCGGCCTACATCAAGGCGCTCGACAGCGAGAAGGGGATCTACAACCCGACCGGGATCATGCCGCCGAACGGGCCGCCGACCAACGTGAAGGTGCTGACCACGTTCAACCCCGCGGTCAAGGGGAAGACCATCGACATCAGCAAGACCTACACCGACGCATTCGTCAAGGTCGCAGGTTAGCCACCGCTCTCCCGCTACGAGGCCCGCGACCAGCCACCGGTCGCGGGCCTCGGCGTTCCTGCCTGGTGACTGTCGTCGGGCCCTCCCGAAGGGGGGGGCCGTGACCGGGAATCAGTGGAGCGGGTGACCGGGATCGAACCGGCATGGCCAGCTTGGAAGGCTGGGGCTCTGCCATTGAGCTACACCCGCGGTGCGTGACGGCGTCGTCGCCGATCGCTATGCCGAGTCAGGATACCCACCCCAGCTGGCTAGACTCGGCCGGAAAGCCGCGGGGCGTAGCGTAGTGGCTAGCGCGCCTGCTTTGGGAGCAGGAGATCGGGAGTTCGAATCTCCCCGCCCCGACCCGTTGATCCACCACCCGCAAGTCGGAGGAGCGCGTACGTGAAAAGCACCATCGAGAAGCTGAGCCCTACCCGTGTCCGGCTCGCCGTCGAGGTGCCGTTCGAGGAGCTCAAGCCCAGCCTCGACAAGGCCTATCGCGCGATCGCCGGCCAGGTGCGGATCCCCGGCTTCCGCCCTGGCAAGGTGCCGGCGCAGATCATCGACCAGCGCGTCGGGCGGGCCGCGGTGCTGGAGGAGGCGGTCAACGACGCCATCCCGCAGTCCTACACGGCCGCTGTCCTCGAGCACGACGTACGCGTCCTGGGCCAGCCGGCCGTCGACGTCACCGAGCTGGCGGACGGCGAGTGGCTGAAGTTCACCGCCGAGGTCGACGTGCGTCCCGAGGTCGTCCTGCCCGAGTACGACGGGCTCGCGGTGAGCGTCGACGACGTCGTGATCGCCGAAGCCGAGATCGACGAGCAGATCGACAACCTGCGCGACCGGTTCGCCTTGCTGACCGGGGCCGACCGCGCCGTGCAGACGGGCGATTTCGTCAGCCTCGACCTGCACGCCACCGTCGACGGCGCCGAGGTCGAGGGCGGCACCACAAGCGGCCTCTCGTACGAAGTGGGCAGTGGGGGACTGGTCCCCGGTCTCGACGAGGTGCTGGTCGGGATGGACAAGGGCGAGTCCAGGTCGCTGTCGACCGAGCTCGTCGCGGGTGACAGCGCCGGCAAGAACGCAGACGTCGAGGTGACGGTGCGCTCGGTCAAGGTCAAGGAGCTGCCGGAGCTCGACGACGACTTCGCGCAGACCGCCAGCGAGTTCGACACCCTCGACGAGCTGCGCGGCGACCTGCGCAGCCGGCTCGAGCGGGGCAAGCGGCTGGAGCAGGGGTTGGCCGCCCGCGACAAGGTGCTCGAGGCCCTGCTGGCGGCCGTCGATGTTCCGTTGCCCGAGACCGTGGTGCAGTCCGAGCTCGACTACCGCACCGCCTCGATGCAGGAGCAGCTGCAGGGCGCCGGGCTGACTCTCGAGGTGTTCCTGGAGAGTGAGGGCCGCAGCGCCGAGGAGTTCGAGGCCGACATGCGGGCCGGTTCCGAGGGCGCGGTCAAGGCCCAACTGGTGCTGGACGCGGTGGCCGACAAGGAAGAGGTGTCGGTCGCCGACGGTGAACTCACCCAGGAGGTCATCCGGCGCGCCCAGCGGGCCGGGGTCGCCCCCGACGAGTACGTACAGCAGGTCGTCCAGGGCGGTCAGGTGCCGATGCTCGCTGCGGACGTACGCCGCGGCAAGGCACTCGCCCTCGTGCTCGAGCGCGCCAAGATCACCGACGCCTCCGGCCAGGCGGTCGACCTCGAGTCTCTGCGCGAGAGCGGCAGCCTGCCCAGCGGCATCGAAGCCGGCGAGGCCGAGCACGACCACGACCATGACCACGACCACGATCACGAGCCGACGACGGCCGCCGGCTGAGCCTGCGCCGACAGCGAACACGGCCCGCGCGAGGACTGCGCTGCTGTTGCCGAGGGTTAGGGTCGAAGGCAGGCAACTCGTCCTCGACAGTGCGGGAAGGCAGGCTGTGACGTGACCCAGTACGCGAACCAAGGGCCGATCGCCCGGAGCCAGCCCAGCGGGATGAGCCTCGACGACTCCGTCTACAACCAACTGCTGCGCGAGCGGATCATCTTCATCGGCAAGGTGGTCGAGGATGACATGGCCAACACCATCTGCGCGCAGCTGATGCTGTTGTCGGCCGAGGACACCAATCGCGACATCTGGCTCTACATCAACTCGCCCGGAGGCTCGGTCTCGGCCGGCCTGGCGATCTACGACACCATGCAGTTCATCAAGTGCGAGGTGGGCACCGTCGCGATGGGGCTCGCCGCGTCGATGGGGCAGTTCCTGCTCTGTGCCGGCGCCAAGGGCAAGCGGCTCGCGCTGCCACACGCTCGGATCATGATGCACCAGCCATCCGGCGGCATCGGGGGCACCGCGTCCGACATCGCCATCCAGGCCGAGAACATGCTCTGGACCAAGAAGACCATGCAGGAGCGGATCGCCTATCACACCGGCCAGACGGTCGAGCAGATCGAGATCGACTCCGACCGCGACCGGTGGTTCACCGCCAGCGAGGCCAAGGACTACGGCTTCGTCGACGACGTCGTCGCCAGCGCGCAGGAAGTGCCTTCAGGCGCGGGAACGATGAGCTGACGAGCGCATGACAATAGGAGCAGACGTGAGCGAAGTCCCGTACAACCCCACCGCCCGCTACGAAATCCCGACATGGTGGGAGCGCACCAGCCTCGGTGAGCGGCAGTACACCCCGTTCTCGCGGCTGTTCGACGAGCGGATCATCTTCCTGGGCACCCCGATCGTCGACGAGGTCGCCAACGTCGTCATGGCGCAACTGCTGTGCCTCGAATCGATGGATCCCGACCGCGACATCCTGCTCTACATCAACTCCCCGGGCGGATCGTTCACCGCGCTCACCGCGATCTACGACACCATGCAGTTCGTCCGACCCGACCTGCAGACCGTGTGCATGGGCCAGGCCGCATCCGCCGCTGCGGTTCTGCTCGCGGCGGGCACCCCCGGCAAGCGGATGGCGCTGCCCAACGCCCGGATCCTGATCCACCAGCCCTCCGTCGAGCAGGCCGGCGGCCAGGGCAGCGACATCGAGATCCAAGCCCGCGAGATCCTCCGGATGCGGACCCAGATGGAGGAAATGATCGCCCGGCACAGCAACGCCACGCCCGAACAGGTCCGCCGCGACACCGAGCGCGACAAGATCCTCACCGCCGAAGAGGCCAAGGACTACGGGCTGGTCGACGAGGTCATCCAGAGCCGCAAACTGTCGGCGCTCACCCCGGCCTGAGCACAGTGCGTTTCGGGCGCGCCGTGTCAAAGGGGGTCCCCCCGCCCCCAGGACGATGTACCGTCGAACCGATCGCTGGCTGCCCCGCCGGCAACGAAGGGGAGTGAGTCGTACGTGGCACGTATCGGCGACGGCGGCGACCTGCTCAAGTGCTCCTTCTGCGGGAAGAGCCAGAAGCAGGTCAAGAAGCTCATTGCCGGGCCCGGGGTCTACATCTGCGACGAATGCATCGACCTCTGCAACGAGATCATCGAAGAGGAGCTTTCCGAGAGCTCCGAGCTCAAGTGGGACGAACTCCCCAAGCCGCAGGAGATCTACGAGTTCCTCGACAGCTACGTAGTCGGTCAGGATTCGTCCAAGAAGACTCTTTCGGTGGCCGTTTACAACCACTACAAGCGGGTTCAGGCCGGCATCAACGGCCCCCGTCGCGACGCTGCCGACGCCGTCGAGTTGTCCAAGTCCAACATCCTGCTGCTCGGCCCCACCGGCTGCGGCAAGACGCTGCTGGCGCAGACCCTGGCCAAGATGCTCAACGTCCCCTTCGCCATCGCCGACGCCACCGCCCTGACCGAGGCCGGCTACGTCGGCGAGGACGTCGAGAACATCCTGCTCAAGCTCATCCAGGCTGCCGACTACGACGTCAAGCGGGCCGAGACCGGCATCATCTACATCGACGAGGTCGACAAGATCGCCCGCAAGAGCGAGAACCCGTCGATCACTCGTGACGTCTCAGGTGAGGGAGTTCAGCAGGCGCTGCTGAAGATCCTCGAGGGCACCACGGCCTCGGTTCCGCCCCAGGGCGGGCGCAAGCACCCGCACCAGGAGTTCATCCAGATCGACACCACCAACGTGCTGTTCATCGTCGGCGGGGCGTTCGC